>JADYYE010000040.1 GCA_020853815.1 Phycisphaerales bacterium
GGGGACGCCCGCTTCGACTCCGCGGCCTTCGCCGGGGACGCCTGGTTCGACTCCGCGGCCTTCGCCG
Organism: Phycisphaerales bacterium; assembly: GCA_020853815.1. Classification (GTDB taxonomy): domain Bacteria; phylum Planctomycetota; class Phycisphaerae; order Phycisphaerales; family UBA1924; genus JABWBC01. Next base: position 68 of record JADYYE010000040.1, read on the forward strand.
GGGACGCCCGCTGCGACTCCGCGGCCTTCGCCGGGGACGCCTGGTTCCGCTCCGCGGCCTTCGCCGGGGACGCCCGCTTCGACTCCGCGGCCTTCGCCGGGGACGCCTGGTTCGACTCCGCGGCCTTCGCCGGGGACGCCCGCTTCGACTCCGCGGCCTTCGCCGGGGGCGCCTGGTTCGACTCCGCGGCCTTCGCCGGGGAGTTCGACGCCGGCGGCGGTACGTTCGCCAAGCCCCCGCGGTTCCACAACGCGTGGTTCTCGGAACATCAATTCAACGTTTCTTCTTCCTTTCAATCCTCGACCTTCTATTCCGACAGCGCCGACTCCGCCTCGTTCGGGCGCTCGCCGCCGGCGCGCGGCCGGCGACGCCTGTGGTGGCTCTTGTGGGCCAGGGGTCGTTGCCACTCACTTGATTGGGGGCTGGTCCGAGGCGTGGGCGAACTGGCGATCCTCACCCGCGCGTCCATGCTCGCGCTGGTGCTGGTCCCCATCCTCGCGGGTCTGTGGCCCGCGCTGCGCAGCGCCGTGCAGCGCTATTCCGACGTCCACTGGAAGCAGGGCGTCGCGCCCCGCGTCGTCGATTGGGTGTTCGGGAGCTTCGACCCCACGCCCCACGTCGTGTCCACCCCCGCCCAGTCGTTCCTCAACTCGCACATGCCGGGCTCGTTCGCGCTCCTGTTCTTCGCGGCGTTGCTGGTCGTGATGGGGCGCTCGATCTATCAGGCCAACGTGCCGCAGCTCGTCCGCGAAAGGAGCCGCTTCGACCTGATCCGCGATCGCCTCGACGAGTTCCGCCAGGCGAAGGACGAGGAGCGCAGCCGCTGGCTCCAGGAGGCCATCAGTTTCATCGAGGAAGCGGGCAAGGACGATCGCCTCGCGTGGTTCCGCCACCCGAGCCTCGTGAAGCACCACGGGCGCACCTATTGGGTGCCCTCGCGCGTGGAGGACTTTGACGCCTACAAACCGGAAGAGCGAGACCTGGCCGCCGAGGCCAAGGCGCAAGTCGACCGCCGGTTGAACGAGCGATTGGCGCGCGTGCGCGAGTTGAAGGGCGAAGCGACGCCGGGCGGACCAGAGCCCTCGCCGGCGGGCGCCACGACGGACGACGCGCCCGCCCCACCACCGGGGAGTGGCGCGACCCCGCCCTCTTCACCTCCGAGCAAACCCACGACCGCCGGACCGGCGATCCCGCGTGCAACGCGCGAGAGCATCGCGATCCGCGCGGGCGCCGATGCGCAGTACGACCGCGTGGCGCGCGAGAACATCTCCGCCGCGCACCTGTCGCTCTGGTGCTACACGCTCGCGGGGTCGCTGGTCGCGTGGCTCGTGATCGAGCAGGCCGCGTCGGTCCTGATCGAGGTTCAGTTCGATGGGCTCGCGTGGTGGCTTCTTTTCCTCGGAGTGCTCGCGTGCGTCGGGTCGCTTCTGTGGATGTGGGGGCGTGTTGTGAGAGAGTCGTGGCTGAAACGCCGGGGTCTGGCGCGCCCCGCCCACCTCAGCAAAGATCATTGGAAGGTCGTCAGCGAGTTTGAGTATGACCTCGAGAGTCGAATAGTCGAGGCGCGCCAAAGGCTGGCTCGCGCCGCCGGGCTTTCCCGCTCAGAACCGGGTGGCGGGCCAACATGAGCCCCGACGCGCCGAGCGATCCTTCGCCGCCGCGGCTTTCCATCCCGCGACTCTTTGCCCGCTTCCTCTCCTTCGGCCTGCACGCCTGGGGCGGGCCCGCGGCCCAGATCGCGATGCTCCAACGCGAGCTCGTTGATCGCGAGCGATGGACCACGCCCGATCGCTTCAACCGCGCGCTGGCCGTCTATCAGCTCCTGCCCGGCCCGGAGGCGACGGAACTCTGCTGCTACTTCGGATACCTCTCGCGCGGAAGGCTGGGCGCGATCGCCGCGGGCCTGGGCTTCATCACGCCCGGCCTCTTGCTCATGCTCGCGCTCTCGTGGCTCTATGTGAATTTCGGCGTGGGCGGCGGTGGCGGCGTCAAAGCGGGCGCGCCCGCAACCGGAGCACTTGTCATCATCGCCGGCGCGTTCGCGTGCATGAAGCCCGCGGTCGCGGCGTTGGTCGTGCGCGCGGCGCACCGCATCGGGAGTCACGCGGTCGCACGCGACCCGTGGAAATGGGCGATCGCGATCGTGTCGTTGGGAGCCACACTCGCCGGGGCGCACTGGGCGATCGTTCTGGCGGGTTCGGCCCTGGCGAGCGAGGCGTGCGCCCCGCGCGCGAACAAGCGGTGGCGCTGGCTGGCGGCTCTGACGCTCGCGCTGGTCGCGGGAGCGGGTGCGTGGAAAGCGATCGAGACATCCAGAGCGGCGACGGCCGGCACAACGCAGACCGGCCTCAGAGAGACGGGGCCGAGTGAAACGAGAGACGAATCGAACGCCGCGGACCTCTCAGCTGTTCAGCAACGCGACGACACCGCGTTCACGCGCGAACGTGTCTCCACGCCGCGCCTCCTCGGCTCGGGGCTGAAGGCCGGGATGCTGACGTTCGGCGGCGCGTACACCGTGGTGCCGTTCCTGCGGGATGACGCGGCGGCACGCCATCATTGGGTCAGCCCGCGCGAGTTCTTTGACGGGCTTGCGCTCTCGGGCGTGCTCCCCGCGCCGCTGGTGATCTTCGGCACGTTCGTCGGCTTTGTCGCGGGGAGCTGGGCGGGCGCGCTGGCGATGACGCTCGGCATCTTCGCGCCCGCGTTCGCGTTCACGGTGCTCGGGCACTCGTTCTTTGAGCGCGTCGTCAACTTTCCCGCGGCGCATCGCGCGCTCGACGGCGTGACCGCGGGCGTCGTGGGCGTGATCGCGGCCGCCGCGGTGACCATGACGCTCGACGCGGTAAGCTCGGCGTTGACCGGCGCGGTCTTCGTCGCGTCGCTGGCGGCGCTGTTCTCATCAAGATCGCGCTGGATCACGCCGCTCGTGATCCTAGGTGCGGGGGTGATTGGGGCGGTCGCCACGAAGCTCTAGGAATCGCTCTTCACTCTCACGCTCGGTGTACACGCACAGGTTGAAGGCCGGCTACGGCCGCCAGTTTTCCGCTTGTTCGATTCGTCGCGTGCGCTCTTCTTCGGACATCGAGTTCTCGATCGACCAACCCAGCGAGACCAGACGCACTCGCGTGTCATACCACGCCGCTACAAACGCGCGATACTCGTCGCTGGCGTTGGTGTTTGCTCCCCAGTTGGGCGCGATAATCTCGTCCCAGCGTGCCGCAATCGTCGTGGCCTTGCTCACGAACCGCATCGTGATCGATTCGTGATCCGGGACGAGAAAGCTCGCACGCGAAGGGTTGACGCCTGCACCATCGTCAAGATGCTTGCGAAACGCGGCGAGCTTGTCCGCCTCAGCCTTGTAGAAGAGCGGCTTCTTCCCGGAGGGGAAGTACAGCACGCCGTCCGACCACAGCGCGCCCATGAGCTTGCTATCGTCGTCGCGGTTTCCGGACCGTTGAATCGAAAGCACGAGCGATGCATCGCCGCCAACCTCCGCAGCGTGCGCGACCGGCGCACGTCCGCTCGAGTGCAAGGCTAGCACACGCGCACCCAGAGCACCGATCAGCAGCACTGTGATGGTCTTCAAGACGTGATTCATCGCAAACCCCTTGCGGCACGTTCAGACGCGCGACGGACTCATCCTATCCATAGCGGTCCGCAATCGAGCTCACCGCGTCGAACTGTTGCGGAGCCGTTACACTCCGCCCCATGCCAAACCAAGCGAACCACCCCCTCGCCAAGCCCATCGCCGAGTTCATCGGTACTTTCTTTCTCGTGCTGACGATCGGCTGCACTGTGATCCCCGGCTCGCCAGGCGTGATCCCGCCGCTCGCGATCGCGGCGATGCTCATGACCATGATCTACGCCTTCGGGCACATCTCGGGCGGGCACTTCAACCCGGGCGTGACGCTCGCGGTCGTCCTGCGCGGCAAGTGCCCGCCCCGGGACGGCGTCGCGTATGTCGTCGCGCAGCTCGCGGGCGCGGCGCTGGCGGCGCTCGTGGTCGGCGTGCTGGTCGGATACCCGAGCGCGCCCATGGCGATCAAAGACGTGAAGGCGGCGCTGCTCGCGGAGTTCCTCTTCTCGTTCGCGCTGGCGAGCGTGGTGCTCCACGTCGCGACGGCCAGGGGCAACGCGGGCAACTCGTTCTTCGGCGTGGCGATCGCGGCGGTGGTGCTCGCGGGCGCGCTCAGCGTGGGCGGCATCTCGGGCGGCGCGTTCAACTCCGCGGTGGCGCTCGGCGCGGGCGTGATGAAGATGGTCGCGATGGGCGACCTCTGGATCCATGTCGTGGCGAACCTCGCGGCGGGCGCCGTCGCAGGATTGCTCTTCCGCGCGATGCTGCCGGACGATCGGTAGGGCGCGCGGAGCGGGCGCGGGAGCTTGACGCGCGGTGTCGTGGCGCGATGTCCTGGCGAGCGGGCGTTTTCGCCCCGGCCGACGTATTCACTTGTCAAAGAGCGGCGGTGAACACACGCACTCTCCGTACAGGGGGCGGACGGACACTTTGGTGCGCACCAAAGTGGTTGTAAGTAGGCACTAGGCAGAGGGCAATGGGCAATAGGCAATGGCAGAAATGCAGGCCGCGGAGGAGGTTGCGCGCGGGGAGGAATCGCGCGAAGATTTTTTCGGGAATCCGGAAAACGGCGAAAAAGACGGACACTTTGGTGCGCACGAAGGCGGTGATAAGCGGCTACTAACCGGGAGGAGCGGGAGTCGGGAAGAGAAGTCAGAAGAAGTTTCAACGCAGAGGGCGCCGAGGGCGCGGAGAAGAGGAGAGTCGAGAATGGGGAATGGGGAAGAGCGGGAGTTGAACGCAGAAGCGCGAGGTTGGGGGGACGCGGCGTGCTTCCGGTGGACGAACTCCGGCCTGAGAGTCCACTACACTTTTTCCCATGGCACGCAAACGCACCATCGTCATCACGGGCGCCGGCGGGTTCATCGGCGGGCACCTGGCTCGTCACTTCCTGTCGCTCGGGCACGAAGTCCGGGCGGCCGACATCAAGCCGCTCCGCGAGTGGTACCAGGTTCACAGGGGCGCGGAGAACTTTGCGGGCCCGGGCACGCCGGCGAAGCTCGGCGGTGATTGCCGCGACTATTCGCTCTGCCGCGTGCTGTGCAGGGGCGCGTCGGAGGTGTACCAGCTCGCGGCGGACATGGGCGGGATGGGCTTCATCGAGAACAACAAGGCGCTGTGCATGCTCAGCGTGATGACCAACACGCACATGCTGCTGGCGGCCCAGGAGGCCGGCGTCGATCGCTTCTTCTATGCCTCGTCCGCGTGCGTCTATTCCGCGGACAAGCAGCGCGACCCCAACATCACCGCGCTCAAGGAGGCCGACGCGTACCCCGCGCTCCCCGAGGACGGCTACGGCTGGGAGAAGCTGTTCAGCGAGCGCATGTGCCGCCACTTCCGCGAGGACTTCGGCATCCACGCGCGGGTCGCGCGCTTCCACAACGTGTACGGCCCGCACGGCACGTGGGACGGCGGGCGCGAGAAGGCCCCGGCCGCCGTGTGCCGGAAGGTCATCGCCGCGGTGGTGTCCGGGCGGCACGAGATCGAGGTGTGGGGCGACGGCACGCAGACGCGTTCGTTCACCTACATCGACGACTGCATCAAGGGGATCGATCTCATCACGCACTCCAAGATTCTGGAGCCGATCAACCTCGGTTCGTCGGAGATGGTCTCGATCAATCAGCTCGTCGACATCGCCGAGGACATCGCGGGCGTTCGGCTGAAGCGGAACTACAAGCTGGACGCGCCGCGCGGCGTCGCGGGACGCAACTCCGACAACGCCAAGATCATGGAGTACCTCGGCTGGCAGCCCTCCACGCGCCTGCGCGACGGCATGGAGGCGACGTATCGCTGGATCCACGGCGAGTTCGTCAAGAAGTACCGGGGCAAGACGGCCGCCAAGCAGACGGTGTCGTCGTTCGCGCACGGCTCGCGTCCGATCCCGGGCGACGGCTACAACGCGGAATCGCAGCGCATGAAGACGTGGCGCCAGGGCATCCCGGCGACGTATGGGAAGGCAAAGGCGGCGAAGAAGAAGGCGAAGCGGTAGACGCGTGGCCAACACGTTGGCCACGCCAACCGGAGGGAGAGCACAAGTACAGCACCGATGTCGCGAACGACATCGGTGGCACGGAGTGCGTGCGAACGAGGGGTTCTCGCAGCTGAACGATTGCGAGGATCTCCCGTCACCGAGACTCTGATCGCCTTGCGTTTTCCACGCAAGTGCTGAATGGCGCTAAACGTCCTGCCCGCCACTCAATGAGCGTGTATTTCGCCGTGACTGGTGAAAAGCCCCTGACATCCTCGGCGAGGACAAGCTCTTCGAGAACCCGAACCGCCCTATCGTTCTTTTCGCGGAGCAACAGAGCCGCGAGGGTGCATCGCACATCTGGAGACGGGTGCTCGAGGTGCGATTCCAGGAGCGGCGATAGTTCGACACCTGCGGTCTCAAGATCCGCGGCAGTCGCGTACAACCGAAACAACAGGCGATTCTTGGTCTTCGCCGTTCGCGCTGCGGCACGTTCTTCGGCCAGCTGAACGATCAAGCGGGCTCGGCGTTGAGCTTCCTCTTGATTCATGCCTGGCTCCCACTGTCCGATTGATTGTGCGCTTCCGAGCACGCTCGTCTCGTCACCTTCCCGTGTACAGCCGCTCGCCGAGGTACGGGTGCAGCTGCGGGATCGCCTTGATCTTGTTGGCCGTCACGTCGATGTCGTAGGGCACGCGCGTGAACTCGACGCGGTCGGCGTGGAGGATGGCGTAGCTGGCGCGCGGGTCCATGTCGCGCGGTTGACCGACGGAGCCGACGTTGATGACGACCTTTTCGCTCGGCTGGAAGCGGAAGACGCCCTCGCCCAATTCGGTCGGCGGGTAGAAGTCGGGCTCGTTGGTGAAAACGCCGGGGACGTGGGTGTGCCCCACGATCGCGACGCGCTCGACGCGGTCGAAGACACCCTGGATCTTCTCGGGCGCGTTGGTCGCGTCGTCGGGGAAGATGTACTCGTTGATGGGGCGGCGGGGCGAGCCGTGGACCGCGAGGATGGGGAACGCGCCGTCGGGCTCGGTCTCGACGACACGGACGCGCAGGCGGCCGAGAAACTCGTAGCGGGCGGCGCGGAGCGCCTCGTCGGGCTCCTTGTCGAACTGCTCGCGGGTCCAGAACGCGGCGGACTCGGCATTGGCGTTGAAGTTGGTCGGCTCGTAGAGCACGCCGAAGTCGTGGTTGCCCATGAGCGACCAGGCGCAGCGCTCGCGGACGAGGTCGACGCAGGTCAGGGGCTCGGGGCCATAGCCGACGATGTCGCCCAAGCACACGATGCGCTTGATGCCGCGCTTCTCGATGTCCTCGAGGACGCGTTTGAGGGCTTCGGCGTTGCCGTGGATGTCGCTGATGACGGCGGTGGGCACAAAGACTCCGGTTGGGCCCCCGATGAAACCGACTCCGAACCAAACCCGGGGGGCGGGTGGGGATCATAGTGCGAATCGGGTGCGGGCGGGGGCACGGACCACAATCGGGCCGATCGGGCTATTGACCGATGCCGATTATGCCGATCTTGCGGCGGGGATCGCCCTTGGCCTGAATCGGTCGGGGCGTGTCCGGGGAATACCATCCCGGGAAAGCGTCGGAGAAGTTCGCGGCCAGAGCGGCCATCGACGGATAGGAACCACCCATGCCATCAGCAGCTTCGGTCACATACCAGCGGACCCGCGAGATGACGATCGACGAGCTCCTGCTCGAGAATCGGATCGTCTTCCTGATCGGGGAGATCAACCAGGGCTCCGCCGCCCGCGTCATGATGCAGATGCTGTACCTCGAGAACCAGAAGCGGGGCCAGGACATCAACTTCTACATCAACTCGCCGGGCGGCGCGGTCGACGACACGCTCGCCCTGTACGACACCATGCGATTCCTGTCCTCGCCCGTGTCAACGTACTGCCTTGGTCGCGCCTATTCGGGCGCGGCCGTGCTCCTCACCGCCGGGGCCAAGGGCAAGCGGTACATCCTGCCCCACGCGAAGGTGATGATCCACCAGCCGTACGGCGGGGTGACGGGTCAGGCGGAGGACATTCGAATCCAGGCGGAGCAGATCATCAAGGCCAAGGCGGAGTTGAATCGAATCATCTCCAGCCACACCGGTCAGTCGATCGACAACATCCACCGCGACAGCGAGCGCGACAAGTACTTCAGCGCGGAGGAGGCGGTGCGCTACGGGCTGGTGGACGAGGTGCTCGTCGAGCCGCCCAAGGCCGCCTCGGGCATCCGCTGATCGCGCGTCATTGATCCCCGCCCTTTCCGGGCCGTCGCCGCGTCGCGTCGAGCCCGTCTGGAGAAAGCCATGTCCGGATATCTGGTCCCGATCGTCATCGAGAAGTCAGCGCGCGGCGAACGTTCGTACGACATCTATTCGCGCCTGCTGAAGGACCGCATCATCTTCCTGGGGAGCCCCGTCACGGACGAAGTGGCCAGCCTCATCATCGCGCAGCTCCTGTTCCTCGCCAACGAGGACGCCAAGGCCGACATCCACATGTACATCAACTCGCCCGGCGGGAGCGTGACCGCGGGGCTGGGGATGCTCGACACGATGCAGCACGTTCCCTGCAACGTGTGTACGTACATCATCGGGCAGGCCGCCAGCATGGGCTCGGTGCTCGCGGCGGCGGGCACCAAGGGCAAGCGTTTCACGCTGCCCAACGCGCGCAACCTGATGCACCAGCCGCTGCTCTCGGGCGTGATGGAGGGCCAGGCGACCGACATCGAGATCGAGGCGCGCGAGATGCTGCGCCTGCGCGACCGCCTCTATCGGATCTACGCCGAGGCGACGGGCCAGACGGTCGACCGCATCGCCAAGGACTGCGACCGCAACAAGTGGCTGGATGACCAGGAGATGCTGGACTACGGCCTGGTGGACGCGGTCCTGAAGAAGATGCCGGTCATGCCACGCCGCCACGGCGAGAGCGAATAAGCACGGCGGTCGGCGCCAACGCGGAATGAAAACGGACCCGAACTCGGGTCCGTTTTTTCAGGTTCATCCGGTATTTCCGGGGGACTTCAGGCCGGAGGCCTGACCGTTCGTAGGCGGGGTGTGGAGCGAGGAGTCTTCGACGAGCGACACCCCCGACAGATCGACCCCATGACCGTGCAGCCTGAAGGGCTGCTCGTGGCATGAGAAGCGCCGAGCACGTCCGCACCCGGCACGTACCGGAAGAACCTTCTCTATTTCGGTTGCCCTTACGAATTGCGATTCACCGTGTCACGTTGGATCCCGTCGGTCGGCACGAGCACCCCTCCGGGGTGCGGTGGTAATGGGCGTGCAGTCCGGGGGTTTCGCTCGCAGACTCGCTCAACCCCCGGCTACAGGCGACCAGCCCTTCGGGCTGGAGGAGCGGATTTCAACAGGGCAGGCTCATCGCTCACCAATCCCGCCTCACGACTCACGACTCACGACTCACGACTCACGACTCACGGGGTATTCTCTTCGCGACTTCGTGACTTCGTGACTTCTGCTCCGCTCAAATCCTCTCCATCACCGGGAGCTCGCCGACGAGCGGGCGGAGGTAGTCGAGGTAGGCCTTCGACACGTCGCAATGCCCATCGAAAAAGTGCTGCGGCATGTGGCGCGTCTTGGCCGCCACATCGGAGAGCTTGATGAGGTTGAACTCGGGCTTGTAGAGCCTGCCCTTGGCGCGGGTGATGGCGATCGAGCCGCTCATCTGGCCACGGGCGGCGTGCTTCACGGCCATCTTGCCCGCGATCCGCGCTTCCTTCGAATCGATCGGCGACGGGTCGGGCCAGCAGCGCTGCAGGTATCCGAACGTGTCGGCCCGCACGCGGAGCTTCGAGCCGGTGAGTTTCAGGTTGTTCTTGACGTGGTCCGCCAGCGCATCTCCCAGCGCGCCCACGCCCGACAGCTGCACGTTCCCGTGCGAGTCCTTCTCCAGGAACTTCAGCAGCGTCGCGACGATCGGCTCGCCGTTGGCGTCCTGGATGCCCTCGCTCACCGCGACCTGGCAGCGCCCGAGCTTGGTGTAGACACGCTCAACGTCTTGCAGAAAGCGCGTCGAATCGAACGGGATCTCCGGGCAATAGATCAGGTGCGGCCCGTTGTTCTGCGTCCCCTTGCCGGTTCCCCGCGCCAGCGCCGACGCGGCGGTCAGGAAGCCCGCGTGCCGCCCCATCACCACGTTGATCTTCACGCCGGGCAGGCTCGCGTTGTCCATGGAGTCGGACATGAAGGCCAGGGCCTGGAAGCGTGCCGCCGACGGGAAGCCGGGCGTGTGGTCGCTGCCCATGAGATCGTTGTCGATGGTCTTGGGAACATGGAAGCAGCGGAGTTCATAGCCCGAGCCGGCGGCGAGTTCGCTGACGATGCGGCAGGTGTCCGACGAATCGTTCCCGCCGATGTAGAAGAAATAGCGGGCGTTGACCAGCTTGCACCGCTCGAGGATCCGCGCGCAATACTCGGCGTCGGGCTTGTCTCGTGAGGAGCCCAGGGCGGCGCTGGGCGTGATCGCGACGCGCTGCAGCTTGGCGGCGGGGTACCTGGTGAGATCGACGAGCTCGCCCTTCACCAGCCCGTTGACGCCGTGACGCATGCCGTACACGCGCTGCACGATGCCTCGCTTCACCAGGCTCGCGCGCAATTCCTCCACCACTCCCACCAGGCTCTGGTTGATGACCGCCGTCGGCCCGCCGGACTGACCGATCAGCGCCGTCCCCTTGCTGAGTTTCTCCGCCATGACTCGATTCCTTCCCGCGCACGCGGCCCGCGGCCGCGGCCGGCGTTTGAAATTAGGTTCCAAAGTTCAATCAGCCGCTCGGTCCCCCGATCGGCGCGGCGGCGAAACACCCGCCGCCCATTCCCCGAATCGTGCCAAGCGTAGCCACGCTCCACACACCCTCATCCGCTTTTCAGACCTCCGTGTCCGCGGCGTGGCTTTCCCGAATCCGGGCGTCCGGCCCCTGGCAAACCCACCGTGCGCTCTTGGTACACTCCGCCCCCATGTCAACCCTTCGAGTTTCGTCGCTCCTGGCGCTCACCCTCGCCGCGTTTGCTCCCTTCGCGCTCGCCCTCGAACGCCCGACCCAACCCGCGAGCCAGACCGGCACGCAAGTCGGCAAGGCCCAGCCGCCCGTTCAGCCCAGCGCCCGCCCGCTCAATCCACCCTTCAACGGCCCGCGCATCACGAGCCCCGCGGACCATGCCCTGGTCAACGCCACGGTCTACCCCGCGCCGGGCGTCGTGCTCCGCTGGGCCACCATCGTTATCCGCGACGGTGTGGTGACGCAGCTGCTTCCCGCCGCGCCCGGACCGGACAACCTTCCCAACACCGCCGACGACCTGCCCGTCCCCGCGCCCGCCGACTGCCGCGCCTGGGACTGCACCGATCTGCACGTCTATCCCGGTTTCATCGAGCCCTATTTCGAGGTCGAGCCCACCGCGACAACCAACCGCCAGGGCGCGCACTGGAACTCGCGCATCACGCCCGATGTCTCCGCCCAGAACATCACCGAGGACAACGCCGCTTCGCTCCGGCGCCTGGGCTTTACCGCCGCGGGTCTCGTGCCCTCGCGCGGGCTGATCCGCGGCACAACCTCCGTCGTCTCCCTCGCCAAGCCCGCCGAAGACGCCAGCCTCGCCGTCTCGCCCGTTATCCGCGAGCGCGTCTTCCAGTCGCTCTCGTTCGATTTCGGTGGTTTCGGCGGCGGCGGCCCGCGCCAGAACCGCGAGGCGGGCGTGGAAACACGTTGGGGCGGCTATCCCAGTTCGCTGATGGGCGCGATCGCGCTGATCCGCCAGACTTTCATCGATGCCGATTGGCAGGCCGCGTCGCGGGCCGCGGGCGCGACGATCCCCGCCAACTCGATCGACGCGTTGAACGCGCCGTCGCGGCAGGGCGCGGCGCCGTTGCTCTTCTCGGTCAACGACGAGCTGGACACGCTGCGCGCGATCAAGCTCGCGCGCGAGTTCGATCGCCCGATCACGATCGTGGGCTCGGGGCTTGAGTTTCGGCGCCTGGGCGCGATCGCCGAGGCCGCTCGCCCCACGAGCGACAAGTCACCGGACGCGGGCAACGGCGTCTCGTTCATCATCCCTCTCTCGTTCCCCGGCGCGCCGGACGTGTCGACGGTCAGCGCGACCGAGTCGGTTTCGCTGCGCGAGCTGATGAACTGGGAGCAGGGCCCGACGAATCCGCGCCGACTCGACGCCGCGAGACTGAACATCGCGCTCACCAGTTCCAAGACGCGTGATCGCAACTCGTTCCATCGCAATCTGTCGAAGGCGATCGCCTATGGCCTTCCCGCCGAGCGCGCCCAGGCGATGCTCACGACGATCCCCGCCGCGATGCTGGGCATCTCCGACACGCACGGCACGATCGGCGCGGGGAAATCCGCCGACCTCGTGATCGCCGACAACCCGCTCTTCACACCCGAGTTTCCCAAGCTCCCCGAGGAGAAGCCCGCCGAAACCAAGAAGGAAGGCGACAAGCCCGCCGACCCCAACGCAAAGCCTGATGCCAAGCCGGGCGACAAACCCGAAGAGGCCAAGCCGGAAGCCAAGCCTGCGGATGCACCGCAGGATGAAGCACCGGGTCGTCGCGGGCGCGGTCGTCGCGGTGGCGGCGGCGGGGCCGGCGGTTTTGCCGCGGGCGGCGGAGGCGGCAACGGTCCGGGCGACTCCAAGTCGAAGCGCGGCGTCATCCGCGAGGTCTGGGTCGGCGGCCAGCGTCACGAGCTTTCCGCGCGCCCCGTCTCGCTCGAAGGCTACTGGAGCGTCACGGTCAACCCCGCCGGGCGCGAGTTGGAACGTGCCCTCCTGATTGACAAGGACAACGGAATTACGATCAAGCGCGGCGAGAAGACCGTCCGCGCCGCCAAGTCGAACTTCGACAACTCGCTCATCTCGTTCACCTTCGACCACGGCGCCGTCGATTTCCCGGAGGAGAACGATGTTCATCCGGGCTTCTTCACCGTTTCCGGCGTGGTTGAGAACGATGCGAACGGGAAGCCTGCCGTGATGACGGGCGAGATCCTGTCGCCGGGCGGCGATCGCATCAGCTTCTCCGCGACGCGACGACCCGCGTCGCCCATGCTGGGCTCGTGGCGCCTCACGGAGGCCGACGGTGCGCCGCGCGGCGCCGAGGACGCCGACTCGCTCGTGCTGGACCTGACCGAATCGGCCGGGAAGACCGCGCTCAAGCTCACGTTCACCAAGCCGGCGAAGGATGGGCCCGCGAAGGACGCCGGCGAGAAGACCACCACCGTCATCAACGCCGACGACGTCAAGATCGAGAACGACAAGCTCACCTTCACCCACGACCTCAAGCCCATCGGGGGCGAGGGCAAGTCGACCGACGTGATCACGCTCAGCAACGACACGCTCGTCGGCGAATCTACGCTCGCCGATGGCTCCAAGCACACCTACAAGGCCGCCCGCGTTCCTGCGAAGCAGCCCGCGGCGCCGCGGAATCCCGCCGATCCTTCCGGCGCGTACCTCATGGTCTCGGTCGACGACAAACCCGAATCGCTGAAGAAGGACGACACGACGTTCATCGTCGTCGGCAAGGACAGCGTCAAGCTGCACGGCAAGGGCGACAAGGACTACGCCTCCACCAACGCGAACGTCGCCGCCGATCGCGTCTCGTACAGCGTCGATATGTCGCAGGCGGGCGGCACGGGAACGGTGAAAGTCACCGCGATCCGTTACTCCACGCTTCTCATCGGCTCCATGACGACCCCCGATGGCTCGCTCCACACCTTCAAGGCGGTGCGCGTCGGCGACTCCGATGCGATCCCGAAGTTCGAAGAGATCGACCGCGGTCAGTGTTTCGCCGCCGCCGTGCCCGAGCTTTTGCCAACGCCGTTCGGCGCGTACGGCTATCTCCCGCAGGATCAGCCCGGCCATGAGAACCTCATCCTGAGGAACGCGACCGTCTGGACCGGAGATAAGAACGGCGTGATGCAGAACGCCGCCGTCTGGATCAAGGATGGCAAGATCCACTGGATCGGACCCGCCGCGACGCTCGACGCGGGCGGCTCGGCCCTCGCCGATCTCGACGCGGCTCGCGTCGTTGACGCGACCGGGCTCCACATCACGCCCGGCATCGTCGATTGCCACTCGCACACCGGCATCTCGCGCGGCGTGAACGAGGGCGGACAGGCCGTCACCGCCGAGGTTCGCATCCAAGACGTCACAGACCCCGACTCCATCTCGTGGTATCGCCAACTCGCCGGCGGCGTGACGGCGGTCAACAACCTGCACGGCTCGGCCAACCCGATCGGCGGGCAGAACTGCGTCAACAAGAACCGCTGGGGCGCCGCCCACCCCGACGACCTCCACTTCGCGGGACGCGAGTCCTACTCCGACGCCAACCCATTCGCGCCGACCGGCCTGCCCGACGCTGCCTCGACACGAGACGACAAGCTTGTTCTCGCGGACAACAAGGTCATCTCCGGCATCAAGTTTGCGCTCGGCGAGAACGTCACGCAGGCCAACGGCTCGGGGCAGCGCTCACGCTATCCCGTTTCGCGCATGGGCGTCGAGGGCCTTCTCCGCGATCGCTTCACGGCCGCCCGTGACTATCTCCAGGAATGGAAGGCCTACGCCGACAAGGTCTCGCCGCTGCTCCGCCTGCGCCTGGCGCCCGACGAACTGCGCCGGCGCGTCGGCGAGATCGCCCCGCCTCACCGCGACCTGGAGCTGGAAGCGGTCGCGCAGCTCATCGAGCATCGTCGTCTCATCCACTGCCACTCCTATCGCCAGGACGAGATTCTGATGCTCGCTCGCCTGACGCGCGATTTCGGCTTCACGCTCGGCACCTGGCAGCACAACCTCGAGGGCTACAAGGTCGCCGACGCCGTCAAGCAGTCCTCGCGCGGCGCCAGCGTCTTCTCCGATTGGTGGGCCTACAAGGTCGAGGTGCAGGACGCGATCCCCTACGCGGGCGCGATCCTGCACGATGTCGGCGCGACGGTCTCCTTCAACTCCGATTCCGACGAACTCGCCCGACGCCTCAACACCGACGCCGCCAAGGCGATCCGCTACTCCAACGCCCTGCCTCCCGAGGAAGCCCTGAAGTTCGTCACGACCAACCCGGCGTATCAGCTCGCGATCGATGATCGCGTGGGCACGATCGCGGTGGGCAAGGACGCCGACCTCGCCGTGTGGTCGGGCAATCCGCTCTCGACCGGCACGCGCGCCGTGCGCACCTTCGTCGACGGCAAGGAACTCTTCTCGCTGGAGCGCGACGCCAAGCTCCGCGCCCACAACGCCGCCGCCCGCGAGCGCATCATCCAGAACATCATCAAACTCGGCGAAGAGGCGGGCTCCACCGCCGCCGCCGATGACTTCTTCTTCGCGGGCTCGGGGGCCGGCGCCGGAACCGGTGTCGCCACAGACACCAGCACCCCCGGCGCCGACTCACGCGGCATGCTCTCCAACTACCTCCTCGACCTCGCACGCCAGGGCATCGATCCCACCCAGTCCAAACCCCTCGACTGCGGCTGCGGCCTGACCGCCGACCTCGAATACCTCCCCCGTCCGTGAACTTCTCGCCGCCTCTTCGCGCTCCCGAGTGCCCAGTGCCTAGTGCCCAGTGCCTCTCCTCTTCACTCCGCCTCTTCGCCTCTTCTCTCCCCCCCCGTGCCACTTCTCTGCGTTCTCTGCGACCTCTGCGTTGAACTGTCCCGTCCCCGAGAGCCATCATGAACAAGTTCTATCCCGCCGCCATCTTCGCCTCGCTCGTGCTCGCCGCGGCCGCCTCCGCACAGGACCTCGGCATCAAGGCCCCGCCCCAGTCGCGCCCCATCGCGATCAAGAACGCCACCATCCATCCGATCTCGTCCGGGCCGATCGAGGGCGGCGTCATCGTCTTCGACAAGGGCGTCATCGTCGCCCTCGGGCCCGCCGACAGAATCGACCTCCCCAACGGCACCGAGGTCATCGACGCCAAGGGCAAGCACGTCTATCCCGGGCTCATCTCCTCCTACTCCCAGCTCGGCCTCACCGAGTTCCCGCCCGTCCGCCAGACCGTCGACTTCGCCGAAACCGGCAACGTCACCCCCGAGGCACGCGCCGTCGCCGCCATCAACCCCGACTCCACGCTCCTCCCCGTCACCCGCGCCGCCGGCGTGCTCGTCGGCGCGATCTTCCCGACCGGCGGCACGATCTCGGGCCAGGTCGCAATCGTCAATTTCGACGGCTGGACCTGGGAGGAAATGGCCATCACGCAGAACGCGGGTCTCTCCATCAACTGGCCCAACGCCCGCCCCGTCACCGCCTGGTGGAACACCACGCCCCGCGATGAGCAGGTGAAGCGCATCCGCGAGCAACTGCAATCGCTGGGCGACACCTTCACCGCCGCCCAGGCGTACCGCGACCACAAGCCCGACCAGTCCGACATCCGCCTGGCCGCGATGCAGGATGTGCTCCCGCCCGCGGGCGAGTCGCGCGTCGCGCAGAAGCCCGTGTTCATCCGCGCCTCGGACGCCGACCAGATCTCGCAGAGCGTCGCGTGGGCGATCGAGCGACAACTCAAGCCCATCATCGTCGGCGGGCGCGATGCTCGCCTGTGCGTCGAGCTGCTGAAGAAGCACGACGTCCCCGTCATCGTCCTCAACACCCACTCGCTCCCGCGCCGCGATGACTCGCCCTATGAAGAAGGCTACACGCTCCCACGCGATCTCCAGGCCGCGGGCGTGCGCTGGTCGCTGGCCTGCGGCGACGACACCGCCCACGAGCGCAACCTCGCACACCACGCCGCGTCAGGCCTGCCCTTCGGACTCTCGCCCGACGACGCGCTCCGCGGTATCACGCTCTCGGCCGCCCAGATCCTCGGCGTTGACGGTTCCATCGGCTCGCTCGCGCCGGGCAAGGCCGCCACGCTCATCGTCACCACGGGCACGCCCCTGGAACTGACCAGCGCCGTCACCAGCGCGTTCATCAACGGTCGTGCCATCGACCTCTCGTCAAAGCACACCAAGCTCAACGAGAAGTACCGCGAGCGCTACAAGCAGATGGGCCTGATCCGCGAGTAGTGCGGCTTGTCGCCGTGCCACCAATGTCGCCTCGACATCGGTGCGCCCGCGGCTTTCATCCTTCACCGATTGACGGATCTCGAAACCCCGCCGCCCGCCGGCGGTATCCTCTCCCCGAGGTGCCCCATGCCCACTCGGCTTTCTCGCGTCGCCGTCCTCCTCGCCTCGTTTGCCTCGCCGCTCTCGCTTGCCCAGGACAAGCCGGCGACCACGCCGCCACCTGCACCGCTGCCCGCGCCGCAACCGACCCCGACGGCCGAAGCCCCCGCGCCACGGATCACCGACAAGCTCAAGCGCGACGCGGCCTCGCTCCTGCCGATCGTCTCGACCGACCTGGCCCGCGGCTTCCTCGGCGCGACCTCGCTTCTTTCCGAGCCCGCGCCGCGTGTCGTCTATCGCAATCGCGACCTCGGCCTGGCCGTGCCCGAGCGCGTCTATCGCACCATGACGCCCGAGGAACAGGCCACCCTCACACCCCGCGCCTGCCCGCCCCAGTTCTTCTACGAAACCGGCTACGGCTCGCCGCTCGTCTATGTCCGCCTCCTCGACCTCGCCGCCCCCCACTTTTCACGCAAAGACCACCCGAGGCTCCTCGACTTCGGCTACGGCTCCATCGGACAGCTCCACCTCCTCGCGCACCTGGGCTTCCACGCGCGCGGCGTCGACGTCGAGCCCATGCTCGAAGCACTCTACAGCGAGCCCTCGGACACGGGCTCCATCGGTGAAGGACTCGCCAAGGTCTACACCGGCCAGTGGCCCGCCGAGCCCACACTCCGCCACGTCATCGGCGGCCAGTACGACCTCATCACCAGCAAGAACACGCTCAAGGCCGGCTACATCCACCCCACGCCGCCTGAGGGACAGACCGTCGATTCGCGCAAGCTCGTGCATCTGGGCGTGAGCGACGCGATGTTCCTGGAATACGTCCACGACGCGCTCAGGCCCGGCGGCCTCTTCGTCATCTACAACATCTGCCCGGCCCAGAACCCGCCCGACAAGGAGTACATCCCCTGGGCAGACGGCAAATCACCCTGGACGCCGAGCGAGTTCAACGCCGCGGGCTTTGAGGTGATCGAGCTCGATGTGGTCGATCAGGACTGGGTGCTCGATTGCTTCGGGAAGCTCGGCTACCTCGGCGGCAAGCCGCGCGAAGAAGCGGCCAAGGACTACTTCTGCTGGTACACGATCCTGAGGCGGAAGGACTGAACTCGTCCACCGCTATTGGTGCGTGCGCTTCGCGAACCGACTCGTCGCGGCCAGCGCAATGCCGGGGTTCGCATGCCAGCAGCGCGCTCGCATCGCGCCGGGCTCCGCCTCCGCGTGCTTCTTCGATTTTCTGGTTCCTCTGCGATCGGACCCCGGGCTCTTCATCGCGGGGATTTACACGCCCATCGCCTCCGCCATCGCCTTGCCCATGTCGCCCGGGCTCATCGCGACCACCACGCCCGCGCCCTGCAGCGCCTTGATCTTCGCGTCCGCCGTGTCGTCGGCCCCGCCGATGATCGCGCCAGCGTGCCCCATCCTTCGCCCCGGAGGCGCCGTGCGCCCCGCGATGAACGCCGCCACCGGCTTGGTCAGCTTCCCGCTTTTCCGCGCATCGGCAATCCACGCGGCGGCGTCGCTCTCGTCGCTCCCGCCGATCTCGCCGATCATCAAAATCCCGTGCGTGTCCTTGTCGCTGGCGAAGAGGTCCAGGCAATCGATGTGGTTCAGCCCGCGCACCGGATCGCCGCCGATCCCCACGCACGACGACTGACCAAACCCGAGGCTCGACGTCTGCCAGACCGCCTCATACGTCAACGTGCCCGAGCGGCTGACGATCCCCACCGCCTTGCCGCGCTTCGATTGGCTCACGTGCGTGTGGATGTATCCGGGCATGATGCCGATCTTGCAGCCGGCGCTCGTGAATTTCGAGGCCGCCGTGCCGTCGCCGGTCTTGGGCCCCGGCGTGATGATGCCCGGGCAGTTGGGCCCGACCAGGGTGAACTTCCGCTGGGCCGCGGGGATGTGCGCCCCGCCGTTCAACTCGTCGATCAGCGCCCGGCACTTGATCATGTCCTGGACCGGCACGCCCTCGGTGATGCAGCAGATCGTCGTGATCCCCGCCGTCGCGGCCTCCATCACCGCGTCCGCGGCGCCGCCGGGCGGCACGAAGATCATGGTCGCGCTGGCGCCCGTGTCGCGCACCGCCTGTTCAACCGTGTCGAAGATCGGCAGGCCGTTGGGGTCCTTGGTCCCGCCCTTGCCGGGCGTGACGCCGCCGACCATTCTGGTGCCGTATTCAAAGCACCCCTTGGTGTGGACGGCCCCGAAGGCGCCGGTGATTCCCTGGCAGATGACGCGAGTTTCGGCATTGACGAGAATGGGCATGGCGGGAGCGTAGTGCGCTACCGACCCACCCCGCCACCCGCGCCCGCGACGCCCTCCCGAAACCCGCCCGCGGCCTGCCAAGGCGCGGCTCTACGGCTTCTTCAGCCACACCCCGCGCACGTTCACCACCGCTTCGCCCGGCTTGTTCTTCGCCCGAAGCACCAGCTTGTGCTCTCCGGCGGGGAGCTTCACGCGCCCCAGCTCCACCACGCGGTACTGCTGCCACCCGCCCGTCGCGGGCACCTTGAACTCCAGCACGCCGCCCGGCGTCTCGAGCTTCATCATCGCGCCCGCGGACGCGTCCGCGCACCCAAGCTCGGCCTTCACGACGTACTCGCCCTCCTGGCCCGCGCCGATCCCGATCGGCCACGACGCCGTCGCCGATGGATCGAGCCAGTACCCGATGTTGTACTTCACGTCCTCGATCGCGCCGACCATCTCCACGCGGATCGACGGCCCCTCCAGCGTCGCGTCATGCGGGAGCAGCGTCAGCACGCCGTCGCTCCCCGGGAACGCCACGAATGCCGTCGCATCCACGCCGCCCGTGAGCTCCAGCTTTACAACCGAGCACGCGGCGTCGACCGGCTTCTCGGGGAGCTTCACCTCGAGCCGCCCGCCCTCGCGCTTGCTCTTGCCGAACGCCAGCGCCCCCTCGCGCCCGAGCAACCGCGCACTCTTCACCGCGCCCTTCATGGGCACGATCAGCCGCCCGTCCTTGGGCCAGTCGAACACCATGAGATACAGCGTGCCGGGCTTCTGCGTCGCGCGTCCCCACGGGAGCCGAGCAAACGGGCTCGCGGTCGTCGCGTAGATCGCTTCCGAGTTGGCCTTCATCCACGCGCCCACGCCGCGGAGCGTCTTCTGGGCTTCGTCGGGCACATGCCCGCGCGAATCGGGCCCGATGTTGAGCAGCAGGTTGCCGCCCTTGGACACGATGTCGCACAACAGACGAACCACCGTCGTTGTGTCCTTCCAGTGCGTGTCGTGCGCGCTGTAACCATACGACTCGTTCAGCGTGTGGTTCACCTCCCAGTCCATCCCGGGCAGGCCCGTCGGCGGCACATACTTCTCCGGCGTGCCATAGTCCCCGTTCTTGTTCTCCAGACCCTCGAACAGCCGGTTGTTCACAACAATCTGCGGCTGCTTTTCCCGCATGTCCGCCAGGAGCTGGGCCGCGCCCCACTTCTCCCCCTGCCGCTCGCGGTCCGAATAGTCAAACCAGATCGTCGAGAGCGGCCCGTACTTGGTGAGCAGTTCATCCACGTGCCCGCGCACGTACTTGATGTACTCCGCGTGATTCCGCGGGTGCGTGGGCTTGGGATACGCGGGGAGCGCCATCTCGTACGCGTCGGGGTGCTGCCAATCCAGCAGCGAGTAATAGAACCCCGCGCGCAGCCCGCGCGACCGCATTGAATCCGTGAACTCCTTGGCCATGTCACGCCCCGGGGGCGAGATGTTCGTCCCGCCCGTGGCCGCGTTGGATCGCGAATACTCCGCGCTCGAATTGAACAGCGTGAAGCCGTCGTGATGCTTGGATGTCATCACCGCGTAGCGCATCCCCGCGTCCTTCGCCAGGTCCGCCCACGTGTCCGTCACGCCCGGATCGGGTGCAAAGAGCGGCTTCATCTGTCGCGCGTACTCCGCACAGGGAACCGCCGCCCAGTGCTGGATCCACTCCGCGTAGTGCTGCGGGTACACCTTCCCGTCCCACGCCCCGCCCGCGCCGGAGTACAGGCCCCAGTGGATGAACATGCCGAAGCGCGCCTCGCGCCACCACGCCATCCGCTGATCGCGCGTCGCGACCCACTTGGCCAGTTCCTCGCTCTGATCCGGGGACTTGTTCGCGCTCCCGCCCACAGGCACGCCGCCCGTTTGCGCGCTGCCCGATTGCGCGCTCGCCTCGCCCGCCAACACGCCGCCCGACACCAAGGCCAGGCACGCCGCGACCATGAACCTGTTCATGCCGTCAGTCTACCGAATCTCAACCGAGGCGGGCACGGACTGCGTGCCTTTGGACGCCGGACCTGAGCGAGTCTGCGAGCAAAGGTCCGGGTCAAAGTGCCGCGATAGCGCGCCACGCGCAGAGCAATCGCGGGTCCTCATTTCTTGTTCATGTTCGCCGCCGTGAACACGCGCCCCGTCGTGTCGCGTTCCCACAGGTGCGCCGGGCCCGCCTTCTTCTCGTAATGCACCCACATCTCGAACCAGTAGCTCCTGAACGCGTTCGCGCCGAACGGGGCGAAGTGCGCGTGAACCCGCTTCATCACCTGCGCCGAACTCCCCTTGAAGCCCAGCACCGCCCGCCCGTGCCGCACGCTCTCGGTGTCCAGCGGAAGGCGCGAATAGCGCCCGAGCAACTGCATGATGTTCGCCGCGGCATACGGCCCGATCCCCGGCAGCTCAATCAGCGCCTTGTGAATCGCTTCGTCGCTGGTCGCGGGGTCCTCGAACCACGCCGCGTCCACGCCGCCCTTCTTCCCCGCGACAAACAGCTTCGCCAGCTCGACGATCCGCGCGTCGCGATAGCCCACGCGGCAGCGAGACCTCAGCAGCGCCGGGCTCGTCCGCGCGATCACGCGGGCCTCGGGGAACCCGCCGCCCTTCCCCACGACCTCGCACAGACGCCGGTTCATCGACAGCGTGCCGGGCCACGTCACGTTGCAGCTCGTCACGGTCTTCAGCACGTCCTCAAAGAAGCTGGGCGAGCGGAACAACCGCGCGCGCCCGGACTTCTTCCATCGCGGGTCAACCTTGTGAAACGCCGCCACATGCGCCGCGTCCTCGTCCAGGCGGAGCATCCGCGCGATCTGCCGCTTCACGTCCTTCTTTTCGCCGGTCGCCAGCGCGCGATCGAACAGGCACGAGAGCGCCGTCCCGGGCTTCACGCGATCGGACGCCCGCCCGCCGCGTGCGCCCGAGCCCTGCGAGATCGTCACCTTCGCCGGCCCCTCGGAAAGGTTCATCACGCGCGAAAACGTTCCCGCCCTGGGGTCCCAGAAGTTGGGCCAGAGCAGAAAATAGCCGTACGAGCACACGTCGCGCGACAGCACATAGTCCCTGGGCGGCGTGATGGAAAGACGGGTTCCCATGTGGTTCCAATCGCGGCCGATCGCATCCGAGCTCGTCCGCCGCGCTGAATCCATCGCGCCACGCGGATTCTTCGAGCCAGACTGTCTCCGCTCTTCTCTGCCCTGATGCCGGCTGCCTAGTGCCTAGTGCCTAGTGCCTAGTGCCTTCCTCTTACGCCGTCATCTTCTTTTGCATCGGGAACGCGTACGTCGCGAGGTTCACGCACAGCCGATCCGACAGGCGCGCAAACGCCGGGTAGTCACGCTCGATCTGCGACTGGATATCCTGCACCGACACGCCCGCCGCCGCCAGCTCGCCCGTGCTCGCCTTGTACATCTCCTCCAGCATCGCGCGATCGCACTCAAAGTGCGGCACGATCGCGATCGAGCGCATCCCGACGCGGAAGATCGCGTTCTTCGTGTTCGCCGTCGACGCCAGCAGCGTCGCGCCGGGCGGGAGCTGCGTAATCTGCTGCCCGCACGCCAGAGACTGCGGCGAGTTCCACGCGATCCCCGCCATGAACGTGTCCGTCTGGCCCGCGGGCGTCAGCGACATGTTGAACAGGCCCATCGCCGGCTTGTCGGCCCGCGCCTCGACCTTGCCGCCCAGCGCGTGCGCGATCAGCTGCGCGCCCAGGCACACGCCGACGACCGGGAGCTCCTTGGCGTGCGCCGCCTTGATCAGCTCCACCTCGCGCTGCATCCACGCATACTGCGCCAGGTCGGTCACGTTCTGTGGCCCGCCCAAAATCACCAAGCCATGCACGTTGTCCAGGTCGCTCGGCAACGGATCGCCATTCGCTGGAAAGCGGATGTCGAGCTTGAAGCCGTGATCGCGGAGGGTCATCCCGAGGCGGCCCGGGCCGCCGGTGGGCCAGTGCTGGAAAACGAGAATTGCCATAGTGGGCGATGGTAGTCGCGGGGACGCGCCGGAGCCCGTCGCGGACCCCGAGGGCAATTTCTCGCCGCGGCCGGAAGCGCGAAGACCACCAAGCTCACACGTCCAACTTGGTTGGCACGCCGAAGCGGGCAGGCGATTCGGATGCCGGCGCGGGACACCGACTCGCCGGGGGCGGCATTCGTCCTCTCACCCGCGC
Source organism: Phycisphaerales bacterium (assembly GCA_020853815.1). Classification (GTDB taxonomy): domain Bacteria; phylum Planctomycetota; class Phycisphaerae; order Phycisphaerales; family UBA1924; genus JABWBC01. The sequence continues at coordinate 23,654 of JADYYE010000040.1, forward strand.
GCCGAGTCCGACATGTAGTTCGGCGCTTCCTTCGTGATCTTGATGTCGTGCGGGTGGTTTTCCACCACGGTCGCGCCGGTGACGCGGCAGAACTTGGTGCGCTCGCGCAGATCGCCGATGTTCCTGCAGCCGCAGTATCCCATCGACGAGCGCAGGCCGCCGACGAGCTGGTAGACGAACTCCGCCAGGCCCCCGCGGTAAGGCACCAGGCCCTCGACACCCTCGGGAACGAACTTCATCACGGGCTTGCCGTCGGCGCCGACCTTGTCGGCCTGGCGATAGCGATCGGCGCTGCCGGCGTTCATCGCGCCCTCGGAGCCCATGCCGCGATAGGTCTTGTAGCGGCGCCCGCCGGAGATCACCAGCTCGCCCGGCGATTCGTCAAGGCCCGCAAAGAGCGAGCCCATCATCACGCACTCGGCGCCCGCCGCGATCGCCTTGGGGATGTCGCCCGAGTGGCGGATCCCGCCGTCGGCGATCACCGGGATATCCGAGCCGATCGACGCGAGCCCCTCGGCGGCGTTCATGACGGCCGTAATCTGCGGCATGCCGACGCCCGTCACGACGCGCGTCGTGCAGATCGAGCCCGGTCCGATCCCCACCTTCACCGCGTCGGCGCCCGCGCGGGCCAGGTCGATGGCGGCCTCGGCGGTCGCGATGTTGCCCGCGATCACCTCCACCTTGTAACGCTCCTTGATCGCCTTCACCGTCTTCAGCACGTTCTCGCTGTGCCCGTGCGCCGTGTCGACCGTGATCACATCGACCTCGGCCGCGAGAAGAGCCTCGACGCGGTCGTACTGCTCAACGCCCACCGCCGCCCCGCAGCGGAGCCGCCCGCGAGCGTCGGTGCAGGCACGCGGGAAGCTGCTCAGCCGCTCGATGTCGCGCATCGTGATCATGCCCGCGAGGTTCATGCCCGCGTCAACCAGCAGCAGCTTCTCGACCTTGTGCTTGTTGAGGAAGACCTCGGCCTGGGCGAGCGTGGTGTCGGCGGGCGCGGTGACCAGCCCCTTGCTCGTCATGACGCTGGCGACCGAGACGCCCGGATTCTCGACGAACTTGAGGTCGCGACGCGTGAGAATGCCGAGCACCTTGCTCTTGTCGCGAAGCGTCTTGGAGCCGCCTTCGGTAATGGGGAAGCCCGAGACGTTGTGCTGGCGCATCAGCTCCTTGGCGCGGGCGACGGTGTCGTCGGGCCCGAGCGTGATCGGGTCGGCGATCACGCCGTTGGCCGAGCGTTTGACCTTGGAGACCTCGCGGGCCTGGGCCTCGATGGAGAGGTTCTTGTGGATGATGCCGATCCCGCCCTCCTGCGCCAGCGCGATCGCCAGCGCGGACTCGGTGACGGTGTCCATGGGCGCGGAGATCAGCGGGATGTTGAGGCGGATGGATCGCGTGAGGCGCGTGGTGGTGTCGGCGTCGGCGGGCATCACGCCCGAACGCAGCGGAATAAGGAGCACATCGTCGAACGTGATTCCCTCGCTCACGATCTTCGCAGCGCGCATGCCAGTCTCCATCAAATGTGAAATCGCCCCGGAATCGCCAAGCTCGACGCGCACCGGCGATCGCGGTTGCGTCACTCCCCCATTCCCTGAAACTGTGCCGGAAAACGCAGAGGCTTCCATGGAAGAGGGTTGCGGGGGTTGACGGCGGAGTCAAGCGCGGCCGAGGTGGGGTCGCAAGGGCCGAGAAGCACGCGGAGACGCGGAAGCCGCGAAGGAAGCATTCCAACGCAGAGGCTGCGGAGAATGCGGAGGTGAACCGGAGCAAGAAGAGGAAGAACTCAGAGGAATCAGAGACAAGCCGAGTTGCAGAAGGGCGCGGAACGGAGTCGTAAGTCGTCCTCGACTCCGTGGCTCCGTGACTTCGTGGCTCCCTGCCTTTCCCTCACTTCCTCTCGAACGTCACCTTGCCGGGGATCGAGTCCTTGAGCTTGTCGGACTCGAGCAACTGCCTGGCGTGATCGTCGTGCTTGAGGTGGGTATCCAGGAAGAGCGTCGTGCCGCTGCGGACCGCCCCGCCGATCTGCGCGACGTTGGTGCTTGGATCATCGCCGCGCAGGGCGGAGACGGACTTGCCCGAATACGACGAGTGGGTCGCGCCCTCGATGTAAAGCAGGTACGCCGCCGGGCCGCCCTTCGCCTCGCCGCGCGAGTATTCGAACGGATGCCGGCGTGATTCGGGCGTTTCCTGTCCCATGCCGGGCGGCGAATCGTCGAGCGAGCCGCCGATCACGAACATGGGCACCTTCACCTCGCTCCACGCCTCGTCGCCCAGGATCTTGCTCGTCGTGCCCTGGCCCGAGATCACGATCGCCGCCTTGAAGCGATCGTCGGCGACCGACGTGAACGCCAGTCCACGCTTGCCCACGCCCGCGGCCCGGACCTTGACGCCCGCGCACAGCTGCGTCGTGAACGCGCCCGCCGAGTGCCCCGCGATCGCCAGACGCGAGCGATCGATCACGAACGCGCTCCCGCCGGCCTTGGCGACCGCGGCGCTGATCTCGTCGAGATGATCGAGCACGAACGAGCAATCCGCGACGCGGTTGCCGAGATCGACGCTGTTCCGCAGCTCACGCCGGCCCTTCTCCGACGCCAGCTCGCGCAGCGACTGGCCCTCACCCCTGCGCCGTTTGAGCAGGAGCGAATCCTCGTGCGTCATCGCGATCGTCGCGTAGCCGTGCGAGCCCCAAAACTCGAGCAAGTCGGGGAACGCGTCGCGCGACCCGCCCGCGCCGTGGCTGAACACCACGAGCGGCCAGCCGTCCGCGGGAGCCGACGCGCCCGCGGCGGGGCGCGGGATGCGGACGCGAAGCTCGATGTCCTTGTCTCGCAGGGCGTCGTGAATGGCCACGTCGGTGCGAACACAAGTGAAGTCGCCCTTGGAAAGGACGAAGCGGTCCGGTTCCTTGGGCTGGTCCTTCGGCTTGGCATTGGATGTGGCTTGGGGTTGCGGCGCGTCCACGGCGAGCGGATTGTTCGGCGTCGACGGCCTGGCGGGGCGGAAGGTCGTCTGGGCCGGCGCGATGCACCCAGCCGCGAGAACAATGACGACAATGGAAAGGCGAGCATTGCGGGCGGATTGCATGTCGGTACCCCCTGGCCGCATTGGAGTGCGGCGGAGGGAAGAACGCGACGAAACGCTGTGGATTGCAGCGCAAAGGCCGCGTGTTGATGGGCAGCGCCGCGGGGGCGGCACCATGCGACAGGATGCCCAACCCCGACAGGCCCCGATCAACCATGGAATTTCGGGATTCCACTCTGAAACTCTCGGATTCGATGACGGTTTTCCACAATTCTCGGAATCTCCTTCCCAAGGAGCTTGACACCCTACGACGGTTGTAGTAACTTGCTACGACGCTCGTAGTAGTCGGGCGGGCGGCCGCGGGATGGCGGTCGGGGCGGGACGGACGGGAACCAAGGAGGGCCCGGGCGGCGGGCGGAAGCACGCGGGCCACGGGCGAGCGGCATGAGCAAGAAAGAACACGAACTCGGCGAGGCGGAGCTTGGCGTGCTGCGGGTCCTGTGGGACCAGGGCCCGCTGACGGTGCGCGAAGTGATGGAGGTGCTGCACGAGCGCGGGCGCAAGGTCGCGTACACGACGGTGCTGACATTCCTGACGCGCCTGGAGCAGAAGGGCTTCGTGAAGGCGGACAAGGGCGACCAGGCGTACGTGTACCGCGCCAAGGCGAGCCGCGCGAGCGTGACCAAGTCGCGCGTGCGGGCCCTGCTCGATGAGCTGTACGACGGCGCGGCGGGCCCGGTGGTGCTGCACCTGGTCGAGAACGAAAGGCTCACGCCCGGCGAGATCGACCAGCTCAGGCGGCTGATGGAAGAGCTCGACAAGAAGTAAGACGACGCCTGGCGCGGGCCCGGGACAAATCTCGCGGCGACCAGAACGCGGAGCGAAGATGGACCTTTCTCGTCTTGTACAACTCGTGTGGATCGGAGGGCTGGCGGCGACGCCGATCGTGATCGGCGTGTCGCTCCTGTGCCGCTCTCAGAAGCTCCGGCCCGCGACCAAGCACGCGCTGTGGGCGGCGGCGCTGGCGTCGTTCCTCACGCCGCTGGCGGTGGCGGCGGTGTGGCGGAACACATGGTTCGCCTCGGATCGCGTGCTGTCGCTGGCCGATCGCGTGCTGCCCGAGGGGCCGCGCGACGCCAAGGGCGCCGCGAGGATCGAACCCGGTGCGGACGCAAGCGAAAGTGCGAATGCGGGCGCGGAAGCGATGGAAGCGCCCGCGAAAGCGAGCGATGTGATGGGCTCGCCGCGGGCCGTGGACGTGCCTGCGAAGCTGATGGCAACGTCAGAGCCGCGTGTCCCGATCGCGACCCCGACGGTCGAGACGACGCCGTCGCGGAGCACGCCGGTCGAGCTGATGAACGAGTGCGGGATTCAATCCAAGCCCGTGGCACGCTCGGTTTCGCAGCACGGCGTCGAACACGGGGCTTTGGCGGGACTTGCCCGGCCGCACGGACCTGAAGACAGGTCTGTGACACCGATGGCAAATCAACGCGGGATGAATGACCAATCTACGGCACGCGCAAGCGACGCGGGCGAGAAGGCATCGATCACGGGATCGGTGTCGCGGAGCACGCGGATGGTGCTGGAAAAGCTGGTCGCGGTGCGCGACGCGATCGCGGACCTGCCGCCGGTGCCGATCTATGCGTGGATCGGGATCGCGGCGCTGCTGGTGCTCTTGCGGATGTTCCGGAGCGTGACGCTGCGGCGGATCGTGAACCGGGCGCGTCCGGCGCCGAGGCGGATGCGCGAGCTGGTGTCGGACATGGCGGGCGTGATGGGGCTCGCCTCGCCGCCCGAGACGCTGACGACCGAATCGCGGATCAGCCCGATGGTGTGGTGCGGCGTGCGCCCGAAGCTGGTGATCCCCGAGGACCTGTGGGCGTCGCTCGACAACGACTCGCGCCGCGCCGTGATCGCCCACGAGCTGGCGCACCTGAAGCGGCGCGACCACCTCCTGCACTGGATCGCGGCGCTGGTCGCCGCCGCGTACTGGTGGCATCCGGCGGCGTGGTGGACGCGCCGCAAGATGAACGAAGAAGCCGAGGCGTCCTGCGACGCCTGGGTCACGAGTCTCTTCCCGCGCCGGCGGCGTGCGTACGCCGAGGCGCTCCTCGTCACGAGTTCGTTTCTCGGTTCGCCGGCGTATCACGCGGGGCCGGCGCTTGGTGTTGTGGATGGTCGGACCAAACTTGCCAGGAGAATCACGATGGTTATGACTCAGAGAACGGCCCCGAATGCGTCGAAGATCGGAGTGATCGTCGCGTCGCTCGTGCTTGCCACGGGCGCGCTCGTCACGCCCGGGCTTGCCTGCCCGCCTGAAAAGGAAGCCAAAGCACCCAAGCACGCGGAAGGCGGCGCGTTCCTCGGCGAAGCGCCCGCGATCGACGCCCTGATCCGGGCCGAAAAGGCCCAGGCGGAAAAGGCCGCCAAGTCCAAGAACAAGGCGAAGCGGAAGATGTCGGGCCAGACGACCATCCTGATGCCGGGCGCTGCCGCCACAGCGCCGGCCGAAGCGGCCACGATCTATCGCGATCAGGCGGCCGAAGGCGTCGCCCGTGCCTACACCCTCGATCGCGCGCAGGTGGAACAGGCGCAGAGCTTGGCGAAGGTGTACGCGGACCTTGCAACCCGCAACTACGACGGCGCGAAGCAGAACCAGGATCGGGCCGCGGCCAATCGCGAGCGGGCCGCCCGTGACGCGGAGCGTGCCGCCATGCGCCAAATGGAGGCATTTGCCCGCGTGCGTCGCGCGCCCGGCGCGGCGTCGGGCTTGAGCACGACCATGGCGCCGACAGCGCCCATCGCCCCACTCGCACCCATGGCGCCCATGCCGGCCATGCCCCCGTCGCCTCCCGCTCACCCGACGCCCATGGGCCCGTACTCTGGCCATGCCCCCGCGACGGCCACGCAGCCCGCGCCGTTGATGGACGCGTTCGGTGGAGCGGCGACGATCTCCGGGCCCGCCGAGGGCACCGAGCCGCGCGAGTATCGCCTGCCCCCCGGCAAGCTCGAGTCGCTCAGCGAACTGATGGCGCGCCAGGACGTGCCGATCTGGATCGAGCGCGGCCAGGGCAAGATCGTCGTCCACGCCACCGCCGAGCAGCACGAAGTCTTCGCCGCGTTCATCAAGATGATCAACCCCGAGGGTTCGACCGGCGCGGGCGCGTCGATGGGCGGCGTTGGTCCCGCGCTGACTCGCTCTCTGCTCGGGCAGACCCGCGCGGCGGCGAGCGCGAATCTCGAACAGCTGCGGGCGCACCTTGAAGCGCTCGAATCGCAGCGCGATCACCGCGAGCAGCACCTCGATTCCCTCCGCCAGCGCGCCGAAGAGATGCGCGAAAAGGCCGAGAGCCTGCGCGAGATGGCCGACGAACTCCGCGAAAAGGCGAGCGAGTCGTCCAACGAAGCGGCGCGTGACGCGCTCCGCCAGGCCGAGCAGGCGCTGAGCGCCGAGAGCTCCGGCCTCGACAACCAGGCGACCGACATCGAGGCCCAGGCGGCCGCCGTGGAATCGGAGTTTGAGTCGATGGAGTCGGCGATCGCCTCGCTGGAGTCGCAGATCGAATCGATGGAAGAGTCCGACCTCGCGGCCATCACGACGGACGTTGAACCCGGCGTGCTCAGCCACGATGGACTGTTCCTGACCACGCCCGTGGAAGTGGTGGCTCCCGCGGCCGAGGACGAGAACGCCGACGCGGACGGCCCGGACGGCCCGGACGCCGACGACGACGACGAAGAGACCGCCGATGAACTCGTGATCCCCAGCGACGTGCTCGAGCCCGCGCCCGCGCCGGCCCCCACGAGCCCGACGACGCCCACGTCACTCTGACTCCGACACCTTCACAGACTCTCAGCCCCGCAACAACGGAGGCGATCGCGGCGCACGCCGGACATGGGCGGCCGGACCGGCCACGATCGAACGAGTGATCCTGACCACCTGAGCCCGCGCGCCCGCGGCGCGGCAACGACCGCGTGACCTGCGCCGGTCTGGTGCGAAAGTACCCGGCCGGCTTTCGAAAGGCAGCCACGATCTCATTCGGCGACGCGCCGCGTCGAGCGCGATCGGTGCGCCAACGCGGAACGCCAACGTCGGCGATCGTCGCCGCGCCCGTCACTCGATACGTCGGCTCTTCTCCCCCAAGGAGTCCCACGCCATGCGTCGCTCGCGTCGATCCAACTCCTTCAACCTGTCCATGCTGCTCGCGACCTTGAGCCTCGCGCCCGGCGCCGCGAGCGCCGAGCCCCCGACGCCGATCGCACCGGCGAGCGACCAGCCGCGCAAGACCACCGCCTCGCGCTACCAGACGGGAATCGCGCTGCTCAATCGCGGGCTGAACGACGCGGCCGAGAAAGAGCTTCGCGCGTTCCTTGGAGACGACCCCGCGTCCAAGGATGCCGCCAACGCGCGCTACGCACTCGCCATCGCGCTCTCGCGCCAATCTCGCTTCGAGGAATCGGCCGCCGAGCTGTCCCAGGTCGCGTCGCTCCCGGACTTCAAGCACGCGCCGGACGCGACGTTGCTGCTGGCGCAGTGCCATGCAAAGCTCGGGCGCGACGCGGAGGCCGCCGCGGCGCTGGGCTCGCTCCTCAATGCCTGGAAGGACTACGCGAGGCTCGACGAAGCCGCGGCCATGCGCGCCGAGTGCCTGCAAAGGCTCGGCAGTCACGGAGATGTGATCTCGGCGCTCGCGGGCTTCGCCGATCGATGGGCGACCAGCAGCGTCGCCCCGCGCGCCACGCTCATCTTGGCCATCTCAGAGGCGGCCCTCTCGAAGCACGCCGAGGCCGCCACCCACGCCGAGGCCGTGCTGGGGACGTCCGGCGCTCCAGAGCTTCTCTCGCGCGCAGCGCTGGTCGCGGCGCGGGCGCGAGAATCGCTGGGGGAGCGGCCCAAAGCGCGCGCGCTGTATGAACGGGCCGCGTCGAGTGATGATCGAACGATCGCCGGCGAGGCGCTGGTCGCGTCCGCCCGCCTGGCCCGCGCCGACGCCGACTCGAAGGCGGCCTCGCGGGCGCTGGATCGCTTTGAGAGCATCGCGAGCACAAAGGAAGACCCGGCGCGAGGTGATCGCAAGGCGTCGAAGGGCGAGACGACGATCCCGCCCGCGCTGCTCGGGTGGGCGCGGTACGAGCGGGCGAGGCTGATACTTGACGCCGGCGATGCGAAGGGCGCACTGGCTCTGCTGGATGCGCTGGCCGATCCAAGCGTCGGCCAAGGCGGCACCGACAGCCCGGAAGCGTCGCGGCGCGTGGCCTCGCCACCCGGCGCGGCGCGCGACGATGGCGCGCTGCGCGAGCAGGCCGCGTACTGGGCGGCCCGCTGCGAGGCCGCGCTCGGGAGCTTCGATGATGCGGCGGCCCGGCTGACGGCGTTGCGCGCCGACATGCCGAAGGGCTCGCTGGCGGCGGAGACGCTCTTTGACCTGGCGTCGGCTCAACTCAAGGCGGGCCGCGCCGCGCAGGCCGCGGAGGCGTATGCAGAGTTCCTAAGCGGCTATTCCTCGCACGCGTGGGCCGCCGATGCGTCGCTCGGGTTCGCCGGCGCGCTGGTGGCCATGGGAGAGCACGCCAAGGCCGCGGAAGTGTGCGAGCACGCGCTCACCAGCGCGCCGCACGCCCCGCTCGCACCCGCCCTGACGCTGGTGCTCGCGGAGGCGCGGTTCGCGGGCAAGGACTACGCGAGGGCGGGCGAGGCGTATTCGGCGTATCTGAAGACGCCAAAGGACGCGCCGGGCCAGTGGCGTGCGGAAGTGCGCCGGGCGCTATGCGCCCTGCGTCTGAATCAACCGCGCGCCCGCGACCAGCTGCGCCGGGCGCTCGACGCCCCGCTCCCGCCCGCTTCCCGCGATGAGCCCGCGGCCGGTGCGTTGCTCGTGTCGTCGCTGGCAGAGCTGGCGGACGCGCAGGCCGCGGGCGAGGAATGGCCCGCGAGCGTCGCGAGCTACACCCGGCTGGTTTCGCTGCGCGGCGATGCCGCCGAGCCGCAGGACTGGCTGCGCCTGGGGATCAGCCTGCGCCGCGCGGGCCGGGCGAAGGACGCGGTGGCGCCGCTGAGCAAGGCGGCGACGGACCCACGCGCGTCGCGCGAGGCTGATGAAACAACTCGCGATGCCGCTCGCCTTGAACTCGCGCAGGCGCTGCTCGCGCTGAATGACCGTGCCGCCGCCGCGGCGGCGCTGCGACCGATGGTCGAGGCGGCTGAACCGCCGCGCGACGCTGACGCCGCGTCGGCCCGCGTCACCGCGCTGCGATTGATGGCCTCGCTCGAGAGCAAGCAGGGCGACTCGGACAAGGCCGCGTCGCTCCTGGCGGCGGCGGCCTCGCTCACCGGGCACCACTCGCCCGAACTCCTGCTCGACCAGGGTCTGGCGCTCGTGAACGCGGGATCGCTCGAAAAGGCCGCGGCGGCGCTCTCCGAGTTCCTCGCACGGAACCCAAGCCACGCGCGGCGCGACGAGGCGTCGGCTCGCCTGGCGATGGTGCTTTCGCGGCAGGGGAAGCACGAGCAGGCCGCGGACCTGCTCGCGCAGACCAGAGCCGACGCGCTGGCCCCATCGCTGCGCGACGCCGCGCGATATGCGCACGCCGTGTCGCTTGCGGCGCTCGGCAAGGATGATGACGCGCGCGACGTGCTGGAGTTGTTGGCAAAGGGCGCGACCGACGAGAACGTGAAGCTCGCGGCGACGATCGAGCTGGCGCGCCGGATGCTCGACGAGGGCAAGGCAGACGATGCGATCAGGCGGCTCGACGCGGCGCCCGTCGGCGATGGCTCGCTCCGCGCGCGGGCCGTGTACTACCGCGCCTCGGCCCTCCTCAGGCTCGAACGAGCGAACGACGCGGCCGAGCTGCTCACGCGCGAGACGGCGCTCCTCTCGGCCAGCGATATCGCGCCGGGGGCGGCGCTCCTGACCGCCGATGCGCTGTCGCGGAGCGGGCAGCTCGACGAGTCGCTGCGCACGCTCGCCACGCTCCTGACCGCCAACCCGCCCGCGTCCATCCGGTCGGCGGCGCTCCTGCTGCGGGGAGACGTCGCGGCGGCGGCCCAGCGCTGGAGCGAGAGCGAGCTCGCGTTCTCGGCGTTCCTCGCGGAGTTTGCGGGGAGCGAGCTCTGGTTCCGCGCGCGGTTCGGCCTTGGGTGGGCGCTCGAAGCTCAGAGCAAGCACGCGCCGGCCATCGAGGCCTACCGCGACATCGTGTCGCGCCACGACGGCGCGACCGCGGCCCGCGCCCAGTTCCAGATCGGCGAGTGCCTCGTCGCGCTCGGCAAGCACCAGGACGCGATCGCCGAGTTGGTCAAGGTCGACGCCGCGTTCGCCGAGCCCGAGTGGTCGGCGGCGGCGCTCTTCGAGGTCGGGCGCGTGCTCGTGATGCTGAAGCGTCCCGACGACGCCGCGCGCCAGTTCGACGAGGTCATCTCGCGCTTCCCGGATTCGCAGTGGGGCGCCATGGCCAGGAATGAACGCACCAAGCTCGCGCCCGCCGCGCTGCCGGGACGCCGCGACGCCGCGGCGAGCAAGCCCACACGCACCCCCGACAACCTGCAAGGAGATCGATAGCCATGCGACTCGCACCTACGCACCGTTGGCCACACCGATGGCCCCCAGCCGCGAGCGCGATCGGCGCATTGCTCGCATCGTCCTCGCGCCTCTTGGCGCAATCCGGCGAGCCCGCCGCAACACAAAGCACGCCCTCATCGCCGGGGCCGGTCGGCCTGATGTCGACCGTCTGGGACCTGACCCTCAAGGGCGGGCCGGTGATGGTGCCGATCGCGATCTGCTCGCTGGTAGCGCTCGCGCTCGTGGTTGAACGGCTGTGGTCGCTACAACGCGCGAAGGTGATGCCTCCGGCGTTTGTCGCGGGCGTTCGCCCGGCGCTCTCGCGCGGGCAGGGCGCGGCACTGGACTTCTGCCGCTCGCATCCATCGCCGATCTCGCGCGTGCTGGAGGCGGGCATTCGGCGCTGGGATCGCCCGCTCGAGCAGGTGGAGAAGCACATCACCGAGGCGGGGCTGCGCGAAACGACGCTGCTCCGCACCAACTTCCGCGGGCTGGTCGTCATCACCGCGGTCTCGCCGCTGCTCGGCCTCTTGGGCACGATCTTCGGCATGATCACCGCGTTCCGCACCGTCGCGGCGTCGGGCGATGCACTCGGGCGCACCGAGCTCCTCGCCGGCGGCATCTACGAGGCGATGGTCACGACCGCAGCGGGCTTGATCGTCGCGATCCCGACGCTGCTCACCTATCACGCCCTGGCCGCCAAGGTCGATCGACTGGTCTTCGACATGGACGCGGCGTGCATCGATCTCATCGAGGCGCACGACGCAAGCGGCGTCCACCCGGACGCGCCGTTGCATCACGCGACGACGGGCCGCGCGGCGGCTCACACCCCTCGCACCGGGGGCGCGACGCAGAACGGCATCGCTCGCGCCACCGATCTCAACGTGATCGAGAACGGAGACGCCGCCCCGCCCACGGCCACGCCCGCGAACACACCCGACGCCGCCACGGTCGCGGCGTAGAGCACGCTCTTGGCGGTGCGACGACTCGACGCCCCGTGCCGCTGCACAGAGGCGGGCCGCGCGGCCCGCGACACATCCCGCGACTCTTCACACACACGCACGACGATCTTCGCGAGGGACTTCGATGATCCTGCAACCGTCCAACAGCGACCAATCGGTCGGCGTCGACCTGACGCCCGTGATCGACATGGTGTTCATGCTCCTCATCTTCTTCCTGGTCGCTACCACGTTCCAGCAGCAGGAGCGCGAGTCCAAGATCGCGCTCCCGCAGGCCGCGGCGTCCGCGCCGATCTCGTCGGCGCTGCGCGAGATCGTGATCAACGTGACACGCGACGGCACGCTGATCGTCAACACGAAGGTGGTCGACGAAGCGTCGCTGCTCTCCATGCTGAAGAGCGCCGCGGCGCAGAACCCGGGGCAGAAGGTGAACGTGCGGGGAGATCGCGACGCGGCGTATGGCATGGTGGCGCGGGCGCTGGACCTGTGCAAGCAGGCCGGCATCGCGGAGCCCTTCCTTCAGACCATTCCCACGCGTTAGCGCGGAGTTGCAGCGATGAGAGCGCTCGGCATCGTCACGTTGACTGTGGTTGGGGCCGGTACGCTGGCGCTGGTCGGCGTGCTGGCGGCCCGGCACGCGTCGAGCTTCTGGAGCGACGCGGGCACGATCAGCCAGCCGCCCGAGGCGCCCGTGCGATCCATCCTCTGGCAGCCCGCGCGCCCGGTCGCGGGCGTCAACTCGAGCGTCGATGAGTACGAGCCCAAGTACTCGCCCGACGGCACGATGATGGTGTTCGTGCGGCGCAAGCCGGGGCGCAACGCGGACCTCTTCATGTCGCGCTGGTCGCCCGCGGGCTGGAGCACGCCCGAGGCGATCGCGGCGATCAACAGCGACGCGGACGAGCTCGGCCCGGAGATCGCCGGCGACGGCGGGTCGCTGTACTTCTACTCCGATCGCGCGGGCGGGCGCGGCGGGTATGACCTGTGGGTGTCGCATCGCGTGAACAACGAGTGGGCGACGCCGCAGAACATGGGCGACGGCGTCAACACGGAGTTCAACGAGTACGGGCCGGCGCTTACGCCCGATCGAAGCACCTTGTTCTTCTCGTCGAACAGACCGCGGGAGGGGGAAGAATTGTCCGCGTCCGCGGCGTGGGACGCGACGATGCGCGAGCGGCACGCGCGCCACGACTACGACCTGTATCAGGCCAGTGTCCACGACGGCACGGCGGACGGAGCGAGGCCCGTCGCGTGGGCCAACACGACGCGGGATGAGGGCGCACCGGCGGTGAGCCCGGCGGGCGATTACCTTTACTTTGCGTCGGATCGCGATGGCGGCGCGGGTGGATATGACCTGTATCGCGCGCGGATCAACGACCCGCGGCGGCACGAGATCGAGAACCTCGGCGAGGCCGTCAACTCTCGAAATAATGAGCTTGATCCGGGGCTGAGTGCGGACGGCTTTCGATTGACGTTCAGCTCGGATCGGGGGTTGAGCGCGGTTGAGGCGGCGCCCGCGAGCGCGGCCCCCACTGCCGCCAGACCGGATGACCCGGCACGGAGCGATGCGGCGGGCGCGGACGTGGTCTTGGGTGATACGGCCGCGGCCATTGCCACACCACACGTTGAAGGCTCGCGAGCGGATCGCGATTACAACCTGTGGTCGACGGCGTCGCGCGAGGTATTCCTCGATCACCGGCCGATTGGCGCGAAGCTGGCTCAGTGGATCAACGCCGCGTGGCCTTGGCTCCTGCTGCTCCTGCTCGCGGCGCTGTTGCTCTGGCTGCTGTCGAAGCTCCGGCGATCCGAGGCGTGGCGGCGGCGGCTTGCGCGCATGTCGCTTTTGGCGCGATGCCTGCTCGTGTCGCTCGTCATTCACGCGCTGATCGCGTCGCTGCTCACGATATGGCGGGTTGGAACGTACCTGGGAGAGCTGATGCAGTCGGGCGGCACGCGCGTGGTGCTCGCCTCGTCGGCGTCGGAGATGTCGGGCGAGATCACGTCGCAGTTTGCAACGAGCATCGAAGCGCCGGAGATGCCGCGGCTCGAGGCGCGGGAGCCTGAGTTGCCTCGGATCGAACTGACGACTCCTGAGGTGCGAACGGCGATGGAGGCGCGGGAGCGGAGTGATGCGCCGCCCGAGCTTTCGGTGGCGTCGCCGAGCCCGAAGCCGACCGACGTGAATCAACCAAACGAAGCGGCACCGGTTGCGTTGCAGGAGCAGACGCTCGCGCATGAGGCCCTGCCGAGAGCCGAGGAGCCGAGCAGGTCGAGCGTGGAGGCGACGGCGGACCAGCCGAAGCTCGGAGCGGGCGTCGCGCCGATGCAAGTGTCGCCGCTGAATACCGACGTGACTCCGACGACACTCGCCGCGCGCAAGACCAGCGACACGCCGCCGGAGATGCCGTCGATTGAATCTCCCAACAGGGCGCCGAACGAGGCAAGTTCGCGTTCGCCGCTGAGCGCCATGTCGCGCACGACCACCGCGTTACCCGCCGGGGAACGGAGCGTCGAGGCTGCGTTGCCATCGACCGAGCGGCCTGCTCGGGTGGCGGAGGCAGAGGCGCCGTCGACCTCCGCATCACTGCCCGCCTCGGACGTGCCGCACGCGAACGAAGCGATCGACGCGCCGACTTCGGCGCCGCCTCTGGCGGCGAGGGAGCCGTCGCGTGAGTCCTTGAGCCCGTTGGTGCAGGGCGTGATAACTCTGGAACCGGCGAAGGTCCCGGAGGCCTCGTCGCCCGCGATTGGTCTGGAGACCAAGCCGCCCGCGCTGCCGGCGCGAGCGCCGCTGGAGGAGAGTCCGTTGCCGCGGGTCGAGCGTCCGGCGGTGAAGCGCTCGGCGGCTCCGGAGCCTTCGGCGACGTATGCGCCGACGCTGGATTTGCCGAGAGACGGGGCGACACTGAGCGCGGCGCCGATCGAGCTCTCGCGGGTGGAGGTGTCGCCCGCCACGCTCCCGCCGCGTCCATCGCGCGAGTCGGGCGATGCGCCCGTGATCCAGCTTCCCGCGGCGGCGCTGCCTGTGCCCAGCGCGGAGGCGCCGGCGCGGCCCGAACTGTCGCGCGCTTTGACGATGGCGGAGCGGGAGCCGCTGCCTGCGCTGCCGCCGGAACTGCCGCAGCCGATCGAGGACTTCGCGCAGCGAGCGCCGGAGCAGCGGTCGGAGCTCGTGGAGAAGATGGGCGGGAGCCAGGAGACGGAACGCGCGGTGGCGCGGGCGCTGGAGTGGCTGAGGCGCGTGCAGGAGCCCGACGGGCGCTGGTCGAGCAGGAACAACGGCGGCGAGGTACACGCGGACACGGCGATGACCGGCATGGCGCTGTTGTGCTTCCTGTCGGCGGGGCACACGCACACGCAGGACGGCCCGTACCGAGAGGCGGTGTCGCGCGCGATCGAGCACCTGATCTCGCGCCAGCAGGGGGACGGGAACCTCGCGCCGGACGAAACGATGTACGGGCAGACGATCGCGAGCGTCGCGCTGTGCGAGGCGTACGCGATGACGCACGATGCCAGGCTCGCGCGGCCTGTCAGGCTCGCGGTGGAGTTCGTCGACGCGTCGGCGCGATCGAACGACGGCTCGGCGGGGAAGACCAGCGTGCTGGGCTGGCAGGTCATGGCGATGGAGAGCGCGCGGCGCGCGGGCGTGAAGACGTCGAACATCACGTTTGACGCGGCGCGGCGCTGGCTGGACTCGGTCGCGACGCCGGGCGCGCCGGGGCGGTACGCGTATGAGCGCGGGCGGGCGGCGAGCCCGGCGATGACGGCGGAGGCGATGTTCGTGCGGCAATTGCTGGGGCGCGGCGCGGGCGAGGCGCGGATGGAGGATTCGGCGCGGTTCATCCTGGGGGAGATGCCGCGCTGGCGGGAGGGCGCGCCGACGCACTCCTGGTACTACGCGACGCTGGCGCTGTTCCAGCACCAGGGCGAGGCGTGGTCGCGCTGGAACGACGCGCTGGTGCCCGAGTTGCTGGCACATCAGCACACGGATGGGGATCTGGCGGGGAGTTGGGAGCCGCAGGACCGCTGGTCGAAGTTGTGCGGGCGTGTGCATCAGACGGCGGTGTGTACGCTGAGTCTTGAGGTTTACTACAGGTACAAGGCGCGGGCGGAATGACGGCGGGAGATCCCGTCGTGGCCGACAGGTTGGCGCGGCAGCCAAGAGCACCGCTCTGGAGAGCAGTGCCACCAGGAGCGGTGCCGCCGAAGAGCATCGATGTCGCAAGGCCGACATCGGTGGCACGCGCGGGCCGACGTATTCACTTGTCAAAGACGCCGGGGGAGCGGGGCGGGTGATGGGCCGTCGCGCGACTCCGGTGAGGGCGCGGGGTTGACGCACGCGCTATCCGCAGAGGGGGCGGACGGACACTTTGGTGCGCACGGACGCGGTGATGCGCGCGCGAAATCGCCAAAGTTCAAATCGCTAAAGCGCTAAATAAAACAAGGCCGCGGAGGGGGTTGCGCGAGGGGAGAAAGTGCGCGAAGATTTTTTTCGGGAATCTGGAAGAGGGGGAAAAAGACGGACACTTTGGTGCGCACCAAGGCGGTGATAAGCGTGTACTAACCGGGGGAGCGGGAGTCGGGATTGGGGAATCGGGAGTGGGGAAGAGAGGAGGGTTCAACGCAGAGGGCGCAGAGGCCGCGGAGGAGAGGAGGAATGGGGAAGGGAGAGGCGGCGGTCTGAGGATCGGGCGCGATACCTCACCGCGGTGGCACCGGAACACAGGGGGAACACAGAGAAGAGGGAATGGAAAGAACGGTTGAACGCAGAGGCCGCGGAGAAGAGAGGAGAGAAGAGGAGAGGTGAGGAGAGGTGCGACGGAATGGGACACGGCTTCCCGGGCGGGCGGGAATCGGAGTGGTGACAAGCGGCGAAGAAGGCATCAAGCCATAAGGTATCGAGGCATCGAGAGGAGCGGCCTTGGAGCCGCGGGGCGTCGCGCGAGGGGCGGCTTGGCCCCGGCGTCCTAGACTTTCCCGGTGGGGTGGCAGAGCGGTTGAACGCGCCGGACTTGAAATCCGGTTTGCCCGTCAGGGCAACAGGGGTTCGAATCCCCTCCCCACCGCTTGTTCAGGAGAGACGAAATGAAAGACGGCGCGGTTGTGGGGCGGCGCTGATTCGCGGGTCGGGCCGGCGCGGTCCGAGCGGTGCGCTTTCGTCAGAGCCATTCGATCTTGAGGCGCACTTCATGCGATTTCGAGTCGCGATGCGCGATCGACGCGAACCAACCCGGACCTTTCTCGCGGACTCGTCAGGTCCGGCGTCCGAAGGCACAGAATATCCGAGAGGTCAATTCGATCCGTGATCACCCGTCGGAGCCGGCTCGGACGGCGCGGCGCCGGACTCGGGCTCGGGCGATGCCGGTGTCGCGGCGGGCGCGGGCACTGCATCGGACGCGGGCTCGCTCGTGCTTGGCGCGTCGGGCGGGGTCGTGGGCTCGGGGTTGCCCGGGCCGGGCACGCGTTTGATCCAATCGAGCCACTCAGGGAGCTGCGGATCGAGGCCCTGGGTCGGCGTGGGGGCGGGGGTCCAATCGACTTTGCCCGCGCCCAGGAGCGTGCCGGTGGCGAAGGCGAGGTCGACCTGCGCGACCTGGTAATCGGTGAGGGCGCGGGCCTCGGCGAACTGGGATTCGGCGAGGCGGGCGGCGGCGTCGAGCACGTTGGTGCTGGTGCTGTTGCCGACGTCGAACTGTCGCTGCTCGGCCTGGAAGGCGCGGGTGTTGAGGATGACGCTCTGTCGCGAGGCGAGCACGCGTTGCCAGCCGGAGTTGATGGTGTCGATGGCGTCGAGCACCTCGCGGCGGATTGATTGCTCGCGGGCTTCTTTGGTCGAGAGTCGCTGGAGTCGTTGGAGGATGGACTGGCGGATGCGCGACTTGGCTTCTTCGTTGCCGATGGGGACCTGTGCGGAGAGTCCGACGGACCAATCCTCGAAGCGGTTATCGCGCATGACCTGGAAGGTGCGGTTGAGGGAACCGCCCAAGCCGTTGACGCGATAGCTGTAGTCCATGGTGACCAGGGGGAGTGCCTGGGAGCGGTTGAAGTCGACGGAGAGAGCGTCGGCGGCGAGGCGGAGTTCGAGGTCGAGCATCTCCATACGGTCGCGGAGCGCGGCGTCGATGAGCGTGGGGGCGTCGAAGACGAACTCCGCGGGATCGGGAGGGGTCGCGGTGATGAGCTGGGTGTCGGCGTCGACGGGGAGATCGGGGCGGTTGATGATGCGCTTCAGCTCGCGCTGCTGGGTGAGGGCCTTGTTGGCGGCGACGATGATGGCTTCGAGGCGATCGGCAACGCCGGCCTGGGCGCGGATGACTTCGATTTCGGGCGCGTTGCCGGCGTTGACGCGGCGCTGGGCGCGTTCGAGCTGGGTGACGGCCAGCTCGTACTGCTGCTGGGCGACTTCCAGCTCGCGGCGCACGAGGAAGAGACGCCAGTAGGCGCGATCGACGGTGGCGAGCTGGCGGATCGCCTCGAGCTTGGTGGAGGCCTCGGCGGCCTGGGCGTTGAGCGAGGCGATCTTGATCGCGTAGGTGTTGGCGCGACGCCCGGCGCCGCGGAGGAGCGGCTGGCTGAGCGAAAAGACCAGGTCGCTGGTGTAGCTTGGGTTGAGGGTGGAGACGGAGTTGTTGGTCTCGAGGCGCGAGACCGGGAGCGTGACCTGGACGGTCTCGCCGGTGCGGAGCGGGATGCGCACGCCGGGCTCGATGCTCTTGCTGCGTGCGGCGGAGCTGTCGAGGTCGGACGCGGTGGGCGAGTCGGTCTCGGACCAGGCGCCGCGGAGCGTGAAGAGCGACTCGAAGGCGGCCTCCTCGCGGCTGATGTTTTCCTTGGCGATGGTCGGGTCCATCATGGCGATCTTGAGGTCGAGGTTGTTGGTGAGGGCGGCGGCGCGGCAGTCCTCGATCGAGAGGGTCACTTTTTCCGCGTGCTCGAGGCGGGCCTTGGCCTGGTCGGGCGTGGGGGTCTTCGTGGTCGCTTCGGCGGGCTTCTTCTGATCGTCGAAGTTGCGCGCCGTGATCTGGCGCAGACGCTCGGGGGCGATGCGTGCGCAGTCATCCTCAACGGAGCTGAGCGGGTTTCCACCGCAGGAGGCGAGGAGCGGGGCGGCGGTGATGGCGGCGAGGGCGATGATCGCGCGGGCCGAGCGGAAGGGGCTCGGCGTGAGTTTGATCGCGTGCTTCATGATGATCATTCGTGTCGGAGGGCGACGATGGGGTCGAGGCGCGCGGCCTTGATGGCGGGGAACATGCCGAAGATGAGGCCGGTGGCGGCGGAGAAGCCGACGGAGAGGGCGATGGACCACATGGGGATGCCGGCCTCTTCGAGGGGCGACTTGGGGATGAGCTTGAGGCCGGCGACGATGCCGAAACCGATGACGAGCCCGACGGCGCCTCCGATGAGGCAGAGGGTGACGGCCTCAACGAGGAACTGGAGGAGGACGACGCTGGGCTTGGCGCCGACGGCCTTGCGGAGTCCGATCTCGCGGGTGCGTTCGCTGACGGAGACGAGCATGATGTTCATGATGCCGATGCCGCCGACGAGCAGGGAGATGGCGACGATGCCGGCGAGGAAGACGGAGAGTCCGGCGGCGAGCTTCTTGAACTGGGCGATGATCTGCTCGATGGCTTCGACGCCGAAGGTGTTGGGGTCGTCGGGCTTGAGGTTTCTCATGCGGCGCATGAAGAAGGTGATCTCGGCCTTGGCGTCTTCGTAGAGCTCGGGCGATTTGGTCTGGGCGACGATGTACATGCGGGGCTCGGGGCGGAGCATGAGCCCGGTCTGGAAGGGGATGTAGACCTCGGTGCGGGCCTCGTCGCCGCCGAACATGGGGCTGACGGTTTTGGTTTCGACGACGCCGACGATGGTGAAGAGGCGGCCGCCGACGGAGATGCGGGTGCCGACGCACTCGCCGGGGAGCTGGAACTCGCCGATGGCCTTGTCGTTGATGATGCAGACCTGGAGGCGCTGGTCCTCGTCGATGGTGGAGAGGGGGCGTCCCTGAATGATGGCGCGGTCTTCGATCTGGTGCCAGGCGGGGCGGACGGCCTGAACGGAGACGGTCGGCTTGGACACGTCGGCGTACTGGACGCTGGTGGCCATTTCGAGGATGGGGGTGAGGCGCTCGATGGAGGGGCAGCGTTCGAGCATGCCGTTGACCTCTTTGAGCTGGATGCGGAGTTGTCGCCAGCTGAAGCGGTCGCGTTGTCCTTCGGGCATGCGCGGGAAGATCCAGACCTTGCTGGCGCCGACGGAGGCGAACTCCTTGAGGACGAACTTCTGCAGGCCGTCGGTCGCGGCGACGACGGAGATGACGGCGGCGACGCCGATGATGATGCCCAGGGTGGTGAGCATGGCGCGGA
>JADYYE010000041.1 GCA_020853815.1 Phycisphaerales bacterium
CGGCACCGCCTCGTGTTCGACGACCTCGCCCAGCGCGCTCGGCGAGTCCGGGTCCCCCGCGTTGTGCTGCGCCGCCTGCGGGGCGGCCTGCGTGGCCAGGTCCTCCTCGGCCATCGCCCGGTACCCGTCGACGTTGAAGTCCGACGCCGTGTACTGGTGCACGCTCGCCGCCGAAGCCTGATAGGTCAGCGGTGACTGATCGTGCGGTGCGATGATCGCCCCCTGCAGATAATTCTGGATCGACGACGCCGACGCCGCGCCCTCCGCCCAGCTCTCCTGGTTCTGCACGATCATCAACTGCCCGTGCACCTTCGCGTAGTTGTCGTCCGTGTCGATGAAGCCGTCGTTGTACCCCACCCGGTCCGACGAGCCGTGCCCGTCGAGCAGCTCGAACAATTCCGACCGCGTCTGGTTCCCGGCGGTCTCAAGCTCCACGGCGCTGACCCGCCCGTCGCTGTTCGTGTCGAACGCGCCGAGGAAGAAGTCAAACTCGTCGATGTACCCGTCCCCGTTCGTGTCGAAACTCGCCGCGTCCTCGATGTTCTCCACCTCGCGCGTGTCCTCCACGCGGATCCGGTTGTCCCCGTCCTTGTCGTTGGCCACCAGCGCGGTGACGAACTCGTCGATCTGAGCGTCAAGCTCGCTCGTCAGGCCCCGAAAATCGCTTGCCATCTGCACCGGATGCCCGTGGGCCAGGTCCGTGTCCATGAACCGGCTGCCGACCGGACCGTCCACCAGCACGTGCGGCCCGATCATGACCCGGTTCTTCGACAAGAGCGCGAACCGGATCTTCTTGTCGATCTTGAAGTCCATCTGCGCCGCTCGCTTGATCGGATGGTTCGCCGGCCCGTCGATCCCCACCACCGTCACCCGCAGCCACCGCGCGTCGAGCCTCGTGGTGTTCGAGATGTTCACCCCCAGCTCCGCGTACGGCGCCTGGACGAACATCGCGTCGTCGTAGTTCACCCCGCTGATCGGGTGCGGATCGATCCGGATCACGAACCGCGCCGCCCCCGCCGACCGGCCCAGCGCGATCGGCGGCAGGTGCAGCTCGCCCCCGTCGCCCGCGATGATGTCAGCCTTGTCAAGCTGCTCGTCGTCGTCGTCGAGAAACTCCGTCACCAGCTCCGTGCGGATCGCCGTCCACAGCTCAGCCGCCTTGGTCGCGTTGATCTGCCCCTCGCGGATCGCCGGCACCGCCGCCGTCGCCGTGCTGATCCGCAGCATCGCGAAACGCATCCCCGTCTCCGCCGCCGCCAGCGCGCGCGACACCTTCAACTGCGTGTCCGCCGTCGCCAGGTTCCCCAGCGCCACGATCGCCATCGCCGCCGCCAGCGACGAAAAAATCACCAGGAACATCATCGCCAGGATCGCCGCCGCGCCGCGCCGACGGCTCGGCCGATTCATGCGCCGAAGCGACTTGTTTCTTTCGAGAGTCATCAGTTCTCACTCCACCGCCTCTACACCGTCCACATTCCACTCGCCGTCCGCCCCTTCGCCGCGGTCTGGTGCTGACTTCCCGGGGTCATCTTCCGGGAGGGGCTAACTTCCGGGGGGACTAGCTTCCGGGGGGGTACATCAGCCAGGTCAGCTCCGCGATCACCATCCCATCGGCGTCGTTCGGGCCCTGATGGAGCACCTGCACCGTCACCCGGTACAGGGCCCCCGCCTCGCCCAGCGGCGTCACGTCGAACGCCCCGGGCGTGATCTTGCTCGCCGGCACGGCCTCCACGGTCACGTGCTGCGTCCAGCCGGGCATGTTGTCGACACGCTGCTTCAGGGCGGTCATCGGCGGATCGAGCGTCACCCCGTCGCCCTGCCCCGCCTCACTGACGGTCCCGGCGAACTCATCCACGTCGTCGTACTGCTCCGCCGCCGTCTCGTCCGCCTCCGGCCCCAGGTGCGACGCCCCGTAGATCGGGTCGTGCAACGGCATGGTCAGCATCAGCTCGCGGACCTCGTTGGCCAGGTACATCCCCATCGCCGAACGCTGCGACCAGTCGTTCTTCATGATGAACGACTGCTGCGCCGAGACGATCGCCAGCACCCCCGTGCCGATGATCACCGTCGTCAGCGCCGCCTCGATCAGCGTGAACCCCGCCCCCCGCCGCCGCGGTCGGCGGCACGGGCCAGCGTTCATGGGCGATCGGACGATCTGCGAACGTTTCACGTCGGAACCCTTTCACAGCCTCGCCGGCGCTGCCGCCGACGCCCGGTGCGGGCGCGGCGCAGCCCTCTCTCAATAGTGTCAATCGACCAACCGCGAGCCAAACCTGAGTCCGAAAACGATGGCCGGCACATGTCAAAATGTGCCGGTAAAACCGCCTGAAACGTCTGCCCGGCGCCTCACGAGCCGCGACCGTGAGAGAGCGGTGGCTCTCCCAAACGACCGTGGCCCACTCCCGCTCGCTAGCGCGGTCTCAACCCATCCGTATCGGGTGCCCCGCAGCGACCCGAAGGGCGCTGCGGGTGGTTGGCGATCCAACGGTATCGATTCGCACAGCGCCCTGCGGGACGCGGTGCGGCACCCTTCTTCGGTGAAAGCGGCAGGCGATACGGTTGGATTGAGAACGGTCTAACGCGCGCGGCCCGTCAACCCTTCATGGGCATGGCCGTCTGGCGGTCACTTGACCAGCGTCGACAGCTTGAAGATCGGCAGGATGATCGCCATCGCGATGAAGCCGACCACCGAGCCCATGATCACGATCATGATGGGCTCGATCATCGACGTCACCGTCTTGATCGCCTCACGCAGCTGCTTGGCGTAAAACGAGCTGACCTCCGTCAGCACCTC
>JADYYE010000042.1 GCA_020853815.1 Phycisphaerales bacterium
AATGGGCAATGGGCAATGGGCAATGGGCAATGGGCAATGGGCAATGGGCAATGGGCAATGGGCAATGGGCAATGGGCAATGGGCTATGGGGAATGGGGAATGGGGAATGAAGGCGTGAGGCATATGAAGTGCATCCACTTCAGTCGTCTCAGACTACCAGCGCCAGAGTCTCGCGCGCATCGCTCGGCTCACTGCACCAGATTCACGAGCCCGACCAGAGCCAGCACGCACACCATGCACGTCACCGCGTCCATCAGCGTGATGCCAACAATCTCTCCATCGATGCGGGCGCGGGTCCCGATGCTCTTCGCCATGCCGTTCCACATCGCAACGCCCGCCGCCGCGATCGGCCATCCGATCACGGTGAGCGTCCACGCGGGGACACCCATGCGAACAAGGTCTTCGGTATCGCCAACGGGCAGCAACACGGCGCACCCGACATAGACGCCGTTGGCCAGCAAGCAGAATCCCGCGAAGTACCGTGCGATCGCGCACGCGGTCCCGCGCCGGATTCTCGGCATGCACCGAATGGTCAGCCACGCGAGAAACGGCAGCGCTGAGCCCAGTGCCGCGCCGCTCGCCGCGACGACGCGCGGCCAATCCGTGGTCGGCACGATGGTCTGCGAAAAGCCGAGCCACGGCACGCGCACCGCCTCGACGTGTGAACCCGTTGACCACGCCGCGATCACGTGCCCGCACTCGTGGACAAGCATCATCGCGTACCACGACGCGGCCAGCAGGATCGCGATGATGAGCACCCGCTGTCTCATGCCATCCGGTTCGCGTCACGGGCTGGGTTGGTTCGCCGGCTTCCGGAACCTCACCATGTACAGCACGCCCGCCAGCACGATCCACACCACGCCGATCCACGCGGCGGAGTACGTGTCCTTGTTCATCATCGCGCCGGTGAGGAGGGCGAGTTCACCCAGCACGAACACGCCGCCCGCGACGCGCGCCAGCGGGAGGGGCGCGTGCCCCTCGGGGATGAAGCCGGGCTTGAGGAGGGCGCCCGCGGTCAGGGCGAAGAAGATGCCGTCGATGAAGACGACGCCGGTCGTGAGCTTGTCGACGCGATCAAAGCCCGCGATGAGCAGGAGGTCGAGGCCCGCGAGGCCAAGGAGGAGGATCGCGGCGATGGGCGTGCCGCTGGGGCCCAGCCGGGCGAAGGGCGCGAAGAACTTTCCGTCGCGCGCCATTCCATAGATGAGCCTGGGCCCGGAGAGAAGCTGCGCGTTGAGCACGCCGAACGCGGACACGGTGACGGCCGCGGCGACGCCCCGCGCGCCCCAGCCCGGGAAGACTCGCGCGACGGCGTCGGCGGCGATCGACTTGCTGGTCGCGGTCTCTTCGTGCCCGAGCATGGTGAGATAGGCCCAGTTGGCGCTGACGTAAACGATGACGACGATGACCACGCCGCCGATGATGGCGCGCGGGAGAGTCTTTTCAGGGCTCTTTACTTCGCCGGCGATCCAGAGCGCGTGCTGCCACCCGCCGTACGCGAAGAAGGCGGGGACGAGGGCGGCCATGACGCCCAGCGGGCCGAACATGGCGTTGGGAGGCGGCTCGCTGATGGGCGTGTCGAATTTGCCGCTGGATTTGGCCCAGGCGGCGATGGCGACGACGGCGACGAGCGCGAGGATCTTGGAGACGACGGAGAAGCCCTGGATCGTCGAGCCGAATTTCACTCCCAGCACGTTCGCGAGCGTGAGCGACAGGATGAGCGCCGACGCGATGATGAGCTTGGCGACGTTGGAGAGCTCGTGCGCGCCGGAGTAGCCGAGCGCGGCGCCGAGGTTGTTGGCGCAGATGATGGCGATGATGCCGATCGCGCCGGCCTGGATGGCGGTGGCGTTGCAGAAGACGAACACGAACGCCGGGAGCGGGCCCCACGCGTCGCGCAGGACTTGGTATTGCGCGCCGCTGGCGACGTAGCGACGCCCGAGCTCGGCGAAGGCCAGGGCGCCGCAGAGCGCGAGCACGCCGCCGACGGACCAGGCGACGAGCGCGAGGGTGGGGGATTCGACGAGTGCGGCGACCTGGCCCGGGCTAAAGAAGATGCCGACGCCGACGATCGCGCCGATCACGATGCACGCGGCATCGAAGGTGGAGAGCACCCGGGCGGGTCCGGCGCTGGAGGCGGATTCGCTCATGCGCGGAGCGTACACGAATCATGCGACGGATGAACGCGCGCGATGCGGATAGGGATCGGGCGCTGTGCGATCGACCCGGACCTTCCTCGCGGACTCGTCAGGTCCGGCGTCCGAAGACGCGGATTTCAGATTAGAGGCGTATCGCGGCTCACGGAGTGATCTTCGCGCCGCCGGCGTGTTCCTTGCCCATCCCCGCGCCGACCATCACGCCGAGGAAGCCGATGAAGGCGTTGGTGAGGTTGACCCACGTGGGCGTGACGGCCTTGTTCATGGCGTCGATGTTGGAGACTTCGGGGCCGCGTGGATCGGTCGGCGCGGGCTTGCCCATCGCAAGGACGGTCATGAGGATGCCGAGGGCCAGGACGATTCCGGCCAGGACGCGGGGCGGCTTGTTGGACCGGGCGATGGCCTTGCAGGTCAGGCCGCCGACGAGGGCGGCGATGATGCCGACGACGATCATGATGGCGATCCAGAGCTTGGAGGGAGTCCAGGCGCCGGGCTCAAAGGAGCGTCGGTGCCGAGGGCAAGGTAGAGCCCGGTGAGGGCGATCATGACGATGGCGGCCATGACGATGTACCCGACGAAGACGGACGCGACGGCACGAAGCATGATGGACCTCCGCGAATTGGTTACCGCATTTGCGAATCTGGAATGAAACGCGAACGAATCCGGGCGCGATCCCGATCGAAGACGGCATCGTACAGAAGTTGACGATGTGGTACATTGTCGTCGCGGGTCCGGCGGGGGAAATCGGGCCACGGAGTCTCCAAACGTGAAGACGGTGCTGCTGGTGCTGTTGATGGTGGGCGTGTTCGGCGCGGCGGCGGGCGCCGCGGTGTGGACGCTTCGCGCGGGCGAGCCGCCGGCGGATGAACGGGGCGCGAGCCCGAGCAAGGCGAGTGGGCCCGGTTCCGTGGCGCCGACGAAGGACGAATCGATGAGTTCTGGGAAGGCTTTCGCGCGGAAGATCAGCCGCGCCGCGTATGACGTGACGCCGCTGACGAAGTCGCGGGTGGATGAACTGGCGAAGAAGTTGAAGCCCGACGAGGCGGCGGTGATCCTGTCGAAGGGGACGGAGCGGGCGTTCTGCGGCAACCTGGTGGACAACAAGAAGGACGGCACATATGTGTGCCGCCT
Source organism: Phycisphaerales bacterium (assembly GCA_020853815.1). Lineage (GTDB taxonomy): Bacteria > Planctomycetota > Phycisphaerae > Phycisphaerales > UBA1924 > JABWBC01. The sequence goes on from JADYYE010000042.1 coordinate 3,288, forward strand.
GTGCGGGCTGCCGTTGTTCGCCTCGGACGCGAAGTTTGATTCGGGCACGGGCTGGCCGTCGTTCTTCCAGCCCTTTGACAAGGACCACGTCGCGTACGAGCACGACAACACGCTGGGGATGGAGCGGACGGAGATCTTGTGCGCGCGTTGCGAGGCGCACCTGGGGCATGTGTTCGAGGACGGGCCGAGGCCGACGGGACTGCGCTTCTGTTTGAACTCGGTGTCGCTTGAGTTCATCGACAAGGACGCGGCGTGGCCGGACGCGTCGCGTCCGATCGAGACGCGGGTGGCGTTTTTCGCGGGCGGGTGTTTCTGGGGCGTTGAGGATCGGTTTCAGCAGACGCCGGGCGTGGTCGAGGCGGTGAGCGGGTACATGGGCGGTCGCACGGAGAACCCGACGTACAAAGAGGTTTGCTCCGAGAGCACCGGGCACGCCGAGACGGTGATGATCACCTTCGATCCCAAGACGATCTCGTACAAGGAACTGCTGGCGAAGTTCTTCCGGTATCACGATCCGACGCAGCTCAATCGCCAGGGCCCGGACCACGGCGAGCAGTATCGTTCGGCGATCTTCGCGAGCGACGCCGGGCAGGAGGAAGAAGCGAGGGCATTCATCGCGGACCAGCAGGCGAGCAATCCCAAGTTCAAGGCTCGAAAGATCGTGACGCAGGTGATCGGCGCGAATCGCGCGGGCAGGTTCTATCCGGCCGAGGACTATCACCAGGACTACCACGCCAAGCACGGCGGGCACTGCGCGATGCCGGAAGACGAGTGACCGTCGCCTTGCCTTCCCGGCGGGCCGGGATGAGCGCGGGCGACCCAGTGATCGGAGATTCCCATGAGGAATGCCTCACGCTCGCCCGATCAACCGCCGCCGCGGGGCGGCCCGCCCGGCCTGGAACTCAACCCGATCTGGAACGCGGTGGTTCACGAGCCGACGACGGGGGTGGCGATCGTGAGTCACGACGGCGTGACGTTGTGGGCCAATCCGCAGGCCGTGCGGATTTTTCACGGCGCGGAGTACACGCCCGAGATGATCATCGGGCGCCCGTGGAGCGATTTTTTCCCGGCGGAGTGGATCGCGGAGCGGCTGGCGCTGTTGCAGCGGATCCAGGAGACTCAGCAGCCGATCCTGCTGCGGACGATCTGGCGCGGGTTCCAGCACATCTCGTGGGTCCATCCGATCCCGGGCGACGAGCGCGACGGCGTGGAGGAGGAGCCGCTCCCGCCGCGGTTCCTGGTGATCACGCGGCGTGTGGAGGGGGATGTGTTCGAGCTGGCGGGGAGGGGGAGCACCGCGGACGTGCGCGAGTCGGACGTGGCGAATCTCGGGCCGCTGGACGTGCTCTCGCCGCGCGAGCTGGAGATTCTTTCGCTCATCGGTCAAGGGATGAGCATCAAGGAAATCGCGTCGATCCTGGGAAGGTCAGTGAAGACGATCGAGAACCACCGCACGAGCATCGGCGAAAAGCTGAAGGTGGACGATCGAGTTCATCTTGCGGAGATCGCGCGCCGGGCGGGCCTGACGGTGCTGGACGCGGAGCGGCGGCGTGTGGATGCCGATTTGAGATAATTCAGGCAGCCGCAGATTCGGCGGTAACGCTGATCTTTTTCGCCAGATATCCATAAAACGCACTGATTTGTGGGTATTCACGGGTGAGCTCTGCGCTCTCTATTGCTAAGAAGGCGTGCTTCAGCGTTGGCGCCGGAGTTGCCGGCGCGGGTTTGCTGGTACGGAGTCGTTGCGGTGATTGAAATCAAGCCCCAATCCGGTGCAACCGGTGCGGCTTCGGGCGACCCGTTCTTTGAAGGGATGGCGGCCGATCCGTTGGCGGCGGTGGCGGTCATCAACGGCGAAGGGCGGATGGTCTTCTGCAATCCGCAGTGGGATCGGCTGCAGATGGAATCGCACGGCGTGCGGTTGGACACGCTGCAAGGGCGTCTGATCGACGAGGTTTTTCCGCCGGAGCAGGTCGCCGAGCATCGTGAATTGGCGTTGGCGACGGCGGCGCGGGGGCGGGCGCAGATGGTTCGGAAGTGCTGCGCTGGTCGGATGTACGCGGTGTGGACGTGCCCCATCATGCCGCCGACGCGGTACTCGGCGACGGACCCGGTGTTCTTGTTCGTGGTTCGTGCGGAGATCATCGACGAGCATCTGCTCTCGGTGACGGGCGACGGGACGATTCCGGTGGTGGAGTTCCGGCACAGCGACCTTGGGCCGCTTTCCGTGCTGAGCAGGTGCGAGCTTCAAGTGCTGACATTGATCGCGCGTGGGATGAGCACCAAGCGGATCGCATCGGAGCTTGGTCGTTCCTCCAAGACCGTGGAATCGCACCGGACGAGTATCGGGAACAAGCTAAAAGTGGATGATCGAGTCCGATTGGCGGAACTGGCGCGGCGTGCGGGGCTGACGACGCGCGCGATCTCGGTTTCGAGCATGGATGGCCCGCCGCATCAGTAGCCAATCCGCATTTCGGTAGGGGCTTTCCCCATTTCCGGTCTCTGAACGCCTCCATGGGGCGACATCATCCTAATCATCCCTTAGAAATACGCGATTCCCGGTATCCGTGGGAACCAAGCCGGCGGCCCGAGCCTCGAACTCTCTCGGTCGCCGGCATCGCACAGCAAGGATGGGCCCGCCATGCAACTCTCCACACCCCGAAATGACGCTCGTTCATTCCTCCCCGCCGACAACCCGATGCTTGCCGCGCTTTTGAGTGATCCCGCGGTGGCGGTCAGCTTGATCGCGGCGGAGGGAACGATGGTGTTCTGTAATCCCCAGTGGGATCGGCTGATGTCGATGGCGCACCCGGGGCATGGCGCCCAGATGACCGGCCTGACGCTCGCCGATGTTTTCCCTATGGACCAGGCTCGGGAGTTTGCGGAGCTGATGCAGCGTTCGCTGGAACACAATCAGCCGCTGGTTGTTCGGAAGTTGTGTGGTGGTCGGATGTTCCGCTCGTGGTTGTATCCGATCGAGCCGTCGGGCCGCGCCCCGTTTGATCGGCCGATGGTGCTTTTCAGCATTCGGGCGGAGCTGATCGAGGAGCCGCCGACGGACTGCTTGCCGCAGGGAGCGGCGGCGGTGGAGTTCCGCAGCGGGGGCATGGGGCCATTGGAGGCGTTGTCTCCGCGCGAACTCGAAGTGCTGACGCTGCTGGCGGAGGGTCTGACGATTCGCGAGATCGCGGCCAAGCTGCACCGGTCCGAGAAGACGATCGACAAGCATCGCACGTCGATCCACACAAAGCTCGGCGTGCATGACCGGGTGGCGTTGTGCGACATTGCGCGCCGGGCCGGGCTGCACTCCTGGGCGCTCCAGGGCGCGCCGTTCCAGTAAACTCCGAGCGGGATCGCACGCCGGCACGGAATCCGCCGGGCCGCCGATTGCGAATCTCGGTTGGAGCGATGAAGCAGCGCACCCACCAGCCTGGCCACTTGCCCGAATCGCGGCTGTTGCTGTCCGAGATGCTGCTGGCGCGGGCGCGTGAGCTTGGCGAGGCCGCCGCCCATGAATTGTGCGCGCGCTGTGATGAGGCCAGAGAGGCGTTTGCTCCGCTGTCCTGCTCCAAGTGGGGCGAGCAGTTGCAGGGGCGCGTGCAGGAGCTGGCGGCGGCGGTTGCGTACGACGCGCCGGAGAGCTTTGTCGCCCAGATCGGCTGGGCGCGATCGGCGTTCAAGGTGCGCGGCGTGTGCTGCTCGCACATCGCGTCGAGCCTGGGCTCTCTCTCAAGGGTTCTCGCGCGTGAACTTCCGCTGGAGGATTTCGCGTTAGTGGAGGCGATCCTGTCGCGGGCGGCGGGTGAAGGCCTCGCCCCGGCGATCCATGGCGAATCGAGCCTGTCGAGCGACGCGGTTTTTTCGGCGGCTTCCGCGGAGTTCCTGGTCGCGGTGCTGGAGGGAGATCGGCTCCGGGCGTCGGACGGCGTGCGGGCGCTGCAGGAAACGGGGGTTGACGCGGCGTTGATTTACACCGAGGTGCTGGCGCCGTCGTTGTGCGAGCTTGGGCGGCTGTGGCACCTGGGCGAGATCAGCGTGGCGGAGGAGCATTTCGCCACGACCACGACGCAGATGGTGATGAGCGAGGTGCGGGCCCGCGCGACGCCCGCGCCGCGTGACGGGCGGGTGGTGGTGGCGGCGTCGGTCGAAGGGGACAGCCACGACATGGGCGTGCGGGTGATCGCCGATCTGCTGGAATTGGCGGGCTGGCGCGCGGTGTTCCTGGGCGCGAACATCCCGGCGGACGAGCTGGCGGGGGGCGTGCGTGACTTCGGGGGTGACCTGGCCGCGATTTCCGCGACGCTCCCGGTGCATCTGCGCGCGTTGGAGGCGGCGGTCGCGTCGGTGGGGGCGCTCCCCGTGCGTGTTCCGATCTTGGTGGGAGGCTCGGCGTTTTGCCAGTGTCCGGACGCATGGCGTGCGATGGGCGCGGACGCCCACGCGCTGTGCGCCGCGGACGCGGTGCGGACGGCCGAGCTACTCGTGCCCCGATCCCGATAGTTCGAGCGGCGCGGGTTCCGACGGTGTGGGTTCCGGGGCTTTGGTGCTGGGCCTACCTTTTCGATGAGCGACCCGGAGTAGCGTGCGTGTGTGGTGGGCGCGCGGCTGGTGGGCCAGCGGGTTCGTTCGTCGGTGAGGTTTCGAGGGGCCGGTTTCGAGGGCCCGTTTCGTGGGGGCCAAGTTCGCCGGAATCCGCCGCATGATCGATCTCACCCTTGCCTCCGACGCCCTGCTGCTGGGGTCGTCGCTGCGCGATGTGCTGTCGGAGGATTCGTGGGTCGCGGAGATGGTGCGGACCTACGGGCACCTGTTTCTCTTCATCGGGACGTTTCTGGAGGGCGAGAGCGTGGTGCTGGCGGGCGGGTTCGCGGCCCAGCGCGGCTGGCTCGGCCTGCCGGGTGTGTTCCTCGTCTGTTTCATCGGGTCGTTCGCGGGCGATCAGTTCTGGTATTACCTCGGGCGATGGAAGGGCGCCGGGGTTCTGGATCGATTCCCGAAGGTGCGCGAGAAGTTTTCGCGGATGCGCAAGTGGCTGGGGCGGGGCGAGGACTTCGCGGTGGTGGCGTCGCGCTTCGTGCCCGGCACGCGGATGGCGACGCCGCTCCTGCTCGGCGCGGGCGGGTACGCGCCGTGGCGGTTCGCGGTGTTCAACGCGATTGGGGCGGCGATCTGGTCGCTGTCGCTGGGTTCGCTCGGGTATTCGATCGGCAAGGCGGTTGAGTCGGTCGGTATCGAACGGAAGTTCCAGCTCTACATCCTGCTGGGGCTGGCGCTCTTCGGGCTAACGTGGTGGCTGCTGTCGAGCATCTTTCGTCGCACCGCGGCGGCGGCCAAGGCGACGATCGCGCACCGGCACGAGCGCCACGCGGGCGGGGACCATCCGGCGCACGATCCGAAGGCGAAGGCAGGCTCGAACGCCGCCGCGGGTGCTGACCCCGCGGCCGAAGTTCCCGCGAGTGCAAATCCCGCGAGTGCAAATCCCGCGGGTGCCAATCATGGCGCGCGGGGCGATGCGGTTGATGTCAAGGCGAACGCCGAGGGAGCGAACGTGAAGGTTCCGTTGGGCGGCGATCGATCCATTCATGCGGGAGGCGAACATGGAGTACGCGGCGCGGATCGATGAGGCCACAGCGGGCGGGGGCAAACCTGGCGCGTCGCGGGCCTGGGATTCGCGGCAGGCGATGACGCGATCCGTCGTCGCGGCGCTGATGATGGGCGTCGTCGCGCTGTTGACGGGGTGCGGCGTGCTCGGCAAGCCCAGCGCCAGCATCGTCGACGCCACGCTGGCGGATCTTTCGCTCGAGGGTGTGACGGTCGCGCTGAAGGTCGACGTGAAGAACCCGTACCCGGTGGCGGTGCCGCTGACGAATGTTGAGTATTCGCTGGCGTCGCGCGAGGAATCGATCCTGACGGGGGCGTTGGAAAAGCCGGGATCGATCCCGGCGCGCGGGAGCAAGACCCTGGACGTGCCGCTGCGCGTGAAGTTTGCGGACGTGCTGGCGGCGGTGGAGGGGCTGAAGCTGGGCGCGGTGGTGCCCTACGCGGTCAACATGAACTTCAATCTGGACGTTCCCGGCGGCGAGAAGCTGTCGCTCCCCTTGAAGAAGGAGGGCGAGCTTCCGATCCCGAACGTCCCGGACGTGCGTGTGAGCGAGGTTCGCTGGGACGAGGTTTCGGTGCTGAGCGCCAAGGGGCTGATCAAGCTCGACGTGACCAACACCAACGAGTTCGACGTGGGGCTGGCGAAGTTCGCTTACGCGATGTCGGTGGGGGGGACAAAGGTCGTGAGCGGCAAGCTGTCGGACGCCGCGTCGCTCTCGCCCGGCCAGACCAAGACGCTGGAGATCCCGGTGAAGATTTCGCCGGCGTCGCTGGGGCTGGCGGTGGTGAACATGCTGAAGTCGAACAACCCGTCGTACGAGGTTGTGGGCGACCTTGGGATCAAGACGCGGTTCGGCGATTTCGAGCTGCCGACCAAGCGCTTTGCGTCGAAGGAACGCCCGCGCTAAGTGGTCTACTTGGCCTGGGTGTTCATCTGCTCGATGAACTGGTTGGCCTCGTTGATCGACGCTTCCATCTCCGCGACCAGGCGTGATACGTCGCCCTGGATCTGGTTCACGTTGGTCTGGAGCGACGCGATCGCGCGGGCGTTGAGGTTGTGCTTCAGGAAGAGCACCTGGTCCTTGAACGCGACCAGCACCGGCGCCATCTTCGCCTCCGCCGCCTTCATGGCGGAGAGGAGCTTCTGGTATTGCGACTTGGTGTCTTCGAGCTGACGCCGGCTGGCGGCCCGCATGGTCTCGGTGCTGTACTGCGCCAGTTCGGCTTCCCATTCGACGAACAGCGCGTCGGCGACGTTTTCCACATCCTTGATGCGTCCGCGCACGTCCTGCGCCTGGCTCTCGGAACGTTCGTACTCGGTTTTCAGCTTGTTGTATTTGGCTTCCAGGTCGCCGCCGGTCGCGCCGGTGACGGCAAGGAACTGCTGGAGGGCCGACTCAAACTGCTTCTTGGTTTCTGTTTGTTCGTCCCGAGCTTCCTTGACCCTGTCAACCAGCTGTTCGCGTTTGGCGTACCCCATCTTCTCTTTCAGCGCGATCGCGGTGCTGGCGCACCCGAACAGGGAGGCGCTGAATCCGAACGCAAGTAGACCGGCGATGACGAGGCGACGCATGGGGCACTCCGAGGTTGGAACGAGGAACGCGGGGCGAACGGAGCGGCGCACAGTCTAGGGCCGGAGACGCGATCTCAGCGTTCCAAGATGAGGGACAACCCCGGCTGTGGCGTAGCCTTTTCGGGCGTGCGGGCTATACTGGGCTCCCGGCGACTCCGCCGGTGTGTCCCTCTTGGGAAAGTCCGCCGCGGGTACGAAGAGACCAAGCCTAGGCGGTGAAGTTTTTGGCTCGCTCTATTTGAGAAAGGCGCATCGATGAAAAAGCTGTTGGGCACGTTGGCTGCCGGCCTCATGGCCGTCACCATGTTCGCCGGCTGCGAGAGCTCCTCGCGGTCGAGCGGCGGGATGATCGATCCGTACCGTGGTGATGACTCGGGGCGGATGGTGGCCAAGAAGGAGGCTCCGGCTCCCAAGAAGGAAGCCCCGGCCCCGAAGAAGGAAGCTCCGGCCCCGGCGCCCGCGGCTGAGCCCGTGATGGCTTCGAGCGGCAACGTGCTGTACTACCCGACCGGCCGCCGCGAGGGCTCGGGCCTGATGGTCGAGAAGATCACCCCCAGCGAGGTGACGGCCGGCGCTCCGTTTGACTACCAGATCAAGGTCACCAACATCGCGGGCACGACGCTGTCGGACGTGATGGTGTGGGACGCGCTGGATCAGGGTTTCAACTACAACTCGAGCAGCCCGTCGGGCACGATGGACGCCGCCACCCGCACGCTCAAGTGGGGCCTGGGCGACCTGAAGGCCGGCGAGGTCAAGACGATCACGGTGAACGGATCGGCCACCAAGGTCGGGACGATCACCAGCTGCGCTTCGGCGAGCTACAACCTGGCGATCTGCCAGACGATCAAGGTCGTCCAGCCCGCGCTGGCGGTCAAGAAGGAAGCCCCGGCCGAGGTGCTGATCTGCGACGCCTTCCCGGTCAAGATCACGGTCACCAACACCGGCTCGGGCGTGGCCCGCAACGTCAAGGTCTCGGACCAGCTCCCCGCCGGCCTGACGACCGACGGCAAGAGCGCGTGGGAGACCACGGTCGCGGCCCTGGGACCGGGCGAGAGCAAGACCTTCGACATGATGGTCAAGGCTGACAAGACCGGCGCGTACAAGAACATGGCCAAGGCCAACGCCGAGGGCAACCTGGCGGCCGAGTCGAACACCACCAACACCGTGGTCAAGCAGCCCGTGCTGACGATCACCAAGAAGGGCAGCGAGCGCGTCGTCATCGGTCGCCCGGTGAACTTCACGATCACGGTCGCCAACACCGGCGACGCCGCCGCGGCGGACACCGTCATCAAGGACCCGATCCCCGCGGGCGCGACCTTCGTCAGCGCCACCGAGGGCGGCAAGGTTGACGGCAACGCGGTGGTCTGGAATCTCGGCACGCTCGCTCCGGGCGCGTCGAAGACCGTCAACGTCAGCCTCAACGTCGCCAGCACCACCAACATCTCCAACACCGCGACGGTCGCGGCCAAGTGCGCCAGCCCCGTCTCCGCCACCGCTGGCACGCAGGTCGCCGGCGTCCCGGCCATCCTGCTCGAAGTGATCGACGACCCGGACGCCCTCGAAGTGGGCGGCCAGGTCACCTACACCATCGAAGTCACCAACCAGGGCTCGGCCCCCGGCACGAACATCAAGATCGTCGCCGGCCTCGAGGACTTCGTGCAGTTCGTCTCCGCCGGCGGCGCGACCAACGCGACCTCCGACGGCAAGACCGTCACCTTCGCGCCTCTCGCCTCGCTCGCGCCGAAGGCCAAGACCTCCTGGAAGGTCGTGGTCAAGGGCGTGAAGGCCGGCGACACCCGGTTCAAGGTCACCATGACCTCGGACCAGATGAACCGCCCGGTCGAGGAGACCGAGTCCACCAACTTCTACCAGTAATCAACACAGGGGTTCGGGCATGAACCGAACCTGAATGTCTGGTGAAACTCACACCGGCGTGCTCGCGAGGGCACGCCGGTTTTTTTATGCGCTGAGGGCGGGTGCTCAATCTGAACAATCGCGCGTCGGATTGAGGGCGCGGGCGTAATTCCATGCAAGTCCCCGCCAATAATGACGGGTCCGGGCCCGGCCTTTGCGCCGGAAAATCAAGCCGGAACTTGCCGCGCGAGTGTCTTCGCAGCGGTCCGCACACGAGCAAAGGAAGATGACGATGAAGACGAAGCTGTCCGCGGTGGCCTCGATGTTTCTGGCCGCGACCGTGATGGTGGCCTGCGAGGAGAAGAAGGCCGACACGGCGGGGACCATGATCGACAAGGCGGCCGACGCGACCAAGGACGCGGCGAACAAGGCCGTGGACGCGGGCAAGGACGCCGCCGCCAAGACGGGCGAGGCGGTGAAGGAAGGGGCCGACAAGGCGACGGAGGCGGCCAAGGACGCGGTGAAGGAGGGCACGGACAAAGCCAAGGAGGCGGCCAAGGACGCGACCGATGCCGCCAAAGCCAAGGCCGCGGAGTTGACCGACGCCGCCAAGTCGACGATGAACGACTACCTGGGCAACCTCGGCAAACTGAGCGACACGCTGGCGGGCGCGAAGGACCCGATCAGCGGGGCCAAGGCGGCGGCGGACGCCAAGCCGCTGACCGAGAAGCTCTCGGGCGCGATGGCCGCCCTGGACAAGCTCTCGCCCGAACTGAAGACGACACTGAAGGACACGTTCAAGGACCAGCTTTCGAGCGTGACGGCCAAGTACAAGGAGCAGGTCGACCGCCTGACCAAGGACTCGACGCTGGGCAAGCTCTTCGGCGATTCGCTCAAGAACTTCAAGCTTTTTGAGTAATCCGGCCTCCCGACCGCTCGACGAATCAGGCCTTTCACCAAGACCCGGACGCGTTCCGGGTCTTTTTTGTTTCCGTGGTGGCGGGCGGCGTGCAAGAATCCGATGGAACCAGCCAGGAGCACGCATGTCCGACGACATCAACCAAGCCAGCCAGACAGGCCAGACCGATGAACCTGACCAGGCCCAGGACGGGGAGAGCCCCGTCCCCGCCAAGCGGCGGATGGGCGTGCCGCGCAAGCCGCGGGTCGCGCCGGACTCTCGTCTGGAGCGAGCGGTAGCGGCCGAGAATGTGGGCGACGCGGAAACGGCGATCGAGGCGTACCGGCGTGAGATCGCGGCCGATCCGAACTTTGGGCTGGCCCACGCGGGGCTTGGATCGCTGTTGCTGCGCATCGGACGCCTGGAGGCGGCGGTGGAATCGCTGACGACCGCGGCCCGGCTGTTGCCCACGAACCCATCCCCTCCGGGCAGTCTTGCGATGGCTCTGCTGCGACTGGGACGGGCGAGCGAGGCTCGCGTGTTCGCCAAGCGGGTGACGGAACTGACGCCGACGGCGTTTCCCGCGTATCGCCTGCTGGCGGACTGTTGCCAGGCGGCCAAGGACTTGCGTGGCCTGGTGGAGGCGTACACCGCAGCTCACGAAGCGCTCCCGACCAACGCGGAGGTGCTGCTCCTATTGGCCAAGGCGATGATCAACGCCAACCGAAACGAGCGGGCGGTGAACACGCTGAAGGCGGCGTTCGAGCGGATCAAACCGACGCCGACGCTGCTCGGGTTGATGGGCGACGCCTACCTCAGGCAGAACAAGATCGAGGAGGCCCTGGACGCCGTGAATCGGGCCCTGGCAATGGAGCCCGAATCCCAGTATGCGGTGATGGTGCTGGCCCGCGTCCGATGGGCGGAGGACAAGGCCGACGAGGCGGGCGCGCTGCTCGAGAAGCTGACTCCGCCGCTTGAATCGCCGGCGGTGGTGACGTTCGCGCAGGTGAGGCGGCGTCAGAAGCGAGAGGCGGAGGCCGAGCAGATGCTCCTGGAGCTTCTGGAGCGGGCCAACGCGATGGACGACGGGCTGATGTCGGCCAAGCTGGTGCTCGGGAGCATCCGCGAGAGCCAAGGGCGGTACGACGAGGCCTTTGAGTTTTACAAGGGCGGGAACGACGCGTCGCTGGCCCGATTCGACCCGGAGGGCACCCGCAAGTTCATCGACTCGCTGATCGACGTGTACCACGCGTGGAAGGCGCCGACGTATGCGCGCGGCGATCCGACCGACGTGCCGATCTTCATCGTGGGCATGCCGCGTTCCGGCACCAGCCTGGTCGAGCAGATCCTCGCGTCGCACCCGGAGGTGTTCGCGGCGGGCGAGCTGTCGGACCTGGAGATCATCGCGCAGCGGGCGTGCCGAAGGCTTGGCATCCAGCCGCGCCCCTATCCGATCTACATGCCGGCGCTGACGCGCGAACAGGTGCTGGAGATGGGCCGGCCGTATCTCGATCGCATCCGGGCGACGGCCCCGGGCGCGACGCGTCACACCGACAAAATGCCTCACAATTTCCGGCATGTCGGGATGATCTGGCAGCTCTTTCCCAACGCGCGCATCATCCACTGCCGGCGCGACCCGATCGACACCTGCCTGTCGTGCTACTCGATCTCGTTCAACGCGTCGCACGCGTACTCGAACTCGCTGGAAGGCCTGGCGTTCATGTACGCCCAGTACCGCCGGCTCATGCAGCACTGGCGCACCTCGCTCCCGCTCAACCTGCTCGAGGTCGTCTACGAGGACCTGGTCCACTCCCCCGAGGAGTGGTCGCGGAAGATCGTCGACTTCGCGGGGCTCCCGTGGAACGAAAAGTGCCTGGACTTCCACAAGACCAAGCGGGCGGTGCTGACGGCGTCGGTCGATCAGGTCCGTCGCCCGGTGTACGACTCTTCAATTGGACGCTGGCAGAAGTTCGAGCCACACTTGAAGCCGCTGATCGACGCCATGGGAGACCTGGCGCATGTGCCGGGTTGATCGATCCGGTTGGAGGTGAACATGCCCTGGAAAGCGCCCCCCGCGCCCGTGACGCTGGAACTGCCCCACGGACGGGCGCGCCTGGAGCCCTATTCACACGAACACGCGGCGCCATTGGTCGAGGCGCTGGGCGACGGCACGCTCTTCCGCTGGATGCCCGTCCCGCCGCCCACGACGCTTGAGCTCATGCGCGCGTTCATGGGAAAGGCCTTGGACGCCCAGGCACGCGGCGAGGAGATCGCGTTCACCATCTTCGATCGCACGTCGGGGCTGGCGGTCGGCTCGACTCGCTACCTCGACATTCGCCACGCGGACATGGGACTCGAGATCGGCTGGACCTGGCTGAGCCAGGCGGCGCAGCGAACGTCGATCAACACCGAGTGCAAGCGGCTGCTGCTCGGGCACGCGTTCGAGACGCTCGGGGCGATCCGCGTGCAGCTCAAGACCGACGCGCGGAACGCGAAGTCAAGGGCCGCCATCGGGCGGATCGGCGCGCGTTTCGAGGGAATGCTGCGCTGCCAGCGGGTTCTCTTCGACGGGCACGTCCGAGATACGGCGTACTACAGCATCATCGCGGAAGAGTGGGGGTTCGTCCGGGAGCGACTGGAATCCATGCTGATTTCACGACAACCCGGCGCGCTCGTGCAATAAACACCCGAGCCAGGACATTGTGCTACCCTGCGGCATCCGCCGCGCACGCGGCATTCCACCACACCTGGAGATTGTTCATGGCTCGTTCGGCTCGTTCGGCTCGTTCGGTTCGTGCGGCTCGCAACGTCCTGGTCGGCGCTCTGGCACTCGGCGCGCTCTCGTTCATCGCGGCTCCCCTGGCCGCCCAGCAGGATTCCAAGCCCGCTCAGCCCGGTCAGGCCCAGCCGACGCAGGGCCAGCCCGGTCAGCCCGGCGAGCGTCGCGGTCAGCCCGGTCAGCGCGCGGGCGGCCCGCAGAACGCCGAGGGCGCCATGAAGGGCATGAACCGCGCCCTTCGCAACCTCGGTCGCGCCCTCGACGGCACGGGCACCGCGGAGGACGCGCTCAAGACCATCGCCGAGGCCCAGGCGTCGTGCGCTCAGTGCCGCATGTTCCAGCCCGAGCACGCCAACGGCGACGCCGCCAAGGTCGCGGAGTATCGCAAGCACCTGATCGGCGTGTCGCGCGCCCTGCTGGATATCGAAGAGCAGTTGCTGGCGGGCAAGAACGCCGAGGCCAAGGCCGCACTCGAAAGGATCAAGGGCCTGCAGGAAGAAGGGCACAAGGCCCTGGGCGTGAAGGACGAGTGATCCCCGTGCGTCGCTCGACGGCGCGCCCGCAAACCTCGTTCGACCTCTCAATCATGAAGTCCCCGGGCATCCCGCCCGGGGCTTTTCATTGTTGACGCGCCTACTGGCCTTGCCCGTTCGTCCGCCGCGAGACCTACCGAATCCCCTCGCTCTTCGGGCGGCTGCTCAGGTCCGCGCGCCAGCTCTCGACCTTTCGGCCCATCTCGAGCCCGAGCCTGCTCAGCGATTGCATCGTTTCGGCTTGGAACGCCCCCTCGACCGGCGGCCGCCATTCATCGGGGATCGCGACGTAGCGAAACTCGACGTCGATCCCGTCGCGCCGCTGGAGCTCGGTGGCCAGCGAGAGCTGCCGGAGCGTCCCGATGGTCGACGAGCGGATCGCGGTCGCCACGCTCGCCTCGGTGATGGAGACCCAGGAGGGCTCGACGCGCTGGGGCGTGCCGCCGAGCTGGTTGTTCACGATGACCCAGAAGCGGAACTTCGGGAGCGCCCGCCCCCGGTTTCGCCTGCGGTATTCCTGCACCGGCGCGCCCTCGGCGCGCAGGTCGGCGTCGTAGAGGATGTTCGAGGTGGTCCCGCCGTCGACGAAGAGCGTGTCGTCGATGACGACCGGCGGGAAGAGCGCGGGGATCGCCGCCGACGCCATCAGCACCTTGTAGAAGCGATCGCTCTCCAGCTCGCCCGCCTCGATCCGCGCCGCCTCGGTCGTGAGGTCCCACGGGTGCATCCGCCCCAGGTCGAGGTTGGTCGCGCCGATCGCCAGCGTTCGCCCGTCGCGTTCGGCGGCGGCGATCGCCGCGATGGTCTTGGCGTCGATCTGCTCGCGCACATCGCGCTCCAGACCCGCGGTGCTCATGAAGGACTGTCGCCCCGGCAGGAAGAAGAAGATGTCGCGCAGCTCGATCCAGTCCTTCTTGGGGTTCTCGTACAGCGTGAGCACGCGCCGGTACGAATTCTCGTCGCCGATCAGCGCAAAGGGCGCGATGAGCGCCCCGGTGCTGACGCCCGTGACCACGTCGAACGTGGGGCGGGTCCATCCCGCGTCCCCGACCTCGCCCCAGCCCTCGAGCACCCCCGCCGCGAACGCGCCGTAATCGCCACCGCCGGAGATCATGAGGATGTCAAACACCGCGGGCGGCCCGCCGCGCTCCTGCATCTCGACCTCCTGCTCCATGCGTCGCACCGTGCGGTCGACCAGCTTGCGGAGGTGGCGCGCCATGCCCTCCTCCTGCACCCGGATGCGGGATTCAAGGTCCTCGGGGCTCAGCCTGGGACGGCTGACGGCGCAGGCCGTCGTGCAAGCACACACGGCCAGGATGAGCAAGAGCCTGATCGCCGCCGGCGCGGCAAACCCCGGCCGTGTGCTTTCCGTTCTGTCCGTTGTCATGGGGCAAGGCTAAGCCAGCACATCGCGTTTCGCCAATCCGAGATCAAGGCGCGTCGATCCGCCCGCCCAACGACGAGCGGCCCGGGCTTCTCCTCCCGGGCCGCTTGCGATGCTTGACGAGTCAGGACGATCAGCGACGCCGGCGGAGCCAGGCCAGCCCGCCCACGCCCAGGAGTGTGGCGCTCGCCGGTCCGGGAACGACGGTGAGGCTCACGTCGTCGACGTAGTACGTCGCGATCTGGTCGCGTCCCTGGATCCAGAGTTCATCGGCGTCGAAGTTCGCCGTGAAGTCGATCGTGAACTCGCCCCAGGATTCCAGGCCGGTCGGGACGATGCCCATGGCGTAGTCCTCCTGCCACGAGCCGTTCTTGAACGACCGGACGATCAACTCGTCGTCGCCGACGCCGTTGTTGTAAACCCACATGGAGAAGTGGTACGACTCACCGGCGGAGATGGCGACGCTCTGGAAGAGGCTGGTGTTGGCGGTGGCGCCGTGCCCGAAGCGGACGGAGTTGGTCCCGCTGAATCCGAAGTTGGTGACGAACTCGTAGTCGTAATCGACGCCGAGGTTCTGCAGGGTCCAGGGCGAGAGGCCGCTCTCGAAGCTGCCGTTGGTGATGAGCTCCGCTCGGGCGGTACCCGCGAACCCCAGCGCGATCGCCCCCACACCCGCCATCAACACATTCTTCATCCCGCGATTCATGTCGTTCTCCTGTTCTCTCGATTCTCCGCGCCGGCGCACGAAACACCTCCGCACGCGCGGCACGCATCTCACGCGGCTCCGCCCGGTCCACGCACACGCGCCGACCAGACCCGTCGCCATGTCCTCACCATGTCTGGCGACGCCCGCACCCGCAACGGCCGGTGATTTTCGGATTTTTCTTCGGGCACCCCGCCCTTGGCTCCCCGCGCCGCGCGACACCTCGGCCGCGCCCGCGATCACCGCCGGTCCGTGCCCGCACCGCCCGGCGGCTCCTTCCCGCACTCGGCGCAGGTCCCGAACAGCGTGATCTCGTGCTCGCGCACCTTGAACCCCGGCGGTACGAGCGATGCCATGCTCCCCATGCACCCCGTGATGTCGAACACCCTGCCGCACTCGTCGCAGCGGAAGTGGTGGTGGTGCCCGATGTGGGCGGCCTCAAACCGCGGCGGCTCGCCCGGGATATGCACGCTCACCGCGTCCCCCGCGTCCGTCAGCATCTTCAGCGTCCGATAGATCGTCGCCAGGTTGATCGACCTCACGCGGGCTCGCGACAACTCCAGCAACTCCTGCGGCGTCAGCGGGCGGCCCGCCCCGCGCAGCGCCTCCTCGATCGCGGTTCTCTGCGGCGTTCGACGCTCCATCCGCCCAAGCGTACCCGATCGGAGACGACGCGCGGGCCAGCCGGCCTTGAATGGCCCGGCGATCCCTCCGTCCCGGCGGCGCGAGCCCCGCGGTTGGCGTGTCGCGCGACACGCTCGCGAACTGGCAGCGAAGTTGGTTTCGCCGAACACGCCTTTCTGGTATAACGATCGCCGTGGAAGTCACCGAACTCCATGAACGCCTCCTGGCCGCCGCGGGCGATCGCTCGTTCCGCCACATCGGCGAGCTGACCAACACCAACCCCGAGACGGTGCGTCGCTACATGTCCGGGCAGGCGCCCAGCGCCGAGTTTCTCGCGGAGTTCTGCGTCGCGTTCGGCGTGAGCGGCGAGTGGCTGCTCCTGGGGCGCGGCCCGATGCGCGCCACCGAGGTCAAGGGGCACATGCTCCGCCACGCCGATCCCTCCGAGCTTCTGGCGGCGATGGCCAGCACGCTGGAAAAGCTCATCGACCGCGTGGACCGGCTGGATCGATTTGTGCAGACGCTCGAGACGCGCGTGCGGGCCAAGGCCCTGCCGATCGCGCCAAGTGTGAACGGAGTGGGGAGCCATGAGCCAGCAGCGACCGCCGCTGATTCCGCCCGGGACCGGGCCCGACGCATCGGCATCGCTGTCGCCCAGCGACCACGTCAGGATGCTGGTTGAACTCCTCCGCCCCGCGACGCCCGAACTGGCGCGGCGCTGGCTGGCGGCGTTGCTCGCGGTCCCCGAGAACGAACGCGCGGGCGTGGTCGACGCTGTCGAGCGTCAGATCATCGCCACCTACGAGCACGCCGAGCCGGATCGCACCGGACCTGACCACTCCAAGCCGGATCACGCCAAAGCAGATCACGCCAACCCGGAACATGAAAAAGTGGTCGGCCTCGACGTCGTGCACCCGCCCGTCTCGCGCGAGGCCTACGTCGAGCAGGTGGTCGTGACCTACGCCGCCGCGCCCGAGTCGACCGCCAGCGCCGCCGACTCTCCCGAAAAGCGCGCCAAGCGCCGCGCGGCCTCGGGCGCTCAATCCCGCGCCCGATAGCGCTCCCCGTCGCTTGCCGCGCACGGATATCCCGCACGACCCGACCTCCACGCGCTCCCGCGAAACCTCGCCCTGACCCTTCCTAGCCTTGCGCCGCCTCAAGGCCGATATCTCGTGCGCCCTTCGCCCGTTTGCCCGCAAGACCAACCGCCCCGTGCTCATCGCCCAAGCCCATTCCTTTACCCAGCAGGCCCGCCTGGCGATCACACTCGCCTGGGTCGCGGGCTACACCAACATCGTCGCCCTCATCGCCTGCGGCACGGTCACCAGCCACGTCACCGGCAACGCCAGCAACCTCGGACGCCACGTCGTCGAGGGGAGCTGGCCCGCCGCCGTCTTCATGCTCTTCGTGCTCGCGATGTTCTTCGCCGGCGCGTGCGTGTCGGCGATCCTGACCGAATCGGGCTGGCGACGCGGCTCCGAATCGATCTATGTTCTGCCGTCGCTGGCTCAGGCGATTCTCCTCGCCGCCTTCGCGCTGGGGCTCGAGCTCCGCGAGCCCAACCAGCCGCCTTCCATGCTGGCCATCTGGTGGCTGACCGGCTTGGCCTCGATGGCGATGGGCCTGCAGAACGCGACGATCACCCGCATCTCCAGCGGCGTCGTCCGCACCACGCACCTGACCGGTGTGCTCACCGACCTGGGCTCCGAGACCGTGCAGTTCTTCTACTGGCTCAGCGATCGGCGGCGTTCCAGCCCGCCCCTCTCGCCCGTCGCGCTCCTGCACTCCGCCCGCACGCACCCGACCGCCCGACGCCTGGCGCTCCTGGCCTCGATCATCGGCTCGTTCATGCTCGGGGCGGCGCTGGGCACGCTCGCGATCGACCACTTCCCCAAGTGGGCCATGGTGCCGCCCGTGCTCTTCCTCTTCTGGATCATCTGGCAGGACATCCACGTCCCCATGTGCGACATCGAGGCCTCGGGCGAGTACGGCTCGGGAGGCGTCGATCTCCCCGCCGGCATCGCCGTCTTCCACCTGCGCCGGGACAAGGACCGCTCCGGGCGCGTCCACCGTCTGCCCAACCTGCTCCGCTGGTGCGAACGACTCCCGGCGGCGACGCGCGTGCTGGTGCTCGACCTGGCCGACCTCAGCGAGTTCGACGCCGACGCCGCGTGGGAGCTGCGCGCCCTGTTCAACCAGGCCAAGTCGCGCGGGCGCCACCTGCTCTTTGCCGGCATGACCGGGGCCCAGTACAACGCCCTTCGCGCCGGCGGCGCCGCCGACGTCCTCGACCCCAACAACGTCTGCCCCGATCTTGAACTGGCGATCGCCCGAGCGATCATGATCCTCGAGCACCCGCCCGCCCGCGCGGGCTAATCGGCCGTGATGCCGGGCCCGCCCGCGGACGCCTTCTCGCCGGCAGTCCCTGCCTCGCCCACGATCTGTCTCGCACGCGCCAGCGCGTCGTCGAGGTTCTCGTGGATGTTCTCCAGACCGATCTCGTTGTCCATCCCCGCCTTCACCATCTCGAACAGCGGGTGGGCGTGGACCCCGCCCAGCAGCAGCACCGTCCCGTGCTTCACGCAGCGCCGATGGAACTCGCGCAGCGCATTCAGCCCCGTCGCGTCGATGTGCGGCACATAGCGCATACGCAGGATCACCGCACGCGGCGGCTTCTCGATCTGGTCCAGCGCGTCGCGCAGGTTGTTCGCCACGCCGAAGAAGAACGGCCCGTTGATCTCGTACACCTCCACGCCCCGCGGCACACGCCGTTCGCGCACCGCGCCGGGGTCCTTGGGGTCCGGCTTCTCCGTCTCCTGCCCCTCCTCGATCTCCTCGTTCAGCCCGGTGACTGTCGTCACCTGCGCCATGCGACGCATGAACAGGATCGACGAGAGCAGGATGCCCGTTCCCACCGCGATCGTCAGGTCAAACAAGACCGTCAGACCGAACGTCGTGAGCAGCACCAGAACATCCGGCTTTGGCGCCCGCAGCAGCGAGCGGAAATGCTCGAGCTCGCTCACCTTCCACGCGACCATTACCAAGATCGCCGCCAGCGACGCGAGCGGGACGGCCTTGGCGAGCGGCGCGAGCGCCAGCATGAACAGAAGCACGAAAATCGCGTGGAGCAAGCCCGACACCGGCGTCCTGGCGCCGCTGCGGATGTTGGCCGCCGTGCGCGCGATCGCGCCGGTCGCGGGCAGGCCGAAGAACGTCACGCTCGCCAGGTTTGCCACGCCCTGCGCGATCAATTCCTGGTCGGAGCGGTGGCGATAGCCCGTCATGCCGTCGGCGACGACCGCCGAAAGCAGGCTCTCGATCGCGCCCAGGAACGCGATAGCGGACGCGGAGGGGATCAGCTCGCGCACCATCGCGTAGGAAATCGTCGGGAAGTGGGGGGCGGGCAGGCTGCTGGGAATCCCGCCGAAGCGCGTGCCCACGGTCTCGACCAGAGGGCGCGCGTGAACGCCGTCGAACAGCACCGTGGTCGTCGACCATCCCATGAGCTTGACGAGCAGGGCGCTCAGTCCCACCGCGACGATCGCGCCGGGCACGCGCGGCGCCACCCGCCGCAGCACCGACAGGATCACGAGCGACCCCAGCCCGATCCCCAGCGAGTGCCAGCTGACCGTGGCGTGGTGCTCCCAGAAGAGCATCAGCTTCTCGACGAAATCCGCGGGGATCGTCGCGGGCTTGCCTTCAACCGTAAGGATCGTGAGACCGAAGAAGTCCTTGATCTGCGACGCGAGGATCACCGTGCCGATGCCCGCGGTGAAGCCCGCCGTCACCGGGTACGGCACGAACTTGATCACGCCGCCGAATCGGAACGCGCCCAGCAGGATCAGGATCACGCCCGCCATGCACGTCGCGAGCACCAGCCCCTCATAACCGTGCGTGGCGCAGATGCTGAACACCAGCGGCATGAACGCCGCCGTCGGGCCGCCGATCTGGAACCGCGACCCGCCCAGCCCGGAGATGATCGCGCCCGCGATCACCGCCGTGAACAGGCCCATCGCGGGCGGCGTGAGCCACGGGTGCAACGCCGCGAGCTGCTCCGCGATGCTCTGCGGGATGCTCGCGATTCCCAGCGCCATCGCCAAAGGAAGTGCGATCACCGCGACCGTCGCCCCCGCCCCAAGGTCCGCAAGAAACGGGCGGAACCCATACCCTTCGCGCAGCGACGTCACGATTTGCGGCGTGAAGTGCGCTTTCCACGTTGACTTTGGCACATGGCCTCCGTGCCCGCGTCCGGGCGGCCCATGGTACGGCCCGCCGCTCCCGGCTGTCGAGCTTCCACAGGCCGCGGATTCACTCCGCGCACGGATGAAATGCTCGAGCCGTCCCGCCGCGCTCGATCTCCCCGCAAACTACGGGAAAGCCGCTCCGTTCGCCGATCCTGAGAGATCGCCGCGGCGCGGCCACGCTGTCGCTCCGCGCCGATACCGTCCGTCGTCCGTCGCACGCCCCTTCCGATCACGCCGCCCCATGAACGTCGCCCGCTACATCCCCTCCATGTTCCACCGGCGCCTGCTCCTGGTGATGGGCGTCGTCGCGCTGGGACTCATGGTCCTTGCGGCCCGCCTGTGGCAACTCACGATCACCAAGGGCGCCGAACTCCGCGAGGCCGCCGACGCCCAGCTCGTCGCGCGAAACTGGATCCCCACGACCCGCGGGCGCATCCTCGATCGCAAGAGCCGCGTGCTCGCGCAGGACCGCGCCAGCTACGACGTCGCCGTCGCCTACCCCATGATCGACAGCTCGTGGGCCGCCTCGCGCGCCAGGCCGCTGGCACTCAAGGCCTATCGCGCGATCTGGAGCCAGCTCAAGGACGACGATCGCGACACGCTGATCGCGGCGACGCAGCAGGCGCTCGAGGCCCACGCCGCCCTCGCCTGGGACGAGCTCTCCTCTCTTCTCGACATCCCGCCCACCGAACTCGCCGAGCGCCGTGGCGCAATCGTGTCGCGCGTCGAGACCATGTACCGCACCATCGTCGAACAGCGCCGCGAGCAACTGAAACAGGAGGCCGCGGCCCGCGACGAGATCATCACCCCCGATCTTGAGCGCCGCATCGAGCGCCGCGCCACCACGCCGATCGCCGAGCAGGGAATCGCGCACGTCCTCTCGCACCGCGTGAGCGACCGCAAGGCATTTGAGGTGCAGCTGGCCCTGGGCGCGCAGGTCGATCTCCCACTCTCCGCCGCCATCGGCATGGACGAGGCGCCGATCATCCAGGTCGAGCGCATCCCCGGGCTCTCCGTGCTCGACGCCGGCGACCGCGAGTACCCGCTCGAATCCATGACCGTCTCGATCGATCGCTCCACGCTCCCCGCGCCAATCGCATCCAAGTCCGCCGCCTCCGTCACGATCGACGGCGTGGCGACGCACGTGCTGGGCTGGATGCGCAACGAGATTCAAGCCGACGACGTCAAGAGCCGCAAGGCCGCCATCGCCGCCGACGAATCCCTCGCCGAGCGAGCCCTCATCGACGATCCCCTTGCCCGTCGCGCCGTTGCGCCCGTCGACCGCGGCGAATACCGCACCGGCGATCGCGTCGGGCACGTCGGGCTCGAATCATCCTACGAAAACTCCCTCCGCGGCCTCCGCGGCGTCCAAACCCGCCGCCTCGACACCGGAGACACGCCAAAGACCCTCCCGCCCGAGCCCGGCCGCGATCTCAAGCTCTCCCTCGACATCCAGCTCCAAGCTCGAATCCAGGCCCTCATGTCGCCCGCGTTCGGCCTGGCGACCGTGCAATCCTGGCACGGACACTTCAACGAGGCCGGCCAGCCCCTCGACCAGAACAACGCCATCATCTCCGGCGCCGCGCCGCTCGGCACGCCGCTCAACGGCAGCGCCGTCGTCCTCGACGTCGACACCGGCGACATCCTCTCGCTCGTCTCGATGCCCAGCTTCTCGCGCGCCACGCTCCGCGATGATCCCGAGGTCGTGTTCCAGGACGCCGTCAACACGCCGTGGATCAACCGCGCCATCACCAGCGCCTACCAGCCGGGTTCCATCGTCAAGGCGCTGCTGCTTACCGAGGCCGTCAAGCGCGGCATGTTCTCGCTCGACCAGCGCATCGCCTGCACCGGCCACTTCCTCCCCGATCGCCCCGACATCCTGAATTGCTGGATCTTCAAGCGCTTCCAGACCACGCACACCGACCAGCTCGGGCACGACCTCGACGCCTCCGACGGGCTCATGTGCTCGTGCAACATCTTCTTCTTCACCATCGGCAAACGCCTCGGGCCAAAGGGCATCGTCGCCGCGTACCGCGACTATGGCGTCGGCTCGACCTGGAACCTCGGCATCGGCAACGAGTTCGCCGGCTCGCTCGGGAAAGCCGGCGACGGCAGCGACCTCGAGGTCGGCGACGCGGTCCAGATGGGCATCGGCCAGGGCCCGGTCGCGTGGACCCCGCTCCACGCCGCCGACGCCTACGCCACGCTCGCTCGCGCCGGCGTCACGCTCGCACCCCGCATCGTCGACAACGCGCCGCGCCCCGAGCCGCGCGAGCTCGGGCTCGACGCCGCCGCCGTCTCCGCCGCGATGGACGGCCTGCGCCGCTCCGTGGGCGAGGAGTTCGGCACCGGGCACCACCTCACCATCCAGACCTCCGCCGAAACCTCCGAGCGCGAGCTCATCTTCAACGCCCCGGGCGTCCGCGTCTGGGGCAAGACCGGAACCGCCGACGCCTCGCCGCTCGTGGTCGATCCCGACGCCGACGGCCCGCTCAAGCCCCGCGTCGTCCGCGACGGCGATCACTCCTGGTTCGTCGTGCTCGTCGGACGCGAGGGCGATCGACCCCGCTACGTCATCTCCGTCGTCATCGATTACGGCGGGAGCGGCGGCAAGGTCTCCGGCCCGATCGCCAACCAGATCATCCACGCCCTCATCGCGGAGGGCTACCTGTGAGCAACCGCTCGCGCCGCATCGCCAATCTCATCGCCGAAGGCCGCGTCGCCTGGCTCGTGCCCCTCGCGTCCCTCGGGCTCTCCATCATCGGCATCATCGCGATCGACACCGCCCTCGCCGGCGACACGGGCATCTCGCGCAGCGCGCTCAAGCAGATCATGTTCCTCGTCGTCGGCCTCCTCGCCGCCGTCGCCATCGCCTCCGTCCACTACCGCGCCGTGGGCCAGGCCTCGCGCTTCCTCTACCTCCTCGCTCTGGGTGTTCTCGCGTTCCTCATCACGCCCGGCGTCCCCGCCTCCATCGTCCGCCCGCGCAACGGCGCCCGCGCCTGGATCGACCTTGGCCCCATCGACATCCAGCCCGCCGAAATCGTCAAGATCGTCTTCGTCCTCGCGCTGGCCTACTCCCTCCGCTTCACCAGCTCGCACCGCACGTTCCGCGGCCTCATCATCCCGGGGCTCATCACCTTCGTCCCTGTCGCGCTCATCACCCTCCAGCCCGACCTTGGCACCGCGATGCTCTTCATCCCCGCGCTCTTCGCGGTCCTCATCGCCGCCGGCGCCAAACTACGCCACATGGCGATCATCGTTCTCGCCGCCGCCCTCGCCGCGCCCGCGTCTTACCCCATCCTGAAGCCGCACCAGCAGGCCCGCATCGTCGGGCTCGTCAAGCAGTTCCAGGGCGACACCAGCGCCGACCAGGACGTGAACTTCCAGGCCCGCACCGCCCAGACGCTCATCGGCGCCGGCGGCGCGACCGGCTCCGGCGCGGATCGCTCGCGCGTGCTCCTGAAGTTCAACGCCCTCCCCGAGGCCGACAACGACATGGTCTTCTCGGTCATCGTGAACCGCTGGGGCTTCTTCGGCGGCGTGCTCGTGCTGGGCCTGTACTTCCTCTGGATCGCGGCCGCCTTCGTCACCGCCGCCGCGACACGCGAGCCGCTCGGACGCCTCACCATCGTCGGACTCTCCGCCTTCGTCGCGGCCCAGGCCTTCATCAACATCGGCATGAACCTCGGCGTCGTGCCCATCATCGGGATCACGCTCCCCTTCGTCAGCGCCGGCGGCTCGTCCATGATCTCCCTCTGGATCGGCGTGGGGCTCATCGTCTCCATCGCCGTCCGCCGCCCCATCTCCCCCGCGCGCCATTCCTTCGAATACAACGAGTGATGCTCCGGTGGCCCGCCGGTCCCCGCCGGTATTCACCTTCTCAACGCGGCGATTCGCTCGCCGTGCCACCGATGTCCTCTGCAACATCGGTGCCCTTCTCTTCGCGCTTTGGTGGGTCGGCGCTCCGCGCCGACGCCTTCCCTTTCTACCTACTCCTCGCCTTGCCTCTCCTCTCCTCTCCTTCCCCTTCCCCTTCTTTTCCTCCGCGCCCTCTGCGTCCTCTGCGTTGAAACCTCTTCTCTTCCCAGTCCCACCTCCCCATTCCCCACTCCCGCTCCTCCCGGTTAGTGCCCGCTTATCACCGCCTCCGTGCGCGCCAAAGTGTCCGTCTTTTTGGCCTCTTTCCAGATTCCAGAAAAAAATCTTCGCGCGCCTTCCCCGGGCGCGCAATTCCCTCCACGGCCTTGTCTTCTGTCTTTTCCTGGTGCCCAGTGCCGAGTGGCTAGTGCCCGCTTATCACCGCCTCCGTGCGCACCAAAGTGTCCGTCCGCCCACTGGGTGGAGGCAGCGCGTGTCCACGCCCTCGCCCTCCAATGATCTCCCGCACGGAGGCACCATGGCGCGACCGCACAGACCACACCCGACCCGTCCCTCGCGCGAGGCCACCCCGCCGCCGCCGCGCGAGCCCGCGTGGACCGTGCCTTCGCCCCTGCCCGCGCCGCTCACGCCGCCCGAGTCGTTCCTCGCCAAGGCCAAAGAGCTCGGCTTGGAGTTCGACGAGGGCGATCTCTCGCGCCTCAGCCTGTATCTCGCGCTCCTCCTCGACGCCAACAACGCCTTCAACCTCACCGCCATCCGCGATCCCGCCGAGGCGTGGACTCGCCACATCCTCGATTCGCTCACCCTCATCCCGGTCCTTGCCGAACTCCCCGAGAATTCGCGCGTCATCGACGTCGGCTCGGGCGGCGGGCTCCCCGGCATCCCGCTGGCGATCACCATGCCCTCTCACCGCTTCACGCTGCTGGAGGCCACCGGCAAGAAGGCCGCGTTCCTGAACGACTTGCGCGCGCCGCTCTCGCTGTCGAACACGGAAGTCCTGAACCAGCGTGCCGAGTCCGCGGCCCACCTGCACAAGGCCGACGGGCACCGCGAGAAATACGCCGCCGCCGTCGCCAGGGCCGTCGGGCCGCTCGCCGTCATCGCCGAACTCACCTGCGGCTTTGTTGAAGTCGGCGGAATCGTCGCGCTCATCAAGGGCGAGAAGGCCGATCAGGAGATCGAGGAGGGCGCCAAGGCGCTCTCGCTCTTGGGCCTGTCGCACGCGGGCACGATCCCGACGCCCACCGGTCGCATCGTCGTGCTGAACAAGGAGAAGACCACGCCGCGCACCTACCCGCGCGCGGACGGCGAGCCCAAGCGCGTGCCCCTGGGTGTGAAGCGGTCCTGAGGATCATCGCACGAAACGCACCGATGCCCGATGCGCTCGAATCCATCTTCTCTCCCGGCGGCGTGCTGAGCAGCAAGCTGGGCGATCATTTCGAGCCGCGCGCCCAGCAGCGCGACATGGCGATGGCGGTCGCCAAGGCGTTCCGCGAGCGTTCGCACCTGCTGGTCGAGGCCGGCACGGGCGTGGGCAAGTCGTTCGCGTACCTGATCCCCGCGATCAAGCGGTGCATCGAGCACAACGAGGTCGTGGTGATCGCGACCAACACGATCGCGCTGCAAGAGCAGCTGATGACCAAGGACATCCCGCTCCTGGCGAGCCTGCTCGACCCGGACCTGCCGGGGGATGACGACCCGAACGCCGAGCCAAGGCCGCGCCTTCGCCCCGTGCTGGTCAAGGGCCGCGGCAACTACGTGAGCGTGCGCCGCCTGAAGCTCGCGTCGGAGCGGCAGGTGAAATTGCTCGGCGACCCCGCCGCCCGGCGCTCGCTCCACGTCATCGAGGACTGGGCCTACGAGACCAGGGACGGCACGCTCTCGACGCTCCCGCCGCTGGAGCGCCCCGGCGTGTGGGACAAGGTGCAGAGCGATTCGGGAAACTGCATGGGCCGGCGCTGCCCGACGTACGACAAGTGCTTCTATCAGAACGCGCGCCGCAAGATGGAGCAGGCCAACCTGCTGGTGTGCAACCACGCGCTGTATTTCGCGGATCTTGCGCTGCGCTCGCAGGACGTGGGCTTCCTGCCGCAGTATCACCACGTCGTGCTCGACGAGGCGCACAACGTTGAGGACGTGGCGTCGGAGCATTTCGGCATCTCGCTGGCCGAGGGGCGCGTGATGCACCTGCTCACGACGCTGTACCACCCGCGCACGGGGCGCGGCTATCTGTCGCAGCTGCAGCTCTTGAGCAAGGACAGCGCGCCGGTGGAGCGGGCCATCCGCCTGGTGTCCGATGCCGCCGACGCGACGCGCGCGTTCTTTGAGTCGCTGATCGCCGAGTCGCTGAAGGACGCGCCGACGAGCGAGCGGTTCAGCAGCGGCCCGCGGACCACGCGCCTTCGTCGTGCGGCGTTCGTGCCCAACATCCTCTCGCCCGCGATGCGCGATCTCTCGCTGCGCCTCAAGGCGCTGAAGGAATCCGCGACGGGCGACGCCGACCGGTTCGAGCTGAACGCCTACGCGATCCGGGCCCAATTGGTCGCGGACGAGTGCGATGCGCTCGTGGACCAGGCGATGCCCGGCTCGGCCTACTGGATCGAGGTCGGGGGCAACGACGACGAGGGCGCGCGGTACCAGAAGATCACGCTCGCCTGCGCGCCGATCGAGGTCGCGCCGCTGCTCAAAGAGCGTCTCTTTTCGCGCGAGCACAGCGTCGTCCTCACCAGCGCCACGCTCTCGACCGCGCGGGGCGAGGGCGCGTTCGAGCACGCGATGAAGCGGCTCGGCTGCGACGGCGCGGCGACGCTCCAGCTCGGGAGCCCGTTCGATTACGCGCGCCAGGCCAGGCTCATCGTCGATCGCTCGCTCCCATCCCCCAAGGCGCACGGGCATACCGACGCGCTGGCGCGCTCGGTCCTGCATCATGTGCTCGAGACCGACGGCGGGGCGTTCGTG
Source organism: Phycisphaerales bacterium (assembly GCA_020853815.1). Taxonomy (GTDB): domain Bacteria; phylum Planctomycetota; class Phycisphaerae; order Phycisphaerales; family UBA1924; genus JABWBC01. The sequence goes on from JADYYE010000042.1 coordinate 30,321, forward strand.
CTCTTCACCAGCTTCGCCACCCTCAACGCGCTGGCCCGGCGCTTGCGCGACCAGCTCTCCGCGCGCGGGATCACGCTCCTGGCCCAGGGGCTCGACGGCTCGCGCCAGGCGATCCTGGAGCGATTCCGCTCCGAGCCGAAGGCGGTGCTCTTCGGGGCGGCGTCGTTCTGGCAGGGCGTCGACGTGCGCGGCGACGCGCTGCGCAACGTGATCATCACCAAGCTGCCGTTCGAGCCGCCCGATCGACCGCTGACGCAGGCGCGGGTCGAACTGATCGAGTCGCGCGGCGGCGACGCTTTTCGCGAAGACTCGCTGCCCAGGGCGGTGATCCGGTTCAAGCAAGGGTTCGGGCGTCTCATCCGCTCGGCCAGCGACACCGGGCGGGTGGTGGTGCTCGATCCCCGGATCGCGACGTCGGGCTATGGGCGGGCGTTTCTGGCGGCGTTGCCCAAGGACGTGCCCGTGGTGGAGTTTCCTGAGCCCGACAGCTACGACCCTCCATTTCATGCCGAATAAAAACCGCACATTCCTGAGGGCCAGACGGGTTCTGGCTATCATCGGCCCTGACAGTCGATGGGAATTCGTTGGCGGCTGTTGTTGGGCCCGATCCGGCGGAGCTGGTCGGGCGTCAGTCTGGAAACCGAGGCGGCATTGCGGGTCGTCGGATGTGTCCGACGCACCCTCGTGTGGGCGTCGCCGAAGGGCGAAACGCGGGCCGCCGGACCAGGAAGGAGATCTTCGTGCTCGGACGCGTCTTCAAGGCCTATGACGTGCGCGGGACGTATCCCGACCCGCTGAACGAAACGCTGGCGTGGCAGATCGGCTACGGCTGCTCGAAGTTCCTGCTGGCGGACGCCCACTCGGCGGGCGAGACGTCGCCCATGATGAAGAACATCGTGGTGGGACGCGACATGCGTTCGTCGAGCCCATCCCTGACCAAGGCGCTGGTGTCGGGCATGACCGATCACGGCGCGAACGTCATCGACCTGGGCATGGTCGACACCTCGATGATCTACTTCGCGGTGAACCACCTTGACTGCGCCGGCGGCGTGATGGTGACGGCGAGCCACAATCCGCCTCAGTACAACGGCTTCAAGGTCTCGAAGCGCAAGGCCAAGCCGGTCGGAGAGACGACGGGGCTGGCGGAGGTGCGCAAGCACGCCGCGATGGTCGATAAGGCGACGATGACGCCCGCGAACGGGCGGATCGAGACGCGCGACCTGTGGCCCGCTTACGCCAAGCATGTGCGCTCGTTCCTTGACACGACGGGCAAGGACGGCAAGCCCGCGGCCCTCAAGATCGTGATCGACGCGAGCAACGGCATGGCGGGGACGATGATCCCCAAGATCTTCGGCAAGAACGCGGCGGGCGGGCTTGGCGCCGCGCCGGGGCTGCAGGTCGTTGAGCTGAATTTCGACAACACCAAGGGCGTGTTCGCGCACGAGCCGAACCCGCTGGTGGCCGCGAACCTGAAGCAACTTCAGGATTCGGTGCTGCAGAACAAGGCCGATCTTGGCGTGTGCTTTGACGGCGACGCGGATCGCTGCGTGCTGGTGGATGAGAAGGGCGTGGTGGTGGGGTGCGACCACCTGACGGCGCTGCTCGCCAAGCACTTCCTCGCGAAGAGGCCGGGCGCGGCGATCGCGTATGACCTTCGCTCGACCAAGGCGGTCGAGGAGGAAATCAAGGCGGCGGGCGGCAAGCCGGTGCGTTCGCGGGTGGGCCATGTGTTCATGAAGAACGCGATGGCGGAGCACCAGGGCGCGTTCGGCGGCGAGCTCTCGGGGCACTTCTACTTCGCCGACAATTACAACGCCGATTCGGGCGCGATCGCGATGGCGGTGGCGATCTCGCTGCTGGCCAAGTCGGGGAAGTCGATGAGCCAGCTCATCGCGCCCTTGGCGCGGTATCCGCAGTCGGGCGAGATCAACTTCCAGATCGAGGACAAGGACGGCGCGCTCAACCAGCTGCGCCAGGCGTTCGGGGCGTCGTCGCCCTCGCGCGGCGTGGTCGACGAGCTCGACGGCGTGACGATCGACTGCTTCGCCAGCCAAGGTTGGTGGTGCAACGTCCGCAAGAGCAACACCGAGCCCCTGCTTCGACTGAATTGCGAGGCCAAGGACAAGCGGACGCTCGAAAAGATGCTGGCGCAGATCTCCCCGATGTTGGGGAAGAAGGTGGATCACTAAGAGAGGCACTAGGCACCAGGCACTTGGCACTAGGAAGAAAAGACAAGAAGTGGCAAAGTGGCAAAGTGGCGAAGTGCCGGAGTGAAGAAAACTCAGGAAGCGGCGGAATGGCGAAGCGGCGTGGTGATGTTTGCGATTCAGATCATCCCTCTTTGGATTGTCCCCAGTGCCTAGTGCCAAGTGCCTAGTGCCTTCCCCCAATGACGCTCAACGAATTTCTCAGCCACTGGTCGATCACGGAGAACCCGTTCCGGGGTGAGGAAGCCCGCAACGACGCGGTGTTCGTGCGCATGACGGGTTCGGGCGGTCTGCGGGGCACGGGCGCGATGCGGGTCGACCTGCAGACCGACACGCTGGCGTTCCCGCCGCCGACCCATCCGCTCGGGTCGTTCCACTCGGATTTCGACAAGGTGCTGGGCGACCTGCACCGCCCGAGCACGTCGATCGTGTTCGGCGAAAAGGGGAGCGGCAAGACGGCGATGCGGCTGCAGATCGCGTCGCGCGTGGCGCAGCACAACGCGGAGCACCCGGCGGCCCGCGTGCTGATGGTCGCGTACGACGATCTCAATCCGTTCCTGGCGCGGGTGCATGAACGCGTGGGCGGCAAGACGCCGCTGGAGAGTTTCCAGCAGCTGCGGCTCGTTGATCACATGGACGCGATCCTGCACACGGTCGTGCCGCGGGTCGTCGATGCGATTCTCGGCCTGCGGGCGCAGGACGACCCGATCGACCTGGGCGCGGACGTGAAGCGTGTGGCGCGGCGGCTGGATCGGTACGACGTTCGCGATCTGCTGTTGCTCCAGGCGTTGTATGACCGCCCGGAGCAGGCGGAGCATCGCACGGCGGAGCTGCGCGGGCGGCTGGGCGCGTGGCGGTCGATGAGCGTGGTGCTGGGCGATGCGCTGGTGCTCGTCGGGCCGATCGTGCTCGCGGCGCTCTTCGTGTGGGGCAGGTTTTTTCCGCCGGGGTGGCTGGCGGGCGAGTGGCCGGTGTATGCGCTGGCGGGGCTGGGCGCGCTGTGGCTGCTGTTTGCGGTCAAGCACGCGGTGTGGGATCGGTTCAAGCTGGCGCGGACCTGCGGCAGGATCAAGAAGCAGCTGCGGGTGCTGTCGCGTTCGCCGCGCTCGTGGGCCAAGTCGCTTCGCCAGTTGCCGGCGGGCTGCCGCGATCCCGAGGTGCTCCCGATCGGCGAGACCGACGAGGTTCGGTATTCGCTGTTTTCCAGGCTGCGCCGGCTGATCGGCGCGTTCGGGTACACGGGGATGCTGGTGGTCATCGACCGGGTCGACGAGCCGACGCTGGTGTCGGGCGACGCGGACCGGATGCGGGCGATCACCTGGCCGTTGCTCAACAACAAGTTCCTGCAGCAGGAGGGGCTGGGCGTGAAGATGCTCCTGCCCGTGGAGCTGCGGCACGCGTTGTTCCGCGAGTCGAGCGCGTTCTTTCAGGATGCGCGGCTCGACAAGCAGAACATGATCGAGCGCCTCACCTGGACCGGTCCGATGCTGTACGACCTGTGCAACACGCGCCTGCAGGCGTGCCGTCCCGCGGGCTCGGCGCAGCTGGCGCTTCTGGACCTGTTCTCGGAGGACGTGACGCGGCAGGACGTGGTGGACGCGCTGGACCAGATGCACCAGCCGCGTGACGCGTTCAAGTTCCTGTACCGCTGCATGACCGAGCACGCGAGCAACGTGACCAAGGACCAGAACGCGTGGCGGATCCCGAAGCTGACGCTGGACCAGATCCGCAAGCAGGAAGCGGACCGGGTGCAGCAGCTGCACCGCGGGATTCGGCCGGCGTAAAGCAACTCAACACGGAGTGACACGAGAAGCCACGGAGGAAAGACGTGGTGGGGTTGATTGCGCGCCACGTGCGCGGAGCTCGGAAGCGATGAGTACTGAGCGGAATCGGCAGAGGTGTGAGGGAGATAGAGAAGAGGTCCATCAAACCAAGAGAAGACGGAACAGGTTTCAACGCAGAGGGCGCAGAGGACACAGAGGAGGAGAGGAGAGGAGAGGAGAGGAGAGGAAAGGAGAAGAGAGGAGAAGAGAGGAGAAGAGAGGAGAAGAGAGGAGAAGAGAGGAGGGGAGAGGAGAAGAGAGGAGGGGAAGGGTGGTAGAGAAAGTAGATGTCGGCACGGAGTGCCGACGTACCAAAGGCACGAAGAGCAAGATGGTGGTTAAGCCCCCAAGGCGGGGCCTGGCCACGGCACCCGGCGGTGCCACCGGGAGCCCACGAGCACCGATGTCGAGAACGACATGGGTGGCAGGCGGCTGGGCTTGAGGCGATCAGCGCACGCGCTGGAGGCGGGCGTATTCGAGGACGAGGGTTTTGACGCCGATGCCCTGAAAGTTGATTTTGGCGCGGGCGTTCGGGCCGCTTTCGATGGATTCGACGCGGCCTGTTCCGAATTGCGGATGGCGGACGAGGGAGCCGACGGGGAAAGGAACGGCGGTCGCGGCGGCGACTCGCGGGCGGACGTGGATTTCATCGCTTTCGAAGCGGGGTTCGTCGCGCAGGCCGCGTGAGGCTGGCGTGTGCGCGCCCCGGCCGAAGGAGTCGTCCATGCCGGATTGATCGGAGAGGGTGACGTGGTCGGCGCCGATCTCTCCGAGGAAGCGGCTGGGGATGGTGCGTTCGGGCAGGCCGCGGGTGGTGCGGTATTTGGCGCTGGTGAGGAGGAGGCGTCGCATGGCGCGGGTGATGCCGACGAAGCAGAGGCGTCGTTCTTCCTCCATCTGGGCCTCGGACTCGGCGGCGCGGAGGTGGGGGAGCATTCCTTCTTCGAGGCCGATGATGGCGACGGCGGGGAACTCGAGCCCCTTGGCGGCGTGGAGCGTCATCATGGTGACGGCGCCCTGGGTGGGGTCGACGGCGTCGGCGTCGGCGACGAGGGAGACTGATTCGAGGTAGGCGCGGAGCATCGCGAGCGTGGAGTGCGGGTCGAGCTTGGCGCCGCTCGCCATGATGGGCGAGGGGTCGCCCTCGGGGTCGTACTCGAGCTCGAACTGGCGCGCGGAGGAGACGAGTTCGGCGAGGTTGTCGAGGCGTTCCTCGTCTAATTCGCTCTTGCTGGCGTGGGCCTGGGCGCTGTACATGTTCTCGAGGCCGGATTCCTTGATGACGCGCTCGACGAGCGTGGCGAGCGATTCGGCGACGCCGTGGGAGGTGCCGAGGAAGCCCTCGACGCCGGTCCATGCGTCGAACATCTCGCAGAACTTTCGGCAGGCGGTGGCGGCGCGTGCGGTGATGCCGACGGGCTGGTTGGAGGCGGCGGCGCGGAGGGCGTCGAAGAGGGTGAAGCGTTGGGAGGCGGCGAAGGCGTCGAGCTTGTCGAGGGAGGTGTCGCCCAGGCCGCGGGTCGGCACGTTGAGGATGCGTGAGAGGGAGACGGAATCGGCGGGGTTGGCCAGGGCGCGGAGGTAGGCGAGTGCGTTTTTGACTTCTTCGCGTTCGTAGAAGGCGGTGCCGCGAGCGATGACGTAGGGGACGCCGGCGGCGCGGAGGGCGTCCTCCATGACGCGGGAGAGTGCGTTGGTGCGGTAGAAGACGGCCATGTCGCGCCAGGCGAGGCCGGCCTGGGTGCGTGCGCCGGTGCCGCTGGCTTCGTGCTTGTGGCGGAGCCAGTCGACGACGACCATGGATTCGTGCTGTTCGTCGCGGCAGAGGATGGCCTCGACGTTTTCGCCGCCGGGCTTGCTGGTGAAGAGCGGCTTGTGCTTGCGGCGTTTGTTGTGCTTGATGAGGGTGTCGGCGGCGGTGAGGACGGGGGAGGTGGAGCGGAAGTTCTCGCCCAGGGCGATGACGGCGGCGCCGGGGTAGCGTTCCTCGAAGTCGAGGATGTTGGAGATGTCGGCGCCGCGCCAGCCGTAGATGGCTTGGTCGGGATCGCCGACGACGCAGATGTTGGGTCGGCGCTCGGGCGAGACGTCGCCGGCGAGGAGCGAGGCGATGGCGAACTGGGCGCGGTTGGTGTCCTGGTACTCGTCGATGAGGAGGTACTGCCAGCGCGCGCGGCACTCCTCGCGGACCATCTCGCTGTCGCGCAGGGCGCGGACGGTGCGGAGGAGGAGGTCGTCGAAATCGACGGCGTTGGCCTGGCGGAGGGCGGCCTCGTAGGCCTCGTAGATCTTGGCCGCGGTGCGCGTGTAGAAGTCGCCGGCGCGGGCAGCGTAGGCGGCGGCGTCGATGAGCTCGTTCTTGGCGTTGCTGATGGCGGAGAGGGCGGAGCGCGGCGGCCAGTTGGTGGTGGAGAGGTTGAGCTCGTTGATGACGCGTTTGACGAGCGTCGATTGGTCGCTGGAGTCGTAGATGCTGAAGTCGGGTTTGAGGCCGGCTTGCTCGGCGTAGCGGCGGAGGAGGCGGGCGCAGAGGGAATGGAAGGTGGTGACCGTGAGGCCGCGGGAGGAACGCTCGTTGCCGGCCAGGAGGGTGGCGACGCGTTCGCGCATCTCGCCGGCGGCCTTGTTGGTGAAAGTGAGGGCGAGGATGGACCAGGCGGGGATTCCCAGGCGGATGAGGTAGGCGATGCGTCGGGTGATGACGCGGGTCTTGCCTGAGCCGGCGGCGGCGAGGACCAGGATGGGGCCCTCGGTGTGGAGGACGGCGCGGCGCTGCGGCTCGGTCAGATCGTCGAGCAGGTCGGCGGCGTTGACGTCGTCGGGCGGAATGTGGTCGGCGCGTTCCATCGCGTGTCTTTCGGGCAGATCAGGCGGGAGGGTAGGAGGGGAGAGAAGTGGCGAAGTGGCAGAGTTGCGAAGTGGCGTGGTGCGGTCGGTTGTCGCAATGACACGGAAGGCATGACGCACGCGGCATCAAGGCATCAAGTCGAGAACGGATGGTGACACACCCATCGCGACCGACCGGCGGTGACCGCCGGGCCAGACAAGAGCCGGGTCAGCCAAGAGCACGGACCCGAGAACGGGTTCGTGGTAGGAAGGAGGAAGGCCGCTGCTCACGACTTGTCATGGTCGTGGTCTTTTTCGTCGGGCTCGCGGATGACCTTGACGACCTGTTCGGGCTCGTCCTGGAAGACGCGGGAGAGGTCGGAGAGCGGGCCGGCGGAGCGGGTGATGAGGGAGACCTCGTCGGGGAGCTGCTTGGCGACTTCGCCGACGATGTCTCCGACGACCTTTCGGCTGAAGAGGGAGCGGCGTGACTTGCCCATGATGAGGGTGTCGCAGCCGAAGGTGACGGTGTAGTCGAGGATTTCGGCGGTGACTTCGGTGCTGGTGACGTAGATGGGGATGACGGGGACACCGGCGTCGCGTCCCATGACCATGACGGTGCCGAGGGATTCCTGGGCGTCGCGGTCGTCGTCGAGCTTGGGGATACGGCCCGGGGTGATGTCGAGGACGCGGAGAGTGCGGACGTAGATGACGAAGAGGATGGCGTTTCGTTTCTTGGCGAGGCGGACGGCGTATTCGGCCTGGTCCTGGCCGCGGGCGGCGAGCATGATGCGGGGGCGGCCGGGCTCGAGCTTGAGGGGCTTGTCGCGGAGTTCGGCCATCCAGCCGGCTTCGGGTTCCTCGACGCGTTCGGCGCGAGCGGCGGCGCGGGATTTGAGCACCCAGCGGACGGCGAGGACGGCGCCGACGAGACCGGCGGCGAAGACGGTGGCGTTGGGTTTGGCGACGATGATGGTGGCTTCGATGGCGGCCATGAGCGCGGCGAGGGCCCAGAGGCCGCGGCGTTCCCAGGGTTTGATGGCGAGGGCTTTGTTGGCGGCGCAGCTGAAGACGCTGATGCAGATGGCGCCGACGACGCCGATGGCGTAGAGCTCTCCGAGGGATTTGGGGTCGGCCTCGAAGAGGAGGACGCCGGCGGGGAGGATGCAGGCGACGACGAGGGCGATCCAGGGGACGCCGGAGTAATTGAGCTTGGTGAGGGGGCGAGGGAGTTCGGCGTCGCGTGCCATGGAGTATTGGACGGAGACCATGGCCATGATGGCGGTGTTGACGGCGGACATGAGGAGCAGTCCGAAGAGGAGGGCGGTGGAGACGCCGAAGTAGAGTCCGAAGGAGGCGCCGAGCATTTTTCCGCCGGCCTCGGTGGCGAGGAGCTTGACGCCGACGTCGCGGTATTGGCGGATGTGCTCGGGGACCTGCTCGGGCTTGAGGCCGCCCTGGATTTCGTGGTGGATGTAGTCGGGCGTGGTCTGGTTGATGAGCCCCGGCAGGGCGTTCATGGCGAGGCAGAAGATCATGTTGAGGAGGAGGACCTCGACGAGGACGATCCAGATGGTGCGTCGGGCGGTTTTGGCGACGGGCTCGGACATGAGTCCGGTCATGTTGGCGACGGCCTCGATTCCGGAGAGGGCCAGGACGATGCGGACGAGGCTTTCCCAGCGCTGCCACCAGCTGTCGATGCCGGGGGGGTTGAAGGTGATTTTCTGGAGGCCGGGCCAGACGAAGGGGATGCAGGCGACGGCGATGAGGAGCGAGGCGACGATGGCGACGACGGCGATGATGAGTGCGAAGCGTCCGGCGGAGCGAGCGCCGAGCCAGTTGACCATGCCGATGACGATGATGGCGACGATGGAGACGGGGACGACGAACTCGTGGGGCATGTCGAAGTAGTGGAGGGCTTCGACCATGGAGAGGGCGGCGGTGACGATGTAGTCGCAGAGGAGGAGGGTGGCGCCGATGACGGAGAGGGTGGGGGAGAGGAGGCGGGAGGCGGTGTAGACGCCGCCGCCTTCGGGGAAGCAGCGGCAGATGATGGTGTAGGCCCAGGCGACGGCGGCCATGACGGCGGCCATGACGGTCATATAGAGGGGTGAGGCGTGGCCGGTGTAGTAGAAGGCGAGGCCGAGGACGTAGAGGCGGCTGGTGCCCCAATCGCCGAAGAGGAGGGGCCCGGCGTGGAACCACTTGAGGGAGCGCGGGCGATGTTCGGCAACCAGCATGCGCGAGGAACCCTGCGCGACTCCGTTCGCATCGGCGGCGTGTACTCGCACGCGCTGCATCGCGGCCGAGGTCGCCCGGCCCGATGGGACACACGATAGCGGATCGGGGCGGGTGCGTGAAGTCGGTGGGCGATCGGGCGGCGATCGGCGAGCGCGGGGCTAACGCACGCCGAGCAGCTTGGCGAGTTCGTCGACGAGGGCGCCGATGCCGGTGAAGACTCCGTGCGGGCCTGAATCGCACATGTAAGCGGGGGTGGAGACGATCAGGTTTTTCGTGTCGACGTGGGCCTCGGTGACGCGGTGGTCGACGTTGGCGGCGCCCATTTTGGAGAGGGCGGCGGCGGTGGCGGGATCGGCGCCGATGGTGAGCGTGCAGCCGGGGCCACCCGCGGCGGTGCCGAGCACGCGGGCCGCGAGCACGGGCGCGATGCAGCAGAGGCCGATGGGTTTCTTGGCGGCGTGGAACTCGCGGAGCGTGCGCGCGACGTCGGGCTGGACCGAGCAATCCGGGCCTTTGCCGGCGAAGTCGCAGAGGTTTTTGGCGGCGCCGAAGCCGCCGGGGAAGACGACGGCGTCAAAGTCCGCGGCCTTGAGCGAGGCGAGGGCGGTGATCTTGCCGCGGGCGATGCGCGCGGACTCTTCGAGGACGTTTCGCGTGCCCACGCCTGGCTTGTGGGTGGCGTGGTTGACGACGGAGGTCTGCGGCATGTCGGGCGCGAAGCAGGAGACGGCCAAGGCGCGGCGATCGAGGTGGATGAGGACGCCGACGGCTTCGGTGATCTCGGCACCGTCGAGGAAGCCGCAACCGGAGAGCACAACCGCGACGCGTTTCATGGGAGCTCCCTTCGAGGAGATGGGTTCCTCGAGATTTCTGGCGGGCCGGAAGGATCGTAGAGCGCGATGGTCGTGGTCGACACGGGCCCTGGGGGAAGCGAGGTCCGGGATTGCGCGCGGGCTGGCTGGTGCGAGGAGCGAGTTGGATCGTGCGTGAGCCGGTAGAGTGAAGGCGTTTCGGCGCCACCGCCTTTGCGAAACGCCATGCCCGTTGCCCGCACCATCAACCCGAGGTAGCGTAATCCCATGCTGATCTCCGCCATCCCGGTCATCACTTCCGCGCTCATCGCACAGCCCTCGCTCGATGTCTCGCGCGATCAGCCCCCGCGGGTGCGCGTGCAGCTCCACGCCCAATCCATCCTCGAATCTCCGCCCGAAGGCCTCTGGTCCATCGCCACCGACTGGGAGGGCGGCTGGCCCAGCGCGTGGCATCACGCCGCGCCCGACAACGTCCGACAGGAAAACGGCTGGACGATCCTCACCGGACACCTCGACCTGGCCAACGGCCGCCTCGAACTCCGCGACGCCTATCGCGTGGATGGCGAGCTTGTTCTCGCACGCCGCCGCTTCGAGTGGAAGAGCAAAGAAGCCCTCTCGCGCTGCACGCTCAGCGTGCGCTTCATCGCGCCGGACGCCACCAGCGCCCGCGACGCCAGACCGTTCCTCCCCGGCATCTCGTTCTATGGCAATCCCTCCGGCGCCAAGACCAGCGGCGTAACTCCCGCCGATCCCGCCAGCCGCGCCAAGGCCGCCGTGGTCGTCAACACCGGCACACCCGGCGAACGCTCGTACCACGAAGAGCACCGCTACTCCATGCCGTTCGCGAGCGTCGAGTGGAAGGGCGCGGGTGCGGCGTTGCACACCACCCCGTCGCTGGTCCCCAGCGCGAGTAGGCGTGACCAGTGGTGGTCGCTGGGCGTGACTCCGCTCGAGTCCGGCTACGAGCTCGCGTCCTACTCCGGCCCGTGCGCGTCGAACGGCGTGAACGCCGTGGTCAAGGCCCGGCAGGGCGAGTTCATGGCCTACGACAACACCTGGCTCGACCTGCGCCCGGGCGCGATCATCGAGAAAGACTTCACGCTCCAGGTCTATCCCGTCACCCAGGTCGGGAGCGGCTTCCGCACGCCGCTGCGCACCAGCATCGAGCGGGCCTCGCCCTTCTCAACCGATGCACTCCCCACCGCCGCCCGGATCATCGAGCAGAAGCTCACGTTCGCACGCTCGCGCTGGCGGGAGCGCGAGAACGACAGCGGCTTTGAGATGTACCCCGATTATGTGCAGGGCACGCACTACGTCATGGGCTGGTGCGGCCAGGCCGAAACCGTGCCCTACTACCTCCTGGCCGCGGGCGAAAGGACTTCATGGCCGACCTGGCAACGCGACGCGTCACGGGCACTCGACCTTCTCGTCACCGCGCCGTTCAACGAGAACGGGTTCCTGCAGCGCTACACCGCCGAGAACGGGCAGTGGACGGAGCAGGACTTCGTGTCGCAAGGCCAGGCGCTCGAATCCATCAGCCTCGCCATCGAGGCCGCCAACCGGCGCGGGCTCGACACCTCGCGCTGGACCGCGTTCCTTCGCCGCGCGTGCGAGTTGCACGCCAACCGAGTGCTGCGCGAGGACTGGAACCCCGTCTCGACCAACGAGGCGTTCTTTGTCTCGCCGCTCCTGCGCGCGGCGCGCCTGCTGAACTCACCCCTGTGCGAGCGCGGCGCGATGAAGATCGCGACCACCGCCGCGACGCGTCACCTCGGCGCCTCGGAACCGTACTGGGGCGGCACGCTCGACGCCCGCTGCGAGGACAAGGAGGGGGCGTGGGCCGCGTTCCAGGCGTTCCTCGCGTGCTTTGACCACACGGGCGACACCACATGGCTGGGCCGGGCCGAGCACGCGATGGACGCGACGCTCAGCTGGACCTGCCTGTGGGACATCGATCTCCCGCCCGGACGCCTGCGCGATCACGGCTTCAAATCGCGCGGTTGGACCGTCGTCTCGGCCCAGAACCAGCACCTCGACGTCTTCGGCGTCTACTACACACCCGAGGTCTATCGCATGGGCCGCCTGCTCGGCCGCCCGGAACTGTGCCAACTCGCGGTGCTCATGTTCCGCTCGTGCGGGCAGCTCATCGACGACCGCGGGAGCCAGGGCGAACAGATCCAACAGACCAACTTCGCCCAGCACGGTGACATGTCGGACGTCGAAAAGATGCGCGGCGGGTACAGCGAGGGCTGGACCGTCTTCTGGATCACCACCCACTTCCTCCATGCCGCGGCGCGATTCCACGACATGGGCGTCGAACTCGATCAGCCCATGACGGCCGGCGCGAGCAACGACGTTCCCGCGCCGCTCTATCGCGACCCGCCCTACGACGGCGCCGCAGACCCCGTGCTCGTCTTCAACCCCGTTCGCGGCACATGGTGGATGCTCTACACGCAGCGCCGCGCCAAGCTCGATCTGCCCGACGTTGAGTGGTGCCATCAGACCAAGATCGGTGTTGCGGAATCCTGCGACGGCGGGGCGACGTGGACGTACCTCGGGCCGCTGGCGCTCCCGTCGGGCGACGAGCCGCACTCGCTCTGGGCACCGGACGTGGTCCGAACTCCCGACGGCGTGTTCCACTGCTTCGTCACGGTCGTCCCCGGCGTTCACACCGATTGGGGCGGGCAGCGTTTCATCGACCACTTCACTTCGCGCGATCTGTCGGCGTGGACCCGCGTCGGGCGATTGCCGCTCAGCTCTGACCGCTGCATCGATCCCAGCCTCTTCCCCAAGCCGGGCGGCGGCTGGCGGCTCTGGTACAAGGACGAGGGGCACAACTCCGACACCCTCGCGGTCGACAGCGATGATCTCGTGAACTGGAGGCCGGCCAGTGATCCGTCCGTCTCAAAGCTCTATGGCGAAGGGCCAAAGGTGTTCGTGCTGGGCGGATTTCACTGGCTCATCAAGGACCCCGACAGCGGGCTTGATGTGTATCGCTCGAGCGACCTGTCGGAATGGACGTACCAGGGCAAGATTCTTGAGAAGCCGGGCTCACGATTGGACGACGGCACGATCGGAAAGCACGCCGACGTGGTGGTGCAGGGCGATCGCGCCCTGATCGTGTATTTCACGCATCCGTATGGACAGGACATCCCGATGCGCGACGGCGTGCTGCCGTATCCGGCGCGACGCAGCTCGATCCAGGCGGCCGAACTCCGCGTGGTCGACGGCAAGCTCGTGTGCGACCGCAATGCGCCGGTGACGTTGCGGCTCTCGTCGCCGTATCGGTGAAGGGGAGTGTCCGATCGGCACACGCGTGGCGAACAGGTTGGCCACGCCACCCCAGGGCACGGACACGAGGAATTGTCCGTGGCAGGATTGCCGTGACGACGGGCGAACTTCTACATCGGCGGCACGAGCACCGACGGCCCGAGCGTCTGGATCGTCACGTGTCCCAGCTTGCGGCCTTCGAGGTACTCGTTGACCTGAGGCAGCGTGACCGCGTCGATTTTGGCGGCCAGGTCGTCGAGGGAGCGGGCGTACCCGAATCGGAAGTGGTCGGACGCGATGGCGGCGGCGCGGGCACCGGTGGATTCACCGCTGAAGATGAGGCGGCTCTTCATGCCGATGACGGCGCGCTGGAACTCGTCGGTCGTTACGCCGCCGCCGCTGACTGTGGCGGCGTTGATGCGGAGCAATTCCGCTGCCAAGACATCGAGGGACTCCTGGGCGCGTTCGGGGGTGGTTCCGACGTAGGCGGTGACGCCGCCAAAGTCACGATCGCCGCGGTATCCGGCGGAGACGGAGTAGCACAGGCCGCGTTTCTCGCGCACCTCGGTGAAGAGGCGGCCGGACATGCCGCCGGAGAGGACGGAGACGACGATCTTTTCGAGCCAGGAACGGTCATCGGTCTCCTTTGGGGCGTCATGGACGAGGACGATCTGGACCTGGTTGGTCTCGTCGGTCTCGTGCGCGTAGCCGCGCGGCGCGACGGAAGACACGACGGGCTCGGAAGTTGTGCCCTCCCAGCCCGCGAGGAGTTGATCGAGCTGTCGGGCGAGGGCATCGGGGTCCACGGCGCCGGCGGCGGCGAAGATCGAACGCCCCGGACGCGCCACTTCAGACCACCCGGAGACCAGCGCCTCATGGGTCAGAGCGGTCAATCCATCCTCGGTTCCGAGGCCGGAGCGGTTCAGTGGAGAAAAAAAATGTCGATCTCGCGCGGAAAGGACGGCTCGCTCCTGCGGGTCGTCCTGGAGGGATTCGAGCGCCTGTAACGCCAGGTCGCGCGCGGGCTCGACGGCGTCGGCGGAGAGATGGGGACGGCGCACGATGTCGACGATGAGCGGGAGCGCGGCGGTGATTCGTTCGCCGAGAAGCGTGGCGCCGATCTGCATGAAGTAGGCGCCGACGGCGACGCCGCGCGAGACGCCGAGGCGATCCATGGAATCGGCAAATTGCCTTGAATTCAGGGGCCCGGAGCCCCTGAGCAGGAGTTCGGACCAGAGCGCGGCGCGGCCTTGGTATGGCGCGGGGTCGTAGGCGCATCCGCCGGGGACGAGCCAGGTGATGGCGGCGGAGCGCACGTCGTCGATCACTTCGACGATGAGCGGCATGCCGCAGGCGAGGGTGCGTGTGACGAGCTTGGACATGCGCTGACTCCGATCGAGGTCGCTCAGTCTATGGAACGCGCGGGGAGCGTGCCTCGGACGAATCCTCTTCACGATTTCTTCTTTGTTGAAGACACAAGCTTGAATTTTCCGATATGCTTTCCATCGGAGAGACCCATGACCGAGGTGGTCAAGGAACAGGTCTCTCGATGACAACTCTTTCAGGAGTCTGACATGGCGAAGAAGAAAGGCAAGAAGAAGGGCAAG
>JADYYE010000222.1 GCA_020853815.1 Phycisphaerales bacterium
AGATTGACCCACTGCATGCTGCATGAATTCGTCCCAGGTGATATCCCGCGGGTCGTTCATCGAGACATCTTCCCCGCCACGCTTTAAAACGATGACATGCTCCACGCTGTTCTCAACCTGGTCCAGCGCGCCATCGACAATGCTTTTCAAGTTAACATCCTTGCCTTTACGGAAGGTAATATCCGTTGTGAAAACAAGGCGCGATCCGCTGGCCTGAATACGGTCACCCAATGCCTTTTCGCCGAACCCCGCAAACACCACGGAGTGGATCGCCCCAATGCGGACAACTGCCAGCATGACCATGATCGCTTCCGGGCAGGTGGGCATATAGATCGTCACGCGGTCACCCTTGGAAATTCCCGTGCCGCGCAATGCCGCAGCGATCTTTTCCACATCGTGTAATAGTTTTGCGTACGTGAATAAACGCCTCTCGCCGCGTTCATTCATATAAATCAGAGCTGTATGTCCACCCCAACCCTGCTTGACGTGTATATCGAGTGCGTTGTATGAAAGGTTGGTCTGTGCCCCTGAAAACCAGCGAAAGTTCGGATAATTCCACTCGAACACTTTGTCCCAGATTCGGAACCAGTGCAACTCCTTTGCGGCACGTTCCCAAAATGCTTCGGGGTCATCCCGTCCATCTTGAATCCAGCGGTTGACAATTGGGCTGATGAGGTTCATGCGCAGTCTCCTTGAAAATATGGCGAAATGATCAGGTGGAAACAAGACATCCATAAGACAGGCTGTCACACCCGTCTTATGGATGCGATTACCCGTCTATTCTATCCATCCTGAGGGCGAATGACCAGCACCGGCACGGGTGAATGTTTGACCATCCACTCTGTGACACTACCCATGAGAAGCTTCTGCAAGCCAGAACGTCCATGCGTGGACATGGCGATCATATCCACATTCATTTCTTTGGCCACTGCGAGGATCGTTTCCGCAACGGGCCCTTCGCGAACTTCCACAGATGCAAGTACCCCTTCGCTCTTCATCCTTGCCAGCAAGGTTTCCATATAGGATTTATCTGCCGAAGCAGCCGCATTGAGATCA
>JADYYE010000043.1 GCA_020853815.1 Phycisphaerales bacterium
AGAACGCCCTCTGGACCGCGATGCAGTCGGTCCTCGATCAGGTCACACCCTCCGACGCCGCCAACTGCTTCAGGCACTGCGGATACTCGCTACGTCAGGAGTGAGAACGCTCTAGTGCCAAGTGCCTGCGCTATCTCCACACCCCTTCAAGCCCCTTCTCGCTCCGCACGTGCGGCACCCAGCACAGCACCACCGCGGGGACCGCCACGTTCGACTTCTTGGGCTTGAGCGTGATCGTCTCCAACTCCTCCGTGAGCGGATCGATCTTGCTCACCATCGCGTCAAGGTCGCCCTGGAATTGCGTCTCCAACTCCTTGAGCTGCGCCCGCAGCGCCTCGATGGTCTCCTCGGCCCGTTCGACGTCGCTCGATTCCTTGGACTGCCGCGTCATGCCCCGCGCCACCGTGCCGACGCGACCGACGTTCCCGCTCGAGATCTTCTTCCGCCCGAGGAACGCCGAAAGGATCGCTGAGCCGAACGAGATCGCGGTCTGCATCTTCGCGCTCTTGGCCTGCTCTTCCTGCACCGCCAATTGCTGCTCGGCCCGACGGATGCGCTCCTGAAGCGTCGTCATCTTCGGCGCGTACTTCCTTCGAAGCTGCTCGGCCTTGGCGTCGCGGTCCTCGCGGGCCGCCTGCTGCAAACGCAGGCGAAACTCCTTCTCGCCCTCGCCCAGATTGCTGACCTCGCCGCTCGACGGGCTCTGCAAAAGCTCGAGCTTCGCCGAACGGTACAGCTCCGCCGCCAGGTCCTTCTTCCACGCCTCGTACGACTTGGCCTTGGCGGCATCGGTGGGCACGGGCTCGAACGCCGCCGCGACCGCCGGCGACTTGTCGAGGTCGCTCTCCCACATGTCGACGCGTTCGGCGTGCTCCCAGTCGATCGCGATCGGCCCGGCGCCAAACGCGGCCAGCCACGAGTGCGTCTCGGTCTGCTCCACGCCGAGCTTGCCGTCGCTGAAGAAGACCTTGCCCAGACCCAGCACCATCGGCACGTACACCACGCCGCTCTCGACCCGCGACGGCAGAAAGTACTGCGGAATCTCCGGCGCCAGCACGGGCCGCGATCGATCGTGGCCGATCGGCGAAGGCGTCGAGATGTTCACACGCGACGGCGGAGGTGTCGTCGCGGGCAAGCGCGTCTCGTCCGGCGCGGGGGTCGCACGCTCTGTCGTGGACGCAATGGGAGGTGCCGGTGCTGACGCACTCGTCGTCACGCCAAAGCCCAGGGGCGTAGCCCCTGAGGTGCTCGCCCCGCTCGCCGCGCCACTCAACTGCTTGATCTGTCCCCGGGTCAGTGGCCCGCGCAGGTAGGACAGAGTCCAGCGCGTCTGGAACACCACCGGCCCCTCCTCATGCACGTTGTTCATCAGGAACACCCGGCTGCCCAGGCCCGACAGGATCCTGTCGCACGACTCGCGGTCAAACGCCGCGCTCGCCGCCGCCGCCGCGCCCTCCAGCCCGTCGAGCACGCGCGCCTTGTCGCGCTCGGTCTGCAGCCGCCCGAGGAACCATGTGCCGGCGTTGGCGAGCCCCTTGTAATCGATGTCCACCGGGTTCTGCGTCGCCAGCACCATCCCCACGCCGAACGCCCGCGCCTGCTTCATCAGCGTCAGCATCGCGTTCTTCGAGGGCGGGTTCGCCACCGGCGGGAAGTACCCCGCGATCTCGTCCATGTACACGAGCGCCCGCAGGCTCGTCGTCCCGCTCTGCGATCGCACCCACGCCAGGATCTGGTTGAACAAGAGCGAGACAAAGAACATCCGCTCCGCGTCGTTCAGATGCGCGATCGAGAACACCGCCACCCGCGGCTTGCCCGCCCGCGTGTGCAGGATCGAGGCGATGTCCAGCGCCTCGCCCTCCGTCCACGCCTCGAACCCCGGCGCCGCCAGCAGCGAGTTCATCTGCATCGCCAGCCCGAACCGTTCCGCCGCGGGGAAAAACGTCTCGATCTCCATCACGCCGATCCGCGCCGTCGGCGGCTGCTGGATCAGTCGGATCAGCGCCGCAAGATCAACGCCGCGCCCCGCGCGCCACTCGCCCGTCAGAATCGTCGAGAGCAGGATGTGCTCGCGCGAGCGCAGAGGGTCCGCCTCGATCGAGAGCAGTCCAAGCAGGCTCGAGACCGTCCCCGACACCCGCTCGCGGAACAGCTCGCGATCCTCCAGCAGCGCCGGCGGCGGCGCATCGAACGAGCGCAGCACCGACACGGGAATCCCCGCGCTCGAGCCGGGCGTGTAGATCGCAAAGTCCGCCGCGTCGCGCAGCTTCTTGATCCGCTCGCCCGATTGCCCCCAGTCCGCCAGGCCCTTGGCCCATATCTCCGCCTGCTTGGCCGCGAACTCGTCGGGCGAGAGCCCCGCCTTGGTCGCGTCCTCCACATTCACCCACGCCCTGAAATCCGCCGCACGCAATTCCGGGAACGTCAGCAAGAGGTTCGTCAGGTCGCCCTTCGGATCGATCACGATCGACGGGATCCCGTCGATCGCGGCCTCCTCGATCAGCCCCACGCACAGCCCGGTCTTTCCCGAGCCGGTCATGCCCACGCACACCGCGTGCGTGACGAGGTCCTTCGAGTCGTACATGACGACCTCGTCGCGCCGCGCCCGCGCGTCGACGTCGTAGACCTTGCCGAGATAGAACGCGCCGAGTTTCTCGAAGTCCTGCATTGGAACTCAACTCACTTGATGGGCGCGGCTGGTGTTCTCTCGACTTGGTCGAGCGACGCTTCACCATCCAACGCTGTCTCGCTGTCTCGCTGTCTCGCTCTTCTTCTTCCCTCGTGCCCAGTGCCTAGTGCCTAGTGCCTAGTGCCTCTCCATCACCATCGCCCCCACCGGCACCGGTTCCTTCTTCCCGCCCGGCGTGCTCCAGAAGAGCTTCAGCTCGTACCCGCCCGACTTCTCAAAGAACGACACGCTGAACGGGTGCAACCCCTTGGCGAGCGCCACAGTCGCCGACTTCTCCTCGTAGCTGTGCAGCCCGTCGTGATCGATCAGCACGCCGTCCCCAAGCGTCATCACGCTCCCGTCGTCGCTCCCCAGCGTCAGCGTGTACACGCCGTCCCGCGGCACATCCAGGTACCCCGTGAACCGCATCGCAAAGTGGTTCGGCGCCGTCGCCTTCGACAGATCGAGCCCGCGACACTCGCCCCGCGCCCGATCCGCGAACGATTCAAACTTCGGCACGCGATCAAAGTCGCCCGCCACGAACTCGTACCCCAGCCCCTCTTTCGCCGCCACGCCCTTCACCGCGTCGCGCGGCGCGACCCTCTCGAACCTCCGCTCCACGATCGAGCTCATCGCCTTCCCGTCGCGGAACGTCCGCGCCCTCAGCGTCGCGCCGCGATCGATCGCGATCGCGCCCGCCGCCTTCGGCGAACTTGCCGTCGGCTCGCTCCCATCGAGCGTGTACCGAATCTCCACGTTCTTCTGCGCGCTCGTCACGCGCGCTGTCATCGAATCAATGAAGATCCCCGCGTCCGCCTCGATCACCGGCGGCGTCACGACGTCCGGCTTCCCCTCGACCACCAGCTTCACCACCGTCACCGGCTCCATCCGCTCCGGCTTCGCGGGAAGCGTGATCACCAGCGCGTCGCCGTCGCGCTCCACCGCCAAACCCGACGGCTTCTTGTCCGCCAGCGGCGTCGCCAGCAGGGGCTTGTTCAGCAGGTTCGTCACGCGCAGCCTGCCGTCCGCCGGCCAGTCAAACATGTGCAGGAACAGCGTCGTGTTGCCATCTTCCGTGTACTTGGCCGTGCAACGCCCCCAGCTCTGCGCCGAGAGAGGGCTCCCAACCGTCCCATGGATCGACGCGCCGTTCACAAACGTCCAACGTCCGATCGCGCGCAGACGCTCAACCGATTCCGCCGGGATCTCGCCCTCGCTCGTCGGCCCGACGTTCAGCAGGAAGTTCCCGCCCTTGGACGCGATATCCACCAGCTTCCGCACCAGATCATCGGCGCTCTTGAAGTTCTTGTCCGCCGCGTTGTAGCCCCAGTGCCCGTTCATCGTCATGCACGTTTCCCACGGAAACGCCGGCGCGGTCTCCGGGATGAACTGCTCCGGCGTCCCGTAGTCCCCGAGCCGCTCCGCCCGATCCGCCTCCAGCCCGTACGCGCCGCCCGATCGCCCCACGCGGCTGTTGATGATGATGTCCGGCTGGAGCGAGCGCACATACTTCTGAAGGTCATACCCGCGCTCGTTCGTCCACGTCCCTTCCCACTGCCCGTCGAACCACAGCACGCCGATCTCCCCGTAGTTCGTGAGCAGTTCCTTCAGCTGCGACTTCATGAACGCGACATACCGCTCGTAATCCGCCCCCGCCGTCGGCCGGTCCTTCTCCCAATCGCGACGGGGCAGATAGTCCGGGTGGTGCCAGTCCATGATCGAGTAGTACCAGCAGATCTTGATCCCATGCCGCCGCGACGCGTCCGCCAGTTCCTTCAGGATGTCGCGCTTGAACGGCGTGTCCATCACGTCGTGATCCGTCACCGCCGAATCAAACAACGCAAACCCGTCGTGGTGCTTCGACGTGATCACGATGTACTTCATCCCCGCCGCCTTGGCGGTGCGGCACCACGCGTCCGGGTCGAACTTCACCGGGTTGAACTGCTTCCGATACTGGTCATACTCGTCGACCGGAATCCGCGCCTCGCTCCTGATCCACTCGCCGTAGGTGTTCTTGTCGCCGTGCACGCCCGCCGGGATCGCGTACAGCCCCCAGTGAATGAACATGCCGAAACGCGCGTCGCTCCACCAGCCCAGCCGCTCGGGCTCGCCCAAGGCCGCCGCGCTCCCTCCCGCGCCGGTGGAGCTCGACGTGCCCGACGTGCCCGCGCACCCCGACATCGACACGAGCGAAGCGACACCAGCCGACACCAGGCCGACCGAAACGAGGGCGGGCGTCAGCACACGACGAATCGGCGTGGACATGCGAATCTCCTTGCGGGAACCACGCGTCAGTGTATCGAACCGCCAACGCGGCTTCCCGCGCTCGCTCCGGTGTGCCACGGACCCGTCTTCGGGTCCGTGCCTTGGTGGGTCGGCACTCCGTGCCGACGCCTTCATCCTCTACCCGCCTGTCTCTCTCCTTCTCTTCGTCGCCTCCTCTGCGATCTCTGCGACCTCTGCGTTCCTCATTCCTTCTTTTTCTTGCCTGCCCTCTGAGTCCCTCCGCTCCCCTCTGATCCCTCTGAGTTCTTCTCGCCTTCGCGCTCTTCGAGTCCCACCTCTCTCCCCCTTCCCCTATCCTCCACCCGTGAAGCAGACCCTCTGGCCCGACGGCACCCGCTGCACGCTCCACCTCGGCCCGCGCGCCGACGCCGCCCCGGCCGCGCTCCGCGGTCTCCTCCACCGCGGCATCCCTTCCACGCTCCTCGGCTGCGTCCATCAAGACCTTGTCGAAGCCGGGCTCATCCCCGATCCCGCGAAGTCCACAAACGAGCTCGACGTGCAGTGGGTCGGCGAATGCGACTGGGTCTACCGCTTCGAGTTCAACTGGCCGCCCGTTGAAAGCGCCGATGCGTTCATCACCCATCTCACCGAGCCGGACTCCAACGCCGGCTCCGACGCCGACGCCAACTCCGATCCCGAATCCCAGCCTCGCTCGCTCGAAAGCCATCCTCCCGCGCCGTCTTCGCACGCCGACCCCGAGGCATCACGGATGCCCGTGGCAGCGCACGTCCCCGAAGCTCCCGATCCGCTCTCCGGCCCACCCGCGCCCGTCAACATCGACCTCGTCCTCGACAGCCTCGACACCTTTGCCACCATCTCGCTCAATGGCGCCGAACTCGCCCGCACCGAGAGCATGTACATCCCGCACCGCCTCCCCATCGGCGCGCACCTCCGCACGGGCCTCAACACGCTCGAACTCGCGTTCGAAGCCCCGCTCCGCGCTATCCGCGAGCGTGCCGCACGCTTCGGCCCGCGCCCCGTCAACGGCGACTGGGAACCTTTCAACTTCGCGCGCCGCCCCGCCTGCAACTTTGGCTGGGACTGGGGCCCCAAACTCGCGACCTGCGGCGTATGGGAACCCGTCTCCATCGAGCGCTGGTCCGTCGCCCGCTTCGGACACGTCCGCCCCCTCGTCTCCCACGCCGACGAATCCGCCGCCATCCTCGAAGTCCACGTCGATCTCGTGCGCAGCACGCAGCAGCCCCTCACCGTCTCCGCCACACTCCTCGATCCTCAGGGCCAAACGGTTGCCAGTGCAACCGTGTCGATCGGCGACACCCGCTCGACCCCGCCGTCTTTGGACGCCGGACCTGAGCGAGTCCGCGAGCAAAGGTCCGGGTCAAGTCCCGACACCCCGCCGCGCCAACCCGCCGCCGATGTCACGAGCGACTCACTCCTTATCCCCCTCCATGTCACCAACCCTCAACTCTGGTGGCCGCGCTCCCACGGCCCGCAGCCCCTCTACACACTCAGCCTCTGGCTCTATGACACGCCCGTCGAAACAGCCCTCGACCACACTTCGCGCACCGTCGGCCTGCGCACCATCTCCCTCGATACCACGCCCGATCGCTTCGGCGAGTCCTTCGAACTCCGCGTCAACAACCGCCGCGTCTTCATGCAGGGCGCCAACTGGATCCCCGACGGCCCCTGGCCCATGAACCGCGGCTCGCACACACTCCGCGATCGCGTCCAGCAGGCCGCCGACGCCAACATGAACACCCTCCGCGTCTGGGGCGGCGGGTGCTACGAGCCCGACTCCTTCTACGACGCCTGCGACGAACTCGGAATCCTCGTCTGCCAGGACTTCATGTTCGCCTGCGCGATGTACCCCGAGGAAGAGCCCTACCGCTCGCTCGTCGAGCGCGAAGCCCGCCATCACGTCGCGCGCCTCTCCTCTCACCCATCCCTCGCGCTCTGGTGCGGCGGAAACGAGTGCGTGTGGGGCTACGAAAACTGGGGCTGGAAACAACGCCTCGCGCCCAACCAATCCTGGGGCGCCGGCTACTACTTCGATCTCTTGCCGCGCGTCGTCCGCGAACTCGATCCGACACGTCCCTACTGGGCCAACTCACCCTGGTCGCGTGACATGACCAACCCAACCAGCCCGACCAATACGCCCAACTCGCCCGATCGCGGCGATCGACACACCTGGGACGTGCAGGGCGCACGCTACCGCGACATCATCCCCCGCGCCTGCACCGAGTTCGGCCATCAGTCCATCAGCCTGCTCGCCACGCTCCGCGATGCACTCCCTCTCGACGACTTCATCCCCGAGCTCCCGTTCGCGCCGTCTTCGGACGCCGGACCCGAGGCTCCGCGAAGGTCCGGGTTGATCGAATCACAGCAGCCCGCCGTCACGAGCATGTCGCGCCGATCGATCGCTGAACAACTCGCGCACCCTCAGCTCGCCCACCGCCAGCGCGCCACGGGAGGCCACGAGCCGCACCACCTCGCCGAGATCCGCCGTGTCTATGGCGAACCGCGCGACTTCCTCCACTTCCACGACCTCGCCCTCCGCGCCCAGGCCCGCGCCCTCTCGATCGGCGTTGAATGGCTCCGCGCCAACCAGCCCCGCTGCTCCGCGGCCCTCATCTGGCAGCTCAACGACGCCTGGGCCGGGTTCTCCTGGTCGCTCGTTGACGCCGCGGGCCGTCGCAAGCCCGCGTGGCACGCCGTCCGCCGTTCCATGTCGCCGCGCCTCCTCACCATTCAACCGATCGAGCAGCGCCCAACGCTGATCGCGATCAACAACACGATGAGTGAGTGGTCGGGCCGCGCTCGCGTCCGCCGCATCGACTTCGATGGAGCCACTCTCCGCGAATCACACGTCGCCTTCGCGGTCCCCGCCGGCGAGGTCCG
Source organism: Phycisphaerales bacterium (assembly GCA_020853815.1). GTDB lineage: Bacteria > Planctomycetota > Phycisphaerae > Phycisphaerales > UBA1924 > JABWBC01. The sequence goes on from JADYYE010000043.1 coordinate 7,814, forward strand.
CCGCATCGCGGCCATCGACGATCTCGTCGCCCCGACCTCGCGCCCCTGGCGCGAGATCACCGTCGTCGATCCGATCGACGCGACCGATCTTCCCCGCGCGACTTGGCTCTACCGCCTCGATCGCGAACTGCAAGACCCCCCGCCCAAGTTCACATGGTCTTGGCGCGAAGCCGGCAAGCACAACGGCGTGCTCACGCTCACCGCCGCCTCACTCCTCCGCGACATCATCATCCACGCCGATCGCGTCGATGGCCGAACCGAATGCGACGCCCACGTCGTCACGCTTCTCCCCGGCGAGTCCTTCGACTTCCCCATCAGCAGGCCCTACGGCGACCCTTCCCGCCTCGTCGCGCCCGATTGCCTGACCACCGCCCGAGCGGCTCGGGCGTCGGGTGGCGAGTTATAGAATCGGGCACTCACGACTCACACAATCCTCCGATTGGTAGCCCGACCGTGAGGGAGGGCTTTCTCCTCGTGACTTCGTGACTTCGTGTCTCCGTGACTTCGTGACTTCGTGACTTCGTGACCTCGTGACGCCGCGACTACTCCTTCAACCCCTGCGTCGCGACTCCCTCCACAAACCGCCGCCGCGTCATCAGGAACAGCAACAGCACCGGCAGGATCACCAGCGTGCTGAACGCCATCACGAGATTCCACGGCGTGCCGCCATGCTGCGCGTAGTAGTTCGCCAGCCCGAGCTGAAGCGTGTACTGCTCCTGATGATTCAGGAACACCAGCGGCCCGAGGAAATCGTTCCATGATCCCACAAACTGAAACAGCCCGACCGCCGCCAGCGCCGGCCGCGACAAAGGCAGGATCACCCGCACAAACACCCCCACGTGCGAGCACCCGTCGATCCGCGCCGCCTCGTCAAGCTCGCGCGGAATCGTCAGGAAGAACTGCCGCAGCATGAACACGCTCGACGCGCCGCTGAACCACGCCGGCGCCCACAGCGGCGCAAACGTCCCGATCCATCCAAGCTCTCGGAACAACAGGTACGACGGCGCGATGACCACCGCCTGCGGCACCATCATTGTCGCGAGCACGAGCGTGAACACCGCGTCGCGCCCTCGCCACGCGAGCCGCGAAAACCCATACGCCACAATCGAGCTCGACACCAGCGTGCCCAGCACGCTCAGCACCGCGACCAGGAGCGAATTCCTGAGGTACAGCGGAAAATCCGCGATCGGGCTCGTCCAAACGCCGTGATAGTTCGCCGCCGCCTGCTCAAAGAACCGCGACCAGTACGCGACGCTGAACAGCGACGGCTCGCCACCCTCCCCCTCGAACCGCGGGAGCACGCCCAGCCCCGGCGCGGCGGCCTGCGCCGACGACTTCAGCGAGACCAGGAACCCCCACACGAGCGGCACCGCATACAGAAACCCGATCACCGCCAGCGAAGTCCACGCGCCTAGCCGCGGCCCCACGCGCGGCCCGAGTCCGGCTCGTTGGTCATCCCCGTGTTGTCGCCGTTCATCGCTCATCGGTCACGCAACCCACACACGCCCCAGCCCCACGCACCCTCGCGCTCGATCGTCCTCACGCCGCCCGGTAGTACACGAACCGCCGCCCGACCGCCAGCACGATCAGCGTCAGCGCCAGCGTCACCAGGATCTGCAGCCACGCCAGCGCGCTGGCGTACCCCATCCGCCCATAAATAAACGCGTTGTTGTACACGTACATCGAGTACGTGTACGTCGTCTCCTCCGGCCCGCCGCGCGTCATCAGGTGCGGCGGCGCGAAGAGCTGCAGCGACCAGATCAGCGACATCACGCCGTTGAACAGGATCGCCGGCGACACCATCGGCAGCGTCACGTGCCTGAATCGACCCAGCCGCCCGACGCCGTCGATCGACGCGGATTCATACAACGTCCGCGGCACGTCCCGCAGCGCCGCCGAGTACACCAGCACCGAACTCCCGATCACCCACAGCCCCATCACGATGAACGAAGGCATCGCCCACGCCGTGCTCCCCAGCCAGTCCGGCCCGTCCACGCCGAGCTTCGAGAGCGCCGAGTTGATGAGCCCGAACCGCGGGTTGTACAGCCAGAGCCATGAAACCGCGCCCGACACCGCGGGCACCAGCACCGGGATGAACACGATCGCGCGCACCAGCGACGTGCCGCGCACCCGCGTCTCCAGCAGCGCCGCGATCAAGAGCGACATCACGACCGAAAGCCCCGACGACGCGAGCCCATAGAAGAGCGTGTTCCGCGTGACCCGCCAGAAGAGCGGATCGCCCGCGAGCTCCTTGTAATTCTCCAGCCCCACGAACGCCGCGGGCTCCAACAGCGAGTAATCGTTGAAGCTGTACCACAGGCTCATCGCGATCGGGACCGCCAAGAACGCGACGAACCCGATCGCCCACGGCAGAATCCAGGGCAGCGCAACCAGGAACGGAGGGCGCTTCACGCGGGCGCTCCTTCCCGGCGCTTCCGCAGGTCGCTCGCGCGGTCGAGGATCGCCTGCGCACGCGACTGCACACGCGTCATGATCGCCGCCGCGTCGCCGCCGCTCCACACCTCATCGAACGCGCCGATCAAGAGGTCCGCGTAGGGCTTCCACGCCCGCGTCTGCGGCAGGACCTCCACCCGCGGGCTCGCCGTGATCGCGTCGTGCACCGCGACCGACCTGTTCGCGTGCGTGCGCATGAACGCCTCCGAGACGCGCGCCATCGGCGAACTCTTGCAGTGCTCGCCCGCGAGCTGCTCCTGCACCTCCTGCGACTGCATGAAGCTGAGGAACGCGAACGACTCCTCCGGGTGCGGACACCCGCGCGGGATCATCAGCACGTCCGCCTCGAGCATGCCGCGCGGCTGGTCCGGGTCGGGCACGTCGGGCGAAAGCGGCACGGGCACCGCCGCGTAGTCGAGAGACGGGTTGTAGTGCCTGATGAAATTCGCGAGCCACGGCCCTTGCACGATCATCGCCGCGTGCCCGGAGATGAACGGGTCCTCGGGCGAGTGAAAGCTCCGCGCATAGCTGTTGGCGAACGCTCCCGCGGCGGCCGGGCTGATGCGCGCCGCGCACCGCCCGATCCACTCGTACGCACGGATACACTCGTCCGACGCCACCGTGGCGCGATCGCGGGCCGCGTCGTAGAGCGACCCGCCGAACATGATGGGCCAGAAATACGGCCACCACGAAGGCAGATTCGGCAGGAAGCCGACCCGCGACAGTTTCCCCGCGCCGTCACGCTCGTTGAGCCGCTCCGCCAGCGCGTCGAGCTCGCCGATCGTCCGCGGCAGTCGCGCCGGGTCCGCGCCGATGCCCGCCAGGATCGCGCGGTTGCAGTACAGCGCCAGCGTATAGCACGTGTTCACGCCCGCCCACGGCCGTCCCTGGTGCGAGAGCATCCGCGCCACCGCGGGCTTGTAGATCGATGGATCGATCGCGCCGGGACGCGACGCGAACTCGTCGAGCGACATCGCGGCCCGCGCCTCGGCGAACTGCGCGACGTTGTAGCTGAACAGCCCGAGCACATCCGGCGGGTCTCCGCCGCCCACCGCGACCATCGCCTTGCTCATCGGATCGGCCACCGGCACGCGCTGCACCCAGGCGCGGTCCTGCGACTCGTTGTAGCGATCGACCACGCGCTGGATCGCCTCGCCCTCCGGGCCCGTCCATTTCTCCCAGTACCGCAGCACCACCCGCCCCGACGGGATCGTGCGGCGCGAGCGCGGCGCTCGGGGCCAGAACGCGGCCAGCGCCGCACCGCCCGCGATCGCGCCCACCGCCGCGCGACGGGTGATGCTCGAAAGCCGGGATGGATGCCGCGGGTCGGTCATCGGATGAAGCGAGCATACCACGGGCGCGCGTCGCTACCCACGCACGCGGAGAGAGACGATCTGGAACGCGCCGAGCTGGAGCGAGGTCACGCCGGCGCGATGCGACACGGCGCGGCGTTGCGCCGGGGGGAGTCTCCCCGTGCGTTCGAGCAGATCGACCTCTTCGACGCCTGTCGCGGGAAGGGCCCAGCGGATCTGGATCGGCGTGCGCACGCCCCGAGTCTCGGCCAGGCGCAGCACCAGCGAGTCATCGTCCTCGCCCGGCTTGAACGCGAGTACCTCGACGCGCGAGCGCGGGTCGTGCTCGAGCGTGAAGGGTGACCATGCGGGCGGGAGCACCGGTGGCGCTTCGTGGGCGCCAGCGCGCGGGGCGCCGGAGGGCGTCGCGCACTGACGCGAGACCATGAACATCGGGTCGTTCAACACCTCGGCCTCGGCGTCGACGCCGGCCCGACGCCAGTCGCCGTCGTGAGGCATGAGGCTGTACGTGAACTCGTGCTCGCCGATGTCCGCACGCGGATCGGGGAATCGCGCGGCGCGAAGCAGCGAGAGGCCCATGACCTGCCCGTGGCACGAATGCCCGTACTTGCAGTCGTTGAGAATCGCCAGCCCGGCGCCCGGCGCCGACAGGTCCATCCATCGATGGGCCGGAACCTCGAACCGCGCGCGATCGTGGGGCGTGTCTCGCCCCGTGCCGCGCGTGACAACGCCCAGCGACGCGTCATAGGTCGCATGACCCGCTCGAACGCCGGTCGCGAACAGCACCCGCAGGAGCGTGCGCTCCTCGCCCCAATCAACGTGGCACCGCACGTCGACGCGCGGCGAGCCGGCCCGCAGTTCGTACCGCTGCGTGATCGCGCTCCCTTTGCCGAATCGCCGCACAAACTCGAGCGACGCGCGGAGCGGGTAGTGCTCAACGACGCGCCACGAATCGGCGGGAGAATCCAGCGGCGTGGCGTGGTTGAGGTAGTCCTCTTCGATGTCCCACGCTTCCCAGTATTTGGGTTCGTCACGGTAGGTGACGAGCCGCCCGAGCACGCCGCGAGCATGATCGACCACCGCGGGTGCTGTCGAATGCGGGGCCCCATGCGACGCAAGCTGCGGCGCGTTCCGCGGGGCGGTGATATCCGCGAGCTGCGCGCCAGAAGGGAGATGAACCAGGCTGGTGATCGCGCCCGTCGCGTCCAGGATACAAGACACCAGCGAGTTGGCGAGCGTGAGCCCGTCGAGCGTGACGGGCGGCGGCGACAAGCCGACGGATGTGTCGGTCTCAACAACGCGGCAACCCATCGCGGGTACATCGGCGACGAAGCGAGGCGTGCCGTCGAACTCGATCACGTCCGAGCGCGGCGACGAGGTCGGATTGAAGGCGACGTGCGATGAACCGCCGAGCCACGCTTCGGTCGCGCGGACGGCGACGGCGTCGGCCGCGGCGTTGATGACCTTGTACTGTTCGCGGGCGTCGTCGTAGACCTCGCCGATCGACGAGCCGGGCAGGATATCGTGAAACTGGTTGAGCAGGAGCAGCTTCCACGCCTCGTCCAGCGCGGCGCGCGCCCCACGCGCCTCACGGAGCGGCATGGATGAACTCGGCGCGGCGCACGCGAGCCACTCCGCCCGGCGCAGCGCCCGCTCCGCGCGCCGGTTGGCTTTCTTGATCCACGCCTGCGTGGTGTACGTGCCGCGGTGACGCTCCAGGTACAACTCGCCCTCGTGAACGGGGAGTTCCGCGCTCTTGGCGAGCGAGTGAAGCTCCCGCACGAACTCCCGCGGCGTGGCGACGCGCGTCGCCGGCATCTCCGGGCAGGTGTCGGCGAGCGCGAGATTGTCGAGCATCCACTCGGTCGGCCCGCCGCCGCCGTCGCCAAAGCCGAAAGGCTGGAGCCAGATCGGCGTTCGCCCCGCGTCCTTCCGCTCGTGATTCACGCGGCCCTTTCGCAGTTCGGGCGGCGTGTTGGTCGCGTTGTACTCCAGTCCCGGCGTCATGTGCGAGAGCACGCGCGTGCCGTCCAAGCCCTGCCACAGAAACGTGGAGTGTGGAAACTCGCTCGTGTCGTTCCACGCGAGCTTGTTGGCGATGAACGTGTCCAGGCCGCTCTGCGCGATGAGCTGCGGGAGCGTGGCGGGAAATCCGAAGGTGTCGGGGAGAAAGAGGTGCCGCTGCTCGCCTTGGTCGGCGAAACGCTCTCGCCAGTAGCGCGTGGCGTGGACGAGCTGGCGGATGAGCGATTCGCCGCTGGGGAGGTTTGCGTCGGGCTCGATCCACATCGCGCCGCCGGGCTCCCATCGCCCGCGCGCGACCTCGCGCGCCATGCGTGCAAAGAGCGCGGGCGAATCGCGTTCGACCCAGGCGTATTGCTGGGCCTGGCTGCAGAGGAAGCGATAGCGCGGGTGATCGTCGAGCGTGCGCAGCGCGGTGGCGAACGTGCGCAGGCACTTGCGGCGCGTGTGGTCGAGGCGCCAGAGCCACGCGGTGTCGATGTGAGCGTGCCCGACGGCGACGCACGTGGCGCGATCGGCGCGAGGCGCGTCGCCGGCGATGACGGCGCGGAGGCGAGAGTCGGCCTGGCGCGCGAAGTCATCGGGCGGGTCGATCTCCGCGGCGTCGAGGACGGAGCGCAGCTCGGCGTCGAGTGCGGCGCGGCGGCTTGCATCCAGATCGGCGAGCGAGAGCAATCCCAGCGCGAAGCGCGCGGCGATGTCGAGCGAGCGCCAGGCAGGATTGACGCGGACCACTTCGGCAAATTCAAGACGGCCGGGGAGTTCTTCCTTCCAGCGTGCGTGCTCGGCGGCGTCGTCCCAGAAGAAGGTGGTCGCGCCGAGGGGGCGATTGCAGGCGGCCTCGATGTAGAGATCGATGTTGCCGTCGCGGGTGTCGAGGGGAATGAGCGTGTGGTTGACGTCCAGGCCGTGGATCGGCGCGCCGTTCTGCCAGAGCGTGGCTTCGGTGCCGCTGGAGAAGCGGAGGTGGAGGGGAGGAGAGGTGACCTGGATTTGGGCGGTGAGGCGGAACCATGCGATGGACCAGACGGGCCCCCAGCGCAGGCCGATGTCGACGGGGCGGTAGGTGAGCGAGCGTGCGTCGAGGTCGGTGTTGGCGTTGTGGGCGGCGGTGTGTGGGGCGAAGTCGCAGCGGAGGGGTGCGATGAGCCGGTGGCTGCGCGGCGAGATTCGCGCGTCGATGAGTGACTTGAGTTGGGCGAGATGCTCGCTCATGGGGTGAGGGTATCGCTGGCGCACGGAAGGAAGGCGGAACGAAGTGGACGCGGAGGTGAGAGCGGCGAACGCGAAGATGGCTACGAGGAAAGGGGCGAAGGTGAAGAAGGCATCGAGGCATCGAGTGCGGGCGGGTGTGGGGGTCGGCACGGTGGTCCTCCGCGTGGTCTCCACATGGGGGGCGGACGGACGCTTTGGTGCGCACCAAGGCGGTGGTAAGCAGGCACTAGCCACTGGGCACTTGGCACTAGGGAAGGCCGGAAGCCAAGGCCGCGGAGGGGGTTGCGCGCGGGGCGTAAGGGCGCGAAGATTTTTTTCGGGAATCTGGAAAGAGGGGAAAAAGACGGACACTTTGGTGCGCACCAGGGCGGTGATAAGCGGTTACTAACCGTGGAGGAGCGGGAATGGGGAATGGGGAAGAGAAGACTGAAGAGGTTTCAACGCGGAGAACGCGGAGAACGCGGAGGACACGGAGGTCGCGGAGAGGAGAGGAATGGGGAGAGGAGAGGCGGCGAACGTAGGACGGGCGCGACGCCTCACCACAGAGGCACCGAAGCACAGAGGGAACACAGAGAAGAGAGAAATGGCAGGAGAAGAGGAAACTCGAAGGGCGCGAAGGTGATCCGCGGCATTCGGCATTCGGAAGAGAGCGGAGCGCGGAGGAAGCAGAGGAGCGCGGAGTGAGGCTGAGGCGCGGGGCGGATGAAAAGGCAGACTCAGCGAGCGCGGCGGCGGGGCGAGGCCGAGAGGGCGAGCGGGGAGATGAGCGTGAGGATGGCCGTGCCGGGCGCGGGGATGGTGACTCGTCGCGCGATGAGGGCCGTAGAGCGAGAAGATGTCGGCGCGGAGCGCCGACCCACCCAGACACCCCGCGCGCCATGTCAGCGCGATGCACCCCTTGCAACCATGCCACGGGTTCGGGGCGGGTGCCATGAAAACGCGGCAGGATGCGGCGATATGGAGCGGGCTCCGGGTAGGTCGGCACTCCGTGCCGACGCCTTTCTTCTCTCCATCGCTCGTCGCACGATGAGGGCCGTAGAGCGAGAAGATGTCGGCGCGGAGCGCCGACCCACCAAGACACCCCGCGCGCGATGTCCGCGCGATGCACCCCTTGCAACCATGCCACGGGTTTGTGACGGGGGCCATGAAAATGCGGCGGGATGCGGCGATATGAGGCCGGCTCCCGGTAGGTTGGCACTCCGTGCCGACGCCTTTCTTCTCTCCATCGCTCGCCGCGCGATGAGGGCCGTAGAGCGGGAAGATGTCGGCGCGGAGCGCCGACCCACCCAAGGCACGGGGGCGGCTAATCCGGCTCGATGGGGAGGAAGTCCTTGGCTTCGCCCTGGGCCCAGCGTCGGAACTTCGGCCAGAAGACCTCATGGAGGAGGATCTTGATGCAGGCGGCGGCGGGGATGGCGATGAGCAGGCCGTAGACGCCCGCGAGCACGCCGCCGGCGATGGAGGCGAAGAGGATGGAGGGCGTGTCCATGTCGGTGTTTTTGCCCTGGATGATGGGGGAGAGGACATAGTCATCGACGGCCTGTGCGATGACGAACACGAGCGCCGGGGCGCCGACGATCCACCACCATGCGCCCTGGAAACCGGTGGCGGGTTCGAGGGCCATGAGGATGGCGGCGATGGGGATGCCAAGCCCGGAGACGTAGGGCAGGAGGGAGCAGATGCCGATGATGGGCCCGAGCACGAGGGGGGCGGGGACGCCGATGATCCAATAGCCGAGGCTGTAGATGCAGACGAGCACGGCGCAGATGGTGAGGCGCCCGCGGACGAAGCCGGCGATGACGCGGTCCATGCGTCCGGCGAGCTCGAAGACGCGGCCTTTTTTCTTCTCGGGGATCAGGCCGTCCCAGAAGGAGAGGAGCTTGCCATAGCCGGTGCAGAAGAAGAAAAAGAAGAAGGCGGTGAGGAAGCCGGCGAAGATGATCTGGCCGAGGGTTCCGGCGGCGCCGACGACGGCGCCGAAGACGTTGGAGGATTTCTGGAGGGCCTGCTGCCCGATGCGGCCGGCGTTGTCGCCGAGCCAGGTGATGCCGGAGCGGATGAGTTCGTATTCCGGGCCGGGCGGCTGGGGTTCGAGGGATTCGTCGCTGGGGGACTCTGCCGCGGCGGGCTGGTTTTCGGCGTTGGGTTGCGAGCTCGGCGCCGCGGCGTGCGGTTGGTCGGCGGTCGCGGGGGCGTTGTCCGGGGAAGAAAGCGGATCGCCGGTGGTTGATGGAGTGGGGATGGAGGGATCGGGGGGCGTTCCGCCGTCGCGTGTGTGCCAGGCCTTCCAGCGAGCTTCTTCCTCGACGAGGTACTCGCGGAGCTTGATCCAGGTGCCGCCGGGGAGGGCGTTCTTGAGTGCGGTGTCTTCGGGCTTTCGGACGCTTTTGACGAGGGTGTCGACGTTTCGGGTGAGGCGGGCGACGTACTTGCCGCCCTGCACGGCGGCGAACCCGCCGCCGAAGATCACGGGGCCGACGACGGCGACGGCGGCGAGGACGATGATGCCGATGGCGACGCCGTTGCGAGAGACGAGGCGTCGGCGGGTGAGTTTGCTGACGAGCGGCTCGAAGAGATAAGCGAGTGCGATGGCGAGCAGGAGGGGCACGGTGACGATGCTGAGGAGGTATCCGAGGTAGAGGAGCCAGAGGACGCCGAGGATCATGAGGGCGTCGCGGACGGGTTGGATCTGCCAGACGTGGCGGTTGGTCCAATCGGCGTGCTTGTTGCCTTTGTCGGCCATGGGAGGCGAGCGTACCACGGGTGGGGCGAGGGGGCGCGGGGGGGGGAGAGAAGGCACGAAGGGAGTCCGCGGCATTCGGAAGACGAGGCGGAACGCAGAGGAATCAGAGGAGTGCGGAGGAACGCGGAGGGGAGACGGGAATGGGGAGGAGAAGACGTTGAACGCAGAGGACGCAGAGGTCGCAGAGGGGGAGAGAAGAGAAGAGCAAAAAGGGGAGGTGAGAGGAAGACGAAGGACACGGGCACGGGCACGGGTACGGGTACGGGTACGGGGAGAATTGAAGAACGTGGTCAAGCGCCGACGACGTGGCTTGGCCACGGCACCCGGAGGAGAGAAGAGGAGAAAGAGGAAAGGGAAAGGCACGGACCTGACGAGAAGGGCGTGGCGCGAAGACGGCACACCGGCGGGGACCGCCGGGCCACCCAAGAGGCGAAGCGCGGAGTGAGTTCAGACGTGCTCGGGTTCGGCGAAGACCTCGCCGAAGTCGTAGACACCGCGGAAGTCATCGATGGTGTCCTCATCGGTCTTGCGCATGAGGCCCTGGTCGATCATGCCGAAGACGATGCGTCCGAAGTCGTCGGTGCGCTGGATATTCCAGCGGTTGAGGACGGTGCGTGCGAGCAGGCCGTATTGCTTGATGGCGAAGTCTTTGAGGCCAAGACAGAGCTGTTGTCCGCTGACGTGTCGGTTGTCGGCGGGGTCTTTCTCGCCGTGGACGATCTGGGCGGTGTGGGCGAGGCCCAGTCGGACGAATTCATAGGCTTCGGGCGGGTAAGGCCCGATCTTGGCACGCATCGTCTTCCAATCGATCGGAACTCCGGGCACGTCGTCTCTCCGAGGGCGTGGGCCGTCTTCTCCATCGGCACGCAGACCGCTCGGCCTTTGTGCGATCTTGTCAAGGATGAATGCTATCGGGCCAATCCGCGCCGGGAAAGTGCGACGGGTTTTGCCTTTGTTCCGCTGACGAACGGCGACCCAACCTCGATGAAGCGCAGGCGTCGGCGTGCCCAGTGGCCGGCGTAGGCGACGCCGATCCGTGGTGTGCGGGCGATCTTGCTGGGGCGTTGGCCGGATTCGATCCAGAGTCGATCGGAGGAGGTCAGGTCTGCGGCGTTGAGGGCGCGGTCGATGGCGAGGGCTCGGCAGAGGCGTGCGGGCCCGCGGGCGAGGTCAAGGTCGGGCGCGGCGCCTCGGCGTGTGCGCATTGAACCGATGCCCTCGACGGGGCGGATGGCGCGAACGAGGACGGCTTCGGGGACGTTGACGGCGGCACAGACGACGTTGAAGCACCAGTGCATGCCGTAGGTGAAGTAGACGTAGGCCGCGCCGGGCTGGGCGTACATCGCTTCATTGCGTGGAGTTCGGCGGGCATTGAAGGCGTGGGAGGCGCGGTCGTTGACGCCGACGTAGGCCTCGGTTTCGACGATGACGCCGGAGAGGCGCGTGTCGTCGTCGAGGATGCGGACCAATCGCGTGCCGAGGAGGAGGGGCGCGAGATCGGCGGCGGGGATGGCGAAGAAATCGCGCGGGAGTCGGTGTTCAGGCATAGGCGTGCAGCCCGGGCAGGAGCAAGTTCACGCCGAAGTAGGTCCAGATCATGACGATGAAGCCGACCACGCTCATCCAAGCGGTCAGCAGGGCCTTGTTCTTGACGGCGGTGAAGCGGAGATGGATGACGATGAGATAGACGATCCAGGTGACGAGGGCCCAGGTCTCCTTGGGATCGAAGGCCCACCAGCGTCCCCAGGAATGATCGGCCCACCACGCGCCGAGCAGGATGCCGACGCCGAGGGTCCAGAAGGCGAGTTGGAGAACGGTCATCTGGGCGCGATCGAGGTCGTGCAGCACGCGAGCGCGCCCGGCGGGGGCGTCGTTGCTGGCGGCGACGGCGGCGCCGGAGAGCTCTGTGGCCAGGTCGCGGCCGGGGTTGAGCGCGGGGGTCGCGCCGGTGTCGCCGACGGCGCCCGCGAGAGCGGCGCCGGCGAGCGCCGGGGCGGGCTTGGGGGCGAGGTAGTGGGTGACGAGGTAGAAGAGGCTGTTGATGAAACCGAGCGCGATCAGGCCGTAGCTGGTGAGAACGGTGGTGACGTGGTACTTGAGGAGGACGCTGGTGTTGAGGATGGCGGCCTCGCGTTCGATGGCGGCGCCGGGGATTCGGGTTTGGGTGGCGGTGATGAGGACAAGGAATCCGACGCCGGCGGCGGCGGCGGCGTAGAGCCACTGCTTTCGGATGGCCGCCATCGAGACGCCGACGATCGCGGCGAAGAGGCTGACGCCGGTCATGGACTCGAACTGGTTCTGGATGGCGAAGCGTTCGGCGATGAGGCAGCGGATGAGGAACCCGCCGGCGTGCATGGCGAGGGCGGGCACGAGGAAGACCATGGCGAGGACGATGAGCCACGCGCGGCCGGTGCCGAAGGCGAGCAGGAAGGCGACGAACGCGGCGACGTAGAGCCACAATCCCCACTCGAAGGCGTTGAGGCGGTTGTAGGTGAGTTCCATCGCGCGGCGGGTGGTGGGATAGCCGCCGGGGTTGATCTTGGCCAGTTCATCGCGGAGCGCGACAATCGAGGCGTTGGCGGCGCTGGCGTCGCCGGCGCGCCATGCGGCGCCGAGGGCGAGGGCCGCGGCACGGGCGGGGTGAGACTCGGGGAGTTGCGAGATGTGATTCCAGGGCCGGTCCTTGGTGGCGGGGGCGACAAGGTCCATGTTGGCGCCGGAGCGATCGACGAGGGTAAGGGCGCGTTCGGCCTGATCGAGGGCGTCGTTGTAGGCCGCGGCGTCTTTTTCGTTGGCGAAGCGGGCGGCGATGTCGCTGGCGAAGCGCTGGTACATGGCGGGGGAGATGCGGGTGAGCTTTCGCCATTTGGCGCGCTGAGCGACGGCGGCGGGGTCGTCGCCGGAGATCGCGCGCTCGAGGAACATGTCGCGGAGGTTGATGTAGTTGACGTGCATGAGCGGGCGGTCGATGTAGAACGCGGGGTCGATCATGAGATCGAGGAGGGTGAAGAGCGGGTCGTAGGCGAGTTTTTTGGCGTCGGCGACCTCGAAGTAATCGGCGCGGCCGCAGATGGCGGTGATGGTCTCGCGCGCCAGCGTGTCCATGATCTTGACGCGCCCGGAGTGGAAGACGGGTACGTCGCGAAGGGGCGACAGGTCGATTTTGGCGGCGAACTTGTGCTTGGACGTGGCGTCAAAGCGGGTCTCGCGGAGGTACATGCCGAAGGGGGGCATGATCGCGCCGTCATGGGCGTCGATCATGGACTGGTCGGGGTGGGCGTTCCCGGCGGGCGGGGTCTGGCCCAGGGCGCGGGAGGGCCAGAGCACCAGCACCGCGAGGATGACCGCGACGAAGATCAGCACGCGGAACCAGAGCGGGATTCCCCTTCGCGACGTGACGGCCTGGGTCATGGGTTGGTCTCCTCGGTGCTCACCGCCATCGGCTCGGGCTTGTTCTCGCGTTCCTGGGCGATGGATGGAGTGCGTACACGCGCGGGGCGCTCGCCGCGCGCGATCTGGTCTTGGATCCGTTTCTTCTCGCGTCGCATCAACCATGGCTTGATGTAGAAGGCCCAGGGGATGCCGACGCCCATGAGGATGCTTCCCAGCGCGACGACGTGGATGCCTGGGTTGTTGCCGACTTGGAGGATGGTGAACTTCGCGGTGGGGCGCTTGGCCAGGCCCTGGTCGGCGAGGGCCTGGGTCTCCATCCAGCCCTGCTGATCCCAGCCGGCCTGGCTGAACTTGAACTGGGTGGGATCGAGGCGGCTCTTGATGGTGCCGAGCACGTTGGAGACGAGGCCGCGGGAATCGGTCCAGAGGAAGGGGGCTTGCAGGGGCTCGTTGAGGCTGGTGGTGTGGACGAAGGCTTCGAAGTCATCGGGGCCGAAGCCGGAGGGCATGACTCGGAGGGTGGAGCGGAAGTCCTTGGGTGGGCCGCGGTGCTCGCGCGCGATCATCTCGAAATCGAGGAGTTCGACGGCGAAGCCGGGGAGGCGATTCTGGCGGCGGCCGAAGGCCAGGCCGATCTCGCGGCCGTCGGGGAGCGTGACGAATCGCTCCGTGCCCATGCCCATGCCCATGTACTTGGTGAAGGGGAGCCAGACGACCTTGCGCCAGTCCTTGCCCGGCGCGTCGGCACGCAGTTCGACCGCGAGCATGGCGCTCTCGTGCGTGCCGGTCATGGCCTTTTCGCGCTGTTCGGTCGGCACGGGCGATGGGCGTTCGACGGCCTCGCTGTGGGCCCAACGCACGGAGACCCGGAGGGAGATCTTCGGCACGACCTCGCCCAGGAGCCCGGAGGGGTCGACCTTTTCGACCACGCGGAGCGAGCCGCCGGGGAGGCGGACGATGGCGCGGGGCGGAGCGTTTGCGCCCTCGGGATCGTCGAAGTAGACCTGCACGGCGCGTGCATCGAGGTAGCTGATGCGGATGGCGGGGTCGGCGTCGCGCCGCTTGGGCATGCCGCGATCGTTGAGTTCGCTCGTCATGTCCTGGCTGATCTCGGGGAAGCGGTGATAGACCCAGCGATCGAACGGCGCGCCGGCGGGCGGCGTGACCTTGACGATCGCGATCGAGCTCTCCGCGCCGCGATAGCCCTCGGTGATGATGGGGAATGGCGGGCGCTCGGCCAGCTCGGTGATGTTGAGGCGATAGCCGGTGTCGGCGATCGAGAGTTCATCGCCTTGCTTGACGGGGTAGACAGCGCGGAAGTTGGAGGCGGGAATCTCGACCACGAGCGCGTGGCTGGTGTCGGGGGGGAGCGTCTCGGAGAGATCGCGCCAGCGCTCGGGCGTCATGCCCATGGTCGGGCCGGCGGTGTACTCGATCGCGAAGCTGCCGGCATCGCTGAGGCGGCGGGCGGGCTCGGCGGGCGAGAGCGTGAAGACGAACGCGGGGTCGTCGGTGACGCGGCCTTGCGGATCGGGGAGGGCGGAGATGAGCTGGACCACGCGGAGCGGGCGGGTCGCCTGGGCGCGCGGCGAGGAGGGAAGGGCGGGGTTCGCGGGCGCGTCCGCGTCGCGCTTGAGGTAGTCCGTCACGGGCTCGGCGTAGTTGGCGTAGCCGACGATGCGAAGGTCGACGCCCGGTCCAAACTCGGAAGATTGCGGCGGCACGGGGAGATCGAGGTCGCGCGCGGGCTCGACGCTCCATGGCGTGGGTCGGCCGGAGTTTTCCCAAGCGCTGACGTCGCCGGGCCGGCCGATTTTGTGGAGGGCGTAGTCGTTGTAGCGGGGCACGCCGGCGAGCGGGCGAGCGAGCCACACGCCGCGGTCCTGGACGTAGAGGGAGAGGCGGGTGTTGTCGTAGAAGCGGTCCTGCGCGGGGCCGGGCGTGGGATTGCCGGAGTCGTCGAGCGGGCCGGCGAGGAGGAGTGTGTCGCCCTCGAGCTTGAGGCGGTTGTAATAGACGCTGCCGAGCGCGATGAGCACGATGCCGCTGTGGACCATGAGCACGCCGAGGTTTTTGAAGCAGAACTCGATGCGGCGGACGGTGGCGACGATCATGTTGGCGACGAAGGCCAGGAGCACGACGCGGAGGGGCCACCAGGCGTAGAACTCGAGCTCGGTCATCTCGAGCATGGGGAGGCGGCGGAGGGTGGTGGCGCGATTGGCGTCGATGAAGTCTGCGAAGAATCGCACGCCGGATTTGGTGACGGGGTCGTAGACGATGCGCGGCCAGACGAGCGACCACCAGGCGACCACGGCGAGCAGGGCGAGCGCGAGCGCGGCGAAGAAGAGCAGGGCGAAGCGAGCGGCCCGGCGCGGGGCGGGCCACGCACGCGTCGCGCGGGCGATCGCCCGGACGGGAAGGGCGGCGACGAGGGCGATCGAGGCGAGCAGGGTCGCGGTGTCAAAGAGGAGCGTCGGCGCCTGCGCGAGAAGGCCGATGGGGACGCTGGCGAGCACGGCGTAGACCGCCACGAAAACCAGCAGCCAGACGCCCAGCCACACGGAGCTGAAGAGGTGGAGCACCCAGCGCACGGGCGCGAGCGGGCCGGTGAGGTGCTCACGGTCCCATCGCTTGGTTTGCTCCCACTTGACGCTCATGCACCGCCTGTCCGTGAGGGAACGCCGAGAGGCCGCGAAGGGGCGCGCTCGCGCCGTTCAACTCGGTCACGCCGGACCTTCGTCGCGGACACCCCGGGTCCGGCGCCCGAAGATGCGGAGTTTCGCTCTGGCGTGCTTTGCAGCAATAGAAACCTCTGATCAATTCCAACCCTGGAGCGAAGGTCGCCTCTCTTGGTCCAGAAAACCCGCCTCGGAGAGGCGGGCCACCAAGTACGCAGAGGTTCCAATACTAATTCGCGCGCCAGAGAAGTTCTGGTTCGGTCGAAGATTCCAGCGCACTTTCGAGCGGATCGCGCCCGCGAGCGGTGGGCGACACCACCACCGAAGCGACGGCACAAATCGCACGATCGGGTGCGAATGTCCATTGCTCGGCGTTGAGGGCGAGGGCGCGGGCGCCATTGACGGTCGCCATGGCGAGAAGGTCGCGGGCGGGGGCGTGATCGCGTTGGAAGAGCAGCTTCATTTCGCGCCAGATTGACAGGCCGCCCTCGGGGTGCTGGTTGATGATCGAATCGGTGCCGAGGCAGACGTTGACGCCGGCGGCGAGCATGTCGCGGTAGCGGTGCGGCCCGATGATCGCGTGATTGCCGAAGTACACCGAGGCGCGCGGGCAATACGCGACGCTTTGCTTTGTGCGCGCGAGCAGTTCGATGTCGGCGTCGCTGGCGTCGTTGACGTGGGCGAGGAGGAAGGGCGCACGCTCAAGGACTTCGCGAAGATGTTGGATAGGCGAGAGGCCGCGGGCGAATTCGCGGAGGAGTGAATCGTCCCAGAGGGCGAGGCGCTGGAGAAACTCGCGCTGCGGGCCGGTGGCCTTGGCGACGAGTTCGCGCTCGTCGAGGGTTTCGGCGACGTGCGAGGAAACGGGCCAACCGCGGGCGGCCATTTCGCCCGCCCATCGATAGCCCGCGAGCCCGACGGTCCCCGTCGCGTGGGGCTGAAGACCGACGCGGACCGGGCCGATCGAGCGGGGCGCTGACTTGGCAAGATGCTGAATCCGATCGATGGCGCCAGTGCCCTTGCCGATCGCGAAGAACTCAAGGAACGAAACGCCCGCGAGCCCGGCGGCGGCCAGGGCCTCCGCGGGAGCGAGCGTCGGTTGGCCACGCGGCGCGCCGGCGATGTCCCCCACCGCGACCACGCCGGAGGCGAGCGAGAGCCGTGCGCCCTCGGCGACGGCGGCGGCTATATCGGAGGGTTCGGTCGGGCGGCCGCGCCGGACCATGTCGAGCCAGCCCGAGAAATCCCCGGCGTATGGGCGAGGGCCGATTGACGTGAGGTCAAGATGGGTGTGGACGTTGACGAGGCCCGGGATGAGGAGGCGATTTGGAAGGCTGACGCGCCGGGCGTTGGCGGCGGCGGGGTGGCGGTCGACCTGCGCGGGGGCGTCTGCTGCCAGAACGAGCAGGGGTGAGGCGGCACGGGCCGGATTGACGTCGAGCAGGAGCGAGGCGGGGGCGAGGGTGCGCGTGGCGTCGGCGATGGCCGCGGCGTCGAGACGGACGAGTTCGGGGTTTCGAGCGCCGGCGGTCGGCATGAAGGACTCCGAAAGGGGCACGTTCAAGAGTTCGCGATGGTTCAATCGACCCGGACCTTCGCTCGAAGACTCTCCCAGGTCCGGCGTCCGAGGGCTGGATTCGCCGAGAATCCGGGGCCGTCTCTATTCACGCCCGGAGCGCCGTGGCGTCGATAAACAGAGTCTGCGCCTATGCTGGGCACAGTAGAAACGACTTTGGCCAGGGGCGACCCACGCCGGGCGGAGCGGCAGCCGCCCGTCACCCCGAAATCGCCGGTCGTCCTGCCCATGAGGGAGCGAAGCATGACACGGATGGCGGATCGCTGCATGAATGGAAGGCACCTGGGCATGAGCGGAGCACGACTGGGCCTTCTGGCCGCGTGCCTGATCGGCTCGACCTTTGGGCTGGGCGGGTGCGTGGGGCAGGGCGAGTATGACAAGGTCGTGGAGACCAACCGGGCCCTGACCGACAAGAACATCACCCTGCAGCGCGAGCGCGACGAGAACCGCTCGGCCCTTGAGCTGCAGCGGAACACGCTGGCCCGGGCGGAAGCGGCCCTGGCGGAACTGCGCGGGCAGAACGGAAGCCTGGCGGAAGCCCTGCGCAAGGCGGGCTATGACCTCGATGAGCTGCGCAACATGATGGCCCAGCTTGAGATCGGCCCGCTGGACGAGGCGACGGACAAGGCCCTGGCGGCCTTGGCGGCCGAGTTCCCTGACCTCATCACCTATGACTCGGCGCGCGGCATGCTGCGATTCGCGTCGGACCTGACGTTTGCGTCGGGCTCGGCGGATGTGAACGACAGCGCCCGCTCGAGCCTTTCGGCGCTGGCCCGCATTCTCAACTCGCCCTCTGCGGCGGGTTATGACGTTCACATCGTCGGGCACACCGACGCCCAGCGGATCGGCGGCGTGACGGCCCAGAAGCACCCGACGAACGTCCATCTCTCGGCCCACCGGTCAATCAGCGTCCGCAGCGCCCTGGCCTCGATGGGCGTGCCCGGCGAGCGCATGATGGTCGCGGGCTGGGGCGAGTTCCGCCCCGCGGTGCCCAACAACGCCAACGGCAACACGGCGGCCAACCGGCGCGTGGAGATCTTCCTGACCAAGTCGCGTTCGGACGCGGGCGGCGTGGCGCCGGGCGGCACGGGTGCGGCGAGCGAGCCGGTGCGTTCCACGCCCTCGCGTGAGACGCCGCCGAGCAAGCCGATCGACGTGACGAAGTAAGGCGATCGGATCCAGCGTGAATGAATCGAGCCCCGGGAAGCCGGGGCTTTTTCGTGGGAAGAGCGGGAATGGGGAGTCGGGAATGGGGAGTGGGGAAGAGAAGAGGATTCAACGCAGAGGGCGCAGAGAACGCAGAGGAAGAGGGGAACTCGAAGGGCGCGAAGGGATCGAAGAAGAGACCGGACGCAGAGGTATCAGAGGACTTCAGAGGGGCGCGGAGAAGAACGCGGGGGAAAGGACGCGGCGTCGGTTGGCTCCGAGGCGAAGGCCTGCGATCGCGCCGGCCGCGACAACGGCGATCACCGCGTGTACGCTGATGCCGAGTCATGGGCGATACTCCCGCCAATCCGCCGCTGGTCCTGCGTCCCATCGCCTCGCTGGGGGCGTGGGTGATTGAAGTCGGCCTGTCGCTGGCGCGGGCGATGTCGTGGCTGGGGCGGTTCACGCGGTTTACGGGCGCGTTCTTCCTGGGTCTTCGCGCGGTGCGGACGTGGAACAAGCGTGACCGCCTGTGGGCGCAGGTGTTTTTCGTCGGGGCGGCGTCGGTGCCCGTGCTCGCGCTCACCGGCGCGTTCATCGGCATGATCCTGGCGATCGAGGGCTATCTCCAGTTCGCATCGATCGGGCAGGAGGGACGCCTGGGCGGCGTGATCAACGTGTCGCTGGTGAAGCAGATCGGCCCGGTGCTGGCGGCGGTCATGCTCGCGGGGCGCGTCGGCTGCGCGCTCACGGCTGAGCTTGGCTCGATGCGAGTGACGGAGCAGCTCGACGCGATGCGTGCGATGGCGGCGGACCCGATCCGCGTGCTGGTCGTGCCGCGGGTCTTGGCGTGCATATTGATGATCCCGCCGCTCACGCTGATCTCGAACGTGTGCGGCATCGGGGGCGGGTGGTACATCACGACGCGTTTCTACACGGCCGACCCGACGCAGTACTGGCACTACACCGAGATGTTCGTGGGGTGGTTCGACATCGTGAACGGGCTGGTGAAGGCGGTGTTCTTCGGCGGGGCGATCGGGCTGATCGCGTGCTTCAAGGGGTTTAATTGCCGCCCGGGGGCCGAGGGCGTGGGTCGCGCGACGACGGAATCGTTCGTGACGAGCTTCCTGGCGATCATCATGATCAACCTGGTTTTGGCGAAGGTCTTGAACGACGTCAAGATCATGATCCAGGGCGGTCAGATCGACTCGGTGTTCCGGTAAAGCCTCGAAGAGAAGGCGTGTCAACGCAGAGGGCGCAGAGAACGCAGAGAACGCAGAGAAGGAGGGGGAACACGAAGGGCGCGAAGGGATCGAAGTAGAGACCGAACGCGGAGGAATCAGAGGGAATCAGAGGAGCGCGGAGAGGAAGGGAATGGGAAGCGGAGAGGCGGCCTTCGGAGAGCGGACGCGATGCCTCACCACAGAGGCACCGAAGCACGGAGTGAGCACAGAGAAGAGGGGAGTCGGGAATCGGGAGCCGGAATGGGGATGAGGAGAGGATTCAACGCGGAGGGCGCAGAGAACGCAGAGAAGGAGGGGGAACTCGAAGGGCGCGAAGAGATCGAAGAAGAGGCCGAACGCGGAGGAATCAGAGGGAATCAGAGGAGCACGGAGAGGCATGGGGAGTCGGGAATGGGGAGTGGTGAAGCGGTGCGGTTTCAACGTTGAGGGCGGGGGGTAGAGCCGAGAACGGAGCCTCCGCACGGAAGGCACGCGAACTCGATTGAGTCGAACTTCCGGCGATGGTGTCTTGGTTTGCTGCCCGGTTCACGCCCGGCGGTCGTGCTTCTCGGGATCGACCAGCACGGCGTACATCGAGGCCGGATTCCAATCGAGCGAGGCGTCGATCGCGCGGGCTTGGCGCCACGCGTTGGCGTAGAGCGTGGGGTGTCGTGAACGCCCGTCTTTGCGGCCGCGAGTGGTCGGGTGGGTGATGAGCGAGGCGTGCAGGCGATTGGTGCCGGCGCCGCCGAAGCGGAAGATGTCGCCTGTGGGGAAGATGTCGCGGAGGCAGCGCGGCGAGTACTGACGCCAGCCGTGCGGCCCGTAGAGCTCCAGGGCAGCCTCTCCGGGAACGAAGTGGGCCTGGATTCCGTGTGGAGCGAGGCGAGAGCGCAGGCGTTCGACGGCGCCACGATCGTCTTCGATGTGTTCCAGGGCCGTCGCGGAAACAAGCACGTCCGCTCGCGGGATCCGATCGAGATCGATCGTGGCGATGTCTCCGACGATGAGACTCGGGCGAAGGAACCCGATCGGCTGATCGCTCCAGTTCTTGCGTTGCACGATGTCGATCCCGATGTAGTCACCGGCGAGCCCCGCGGCGCTGAGATGAGGTGCGATGAAGCCCGCGCCACAGCCGAGGTCGACGATCGTGATCTGCGTCGAGCCGAACCGCTCGGAGAGAATCCGCCCGATCCAAGAGAAGAACGCGGCCGCATCATGGCGCGCGGGTGACCAGATCGGATTGAACTCCGCGGGTGCGGGTCCGGGTTGCGTCATCACGCCCTCGCGGGCCGAGCGGGCGGCGTTGGACGCGTTTCGCTCGCGGTGGAACTGCATGTACGCACGATACTCGGGGCTCGAAAGCGGCCGGTCGCCATTGATCGCGGCCGGTTCGGCGATCATCGTCATGGCCTACCAATCGTCGAAACCGGGCCACCCTCTTCAGGATTCCTGCGCCGGCGCGCCGGGCGTTCCTCGGCATGAAGCCGGACGGGCGGAAGACGATTCGCTTGTCCAGACTGGCATCACGCCCGCGCGGGAAGGGGCGTCCTGCGCGAGGCGGCGACCACGAGCATCGCGATCATGCCGATGGTGGCGAAGCCCGAGGCGGGGAGCGTCCAGCCCATGGCGGCCAGGCCGTCGTTGCGAAACTCGGGGCTCGGGCCGTCGGTCTTGGGCATAACCATGAGGGCGGCCTCGAACTCCCAGGTCTTTTCGCGGAGTTGCGGGACGGCTAGCTCGCGGCCTTCGCGCTCGGCCTTGGCGCGGGAGCGTTTGTTGGGGAAGGCCAATTTCTGGTGCGCGAAGCCGCCCTCGGGGAGGAACTCGTAGAAATCGAAGGTCCAGCGGTGCTTGTTGATTTCGCCCCATGTGGTCGGGTCGGCGCCGGGCTCGGGCGTGCGCGTCACGATGACCAGGCGATCACGCACCGCGCCGGCGTTCATCTTGGCCTGGAGCTCGGGGAGGTCCATGTTGGTCGCCGACGCGAAGCGGAGCACGCCCATCCAGTCGTCGTGCGGCGCCAGGCCGGGCAGGCGTGGGTCGAGCGGAAGGACCACGGGGAGCGAGAGCTTTGCGTCGCCGTAGGCCACGATGAGCTTCTTGCCGGAGGGCGATGCCTCGTCGAGCAGCGAGACGGGGCGTCCGGCGTAGTTGAACTCGCGGACGCCGACGCGCTTGAAGGCGAACTGCTCGCGCGGGTTCTCGCGGTGGTACGAGCCGACGCGACGGGCGGCGGAGATGCCCGAGCCGATGGCCGCGGCGGCGAGGAGGGCGGCGAGGAGGATGGCCGTGGCGCGAGTCATGGAGGGATGGTAGCGCCGCAACCTGCGGCGACGGACGAACTCCGTCCGCACGCGTGGCCGAGCCAGAGCTTGCGATCGAAAAAAAAGCCCGCCTCGGAGAGGCGGGCGAGCCATCGCATCGTGTCGGCGCTCAGGGTCAGTGCCCGGACTTCGCCGGTTCGGCGTGGCCATCGGCCGGGGCGGCGGTGTCGAAGAGGCCCGGGGTGGTGCCGGAGCGCGGCCGGCTCTGGTTGGCCATGTTGGGCCAGGGCGAGGTGGCGTCGGGCTTGGCGTGCGAGCCGGCGTGCAGGTGGGCCTCGTGCTCAAGCTCGTTGAACTTTTCCGCGCCGACCTTTTCGAGGAGGCGGTTGCGGGCGTGCAGGTAGAGGGGCTGGCTGGGGGCGACGCGTTCTTCGGTGCCGTCGTCCTTCTTTTCGTAGCGGTTGATGTGGGAGCCGCCGGTGCCGCCCTTGATGACCTCTTCGGCCTTCCAGGAATAGATGCGGTTGCGGACGCCCAGGTCCATGGCGGTGAAGCCCATGAAGAGGATGACGCCGAAGAGGCAGAAGAGGAAGATGACACTGTTGATGGGGTTGTCGTAGCGGAGCTGCATGAAGTACATGGCGACGATGGTCGCCTTGACGACGGCGATCGAGAGCGCGACCACAACGTTCACCCAGCCGGGGAGGACGATGTGGAAGAACTGCTGGGCCCAGTGCTCGGCGCGCGAGGCGAAGACGGTCGCGGCGGTGAGCACGAGCAGGAGCGTGAGCACGGTTCGCAGGGTCATCACGGGAAGGATGACGTGCCCGTGCTTGTGGCCGGACTCGAACCCGTGGGGGTCGACCTGCTCGGCGTCGCTTTTGGCGAAGTTCGGGTGGGGATGGACGTGGTCGTGGTGGGCCATGGGTTCCTCCGCGATGGGGCGCGGGATGCGGGCGATCAGCCGATGAGGTACAGGAGGGGGAAGAGGAAGATCCAGATGAGGTCGACGAGGTGCCAGTAGAGGCCGACGACTTCAACGCCGGTGTAGTGATGGGGGCCGTAGTGCCCCTTGCGGGCTTTGAGATAGACCCAGAAGATGAGGGACATTCCAATGAGGACGTGGAGGGCGTGGATGCCCGTGCCGCAGTAATAGATGCCCCACCAGAGGGGCTCGTGGGGATCGGTGGCGAAGGGGTAGGCGAAGAAAGAGCCGCCCGGGGCCTTGCCGGCGGACCACTTGGGGATGTACTCGAAGGTGAGCTTGATGGCGATGAACGCCGCGCCGCAGAGCACGGTGATGAGCAGGTTGCGCTTCAGGGCCGCCTGGTTGTTGAGCTGTGCGTGGTGGATGCTGACGGCCATGGTGTAGCTGGAGACGAGCAGGACCACGGTGTTCAGACCACCCCAGCGCCAATCGAGGTAGGCCGAGCCGTTGGCCCACGCCTCGGGGTAGAGCATTCGGAAGATGGCATACCCGACGAAGATGCCGGCGAAGAGCAGCACTTCGGTGGTGAGGAAGAGCCACATGCCGAGCTTGCACGCGTCGAACTCTTCTTCCTTGCTGCGATAGTGATTCGCGGCCTGGTATTTCTTCCAGAGCGGCGCGTCGCCGGAAGATGTGGAATGTGCCGGGAGGGTGCTCATCAGTGAATCCTCGCGGGGCGAAGGCCCGCCCCGTGGTTAGGCGTCATCGTCTCAGTGCTTGTCCGCGGTGAAGTTGGACGCCGGGATGGGGTAGTCCTTGGGGTCCCAGTGAGGCGGGACGGTGGTCTCGAAGTCGTACGGGCCGTGCTTGACGAGCGGCTCGTGATGGAAGTTGTGCTCGATGGGCGGGCTGTCGGTCTCCCACTCGAGCGAGAGGCCGCCCCAGGGGTTCTTGGGCGCCGGTCGTCCGGCGACGAGGGAATGGATGAAGACGAAGAGGTGGACGAGGAAGCCGAGAAGGAGGATGAACGAGCCGTAGGTGCTCCACTGGTGGAGTTCGGTGAACTCGGGGATGTAGGTGGCGTAACGGCGGGGCATGCCGCGGGTTCCGAGGATGAACTGGGTGAAGAAGGTGAGGTTAAAGCCGATGAAGACGAGGCAGGCGCCGACGATGGCCCAGCGTTCGTTGTACATCCTGCCGAACATCTTGGGCCACCAATGGTGGATGCCCGCGACGAAGGAGATGATGGTTCCGCCCATCATGACGTAGTGGAAGTGGGCGACGACGAAGTAGGAATCGTGGAGGTGGAGATCGGTGGAGAGGGTTCCCAGGGGGAGGCCGGTGAGGCCGCCGATGGTGAAGAGGAAGAGGAAGAAGAGGGCGTAGACCATGGGCGCGGTGAACTGGATGGAGCCCTTGTAGAGGGTGGCGACCCAGTTGAAGACCTTGACGGCGGTCGGGATCGCGACCAGGAAGGTCAGCGCGGAGAAGACGGCGGAGGCCATCTCGCCCATGCTGGCGAACATGTGATGTCCCCAGACGAGGAACGAGACGAAGGCGACGCCGAGCGAGGCGAAGGCCATGGCGCGGTAGCCGAAGATCTTCTTGTGGGCGTGGACGGTGATGAGCTCGCTGATGATGCCGAAGGCGGGCAGGATCATGACGTAGACGACGGGGTGGCTGTAGAACCAGAAGAAGTGCTGGAAGAGGACGGGGTCGCCGCCGATGGCGGGGTCGAAGATGCCGACGTGGAAGAGTCGCTCGAAGATGAGGAGCAGGAGGGTGATGCCGATGACGGGCGTGGCGAGCACCTGGATGATGGCGGTGGAGTAGATGGCCCAGACGAAGAGGGGCATGTCGAACCAGCCCATGCCGGGGGCGCGGAGCTTGTGGACGGTGACGACGAAGTTGAGACCGGTGAGGATGGAGCTGAAGCCGAGGACGAACGCCGCGCCGATCATGAGCACGACGCGCATGTAGACGTCCCAGTCGGTGGACGTGCTGTAGGGGGTGTAGAAGGTCCAGCCGGTATCGACGCCGCCCATGATGATGGAGACGACGCCGAGCACGGAGCCGACGACGTAGACCCACCAGCTGAGGAGGTTCAGTCGTGGGAAGGCGACGTCCTTGGCGCCGAGCATGATGGGGAGAAGGAAGTTGCCAAGGGCGCTTGGGATTCCGGGCACGATGACCATGAAGACCATGATCGCGCCGTGAAGGGTGAAGATGCGGTTGTAGATGGCGTGTCCGGCCGCCACGGCGCCGCCGGCGTCCTGGAAGACCTGGCCGGTCACCTTGCCGTTGACCATGGTGGTCGGCTGGAAGAGCTCGACGCGGACGGCGAGGGCGGCGACGCCGCCGAGGAAAAAGAGGGTGAGCACGGCGGCGAGGTACATGACGCCCAGCTTCTTGTGGTCGATCGTGGTGGCCCACGCCCACATGGTGGAGACCAGGCCGCCCTTGGGCGCCAGGTAGCTTCCCTCGTCGTGGTGCCCGCCGACCGCGTGCGAACCGTGATGATTGATCGTGCTCATGTCTTCAGTCCCGTCCGCTTTGGCGGCTTTCTCACTCACGCGGGGGCGCCGGGCGTTCCGGTCGGCTCCGCGGCATTGGTCGGAGTCCTGCTTACTTCTGGCCTTCCGCCGGCTTGTGATTCACGCTGATGGTCTTCATGTATTCGATGATGGCGGTGACGTCGTCCTCGGAGAGGATGCCCTTGTAGGGCTGCATCTGCGGCGGGAAGCCGGCGACGATTCTTTTGGCGGGCTCGTAGATCGATTCGCGGACGTAGGCATCGTCGACCACGCCGGAGGTGCCGTCGGTGAAGGTCTCGGTCTTGCCGAACATGTCCTTCCAGGACGGGCCGACGTTCTTGGAGCCGTCGATCGAATGGCACGACGCGCACTGGATGGTGTGGAGGCGCTTGCCCTTCTCGACGGGAGTGAGGCCCGCGCTGCTCCAGCCGTCGACGATTTTGGCCCAGGTCTCGCGCGGGACCATGCGGACGACGGCGGCCATCTCGGAGTGGGAATCGCCGCAGTACTCGGCGCAGAAGAGCCAGTGATCTTCGTACGGCGTGCCGGCAAAGGGGCCGGCCTCGAGCTTCTTGTCGCCCTTGATGGGCCCGGAGGTGAAGCCGTAGTAGGTGTAGCGGTTGGGCATGACGTCGAACTTGCCGCGGAAGTCGGGGACCCAGAAGCTGTGGATGACGTCGCTGGAGATCATGCGGAGCTTGACGGGCGACTCGGCGGGCATGTAGAAGATCGGGATTTCCTTGGCGGAGCCCAGCTTTTCGCGTTCGGTCGATTCCGCGCCGTTGGGATAGATGATGCGCCAGTCCCACTTGGCGGCCCGGACGTCCATCTCGATCGCGCCGGCCGGCGCGACGGAGAGGTCGAGATAGCCCTGGAAGCCCTTGAAGAACATGACGGCGAGGATTCCCAGCGGGATCACGGTCCACAGGGTCTCCAGCACGGTGTTGTGCGAGGAGCTGACGAGGGCGACGGGCGTCGCGCGGCGCTTGTACTGCACGCTCCAGAGCACGGTCAGGCCCATGAGCACGACAAAGAAGAACGCCGAGATCCAGAAGATCCAGGCGAAGGTCTCCTCGACCATCTCGGCGTGGTGCCCGGAGCCCCCGGTGCCGAAGATGAAATCGCGGAGTGCGTTGCCCTCGGCGAGGGTCGCGCTCAACGGGCCGTGCTCGAACAAGGAAGTCATCATCGACGCCTCACCTTCCGGCGACGGCCGGGCCACGCGCGCCCGCCATCGACCGGCTACTTGAACTCAACAGATCACCATCGAGCATCGCGGCACGCCGTCGACGCTTGAGAACCTCGGACACGCGGAGACCGATCACCAGCCCGCCCAGACCCAGCAGCGTCAGCCCGCCGCCGAGCTGCATGACGCGGAAGGCCTTGACGGCGTAGCCGCCGGAGGCGGCGTCGTACATGTAGCAGAAGCCGACGACGCGGTCGGCGATGGTCTTGCTGATCTTGCCCTCGGACGCCTCCAGGATCGCGAGCTTGACCTGGGTGGCCTGGTCCTTGCCCGCGTAGCCGTACATGTATCGCGCGATGCGCCCGTCGGGGGTGATGAGCATGTAGCCGATGGGGTGCCCGTATTCGCCGTTGGGGAGCTTGGTGAAGCTCCAGCCCATGGCGTCGGCGAGGGCCTTGGAGGTCTCGGCGGGCGAGGTGTGGAAGTGCCACCCGCCGGCGACGCCGGTTTCCTTGCCGCGGTTGTAGGACTCGAGTTGGTTGACCTTGTAGGCGTTGGCCTCGGCGGTCGTCTCGTCGGGGTTGATGGTGAAGACCAGGGCGTTGAAGTCCCGGCCGACGGAGTAGGAGATTTCGTTGTACGCCTCGGTGAGCTTGGCGATGACGACGGAGCAGACGACGGGGCAGCGGTAGTAGCCGAGCACGAGCACGGTGGGCTTGCCGTGGCGCTGGCCGTCCTCGCCGAGCGGGAAGTAATCGCCGAGCTTGACCTTGGCTCCGTCGCTGTTGGTGAACTCAAGATCGAACGGGAGCGCGGCGCCGAGCTTCTCGTCCACGTCAAGGCGTTTGATCGCCTCGGGCTGCTGATTGAGCACGCCGCCGGAGAATTGGGCATTGGTAACGGCGGGCGCGCCCGTGAGGGCGGCAAGCAGGCCCGCGAGTCGCCCGAACCAGGCGGCGCGGGCGAACCGACCAGCGCGCGGCGGCGTCCGCGAGTCGTGCTCGCGGGTCCTCGTCGGGTTGGTCGTGGTGGGCGTCATTGGCCTGCTGGTCCTGCTCCGTTCCGGGTTCGCGCGCGTTGGCCGGTGCGATTCGGCGTGCTTACTTCTTTTCGGCGTACTTGGCGACCACGCGGTCCATGGCCTGGCCGACGGGGATGCGGTACATGCCCGGCTTGTCGGCGACGACGCCGTATTCGCCCTGTTCCTTGGTGATGCGTTCCTTGGTCGCGTTGGCGTCGGCGCTCATGACCGTGGTCTCTTCGCGGGCGGCGCGGGTCTGCCACGCGAAGTGATTGAAGAAGACCACGAGCAGGCCGACGGTGACAAAGACGCTCATGGTGAGCACGAAGAACGAGACCAAGAGCGACGTGGCGCTGGCGGTCGCGGTGTGCTCACCCTGGGGCACGCCCTCCTCGGCCGAGTGGCGGTGCCAGGTGTCCGGGTGCTCGTGCTCTTGGGGCAGGAAATGTGCTTCGTGCTTGGACATGCGACTGAACCACCTTGGTCTTCGCCGGCTCTCGTCGAACCGGAGTCATCTTTGCCGAACCAAACCACGCTCTTCCACGCCGATCTTCGCCGAATCCCGGCGAAGTCAGCCGTCAAACTCACACATAATTCCGGTGCTCCAGCGACTCGCCGAGGCGCGGGTCGTTGACGCCCAGGAGCGGCCCGGAGGTCACCTTGCCGACGATCAGCCAGCCCAGGAGGCCCAGAACGCCCAGCACCGCGCCCGCGTCAATCCAGATCAGGCCCCAGCCGACGGGGTCGGCGGCGTTCCCGACATGCACCACGGGGCGAACGACCCAGAACATGTCGATGACATGAGCCGCGATCGACCAGACGGCGAAGAACGCGATCGTCGTGGGGTTTCGCTTGATGCCGCGGAACAGCATGATGACGAAGGGCAGGGCGAAGTGCGAGACGATGACGGCGACGCCGACCATGGGCCAGGCGCCGTGCTCGCGCATGTGGAAGAAGGCCGTCTCCTCGGGGATGTTGCTGTACCAGATCAGGAAGTACTGGCTGAAGGCGATGTAGGCCCAGAAGACCGTGAAGCTGAAGAGCAGCTTTCCCAGGTCGTGGAAGTGTTCGCTGGTGACGGCGCCCTCCATCTTCCCGGCGCGCCGGAGCAGCGCGAGGATGAGGATCATCGTCGCGGTGCCGACGTAGGCGCTGCCGGCGAAGAAATAGACGCCCCACATGGTGCTGAAGAACTTGAAGTCGATGGACATCAGCCAGTCGAAGCCCGCGAAGGCGGTCGAGAGGGCCATGACGAGGATCGCCCAGGCGCTGGTGCGACGGGCCTTGGCGGTCAGCCACTTGTCGCCGGTGCGGTCCTGCTCCAGGCTGAGGCGGCGGAGGGTCGAGGTGATGTAGGCCCAGAGCAGGATGTAGAAGGCTGAGCGTGCGTAGAAGAACATGGGGTTGAGGAACCCGGCCTTCTTCTCCAGGAGCACGTCGCCGTGGGCCGAGGCGCTCATCCAGTTGAAGAGCGCGTGCCCGTCGAAATAGTCGAGCACAAAGACGGGGATCATCAGCAGGCTGACGACCGGGAGCAGGCTCATCACGTTCTCGTACTGGCGCTTGAAGGAGCTGACCCAGCCGGCGTTGACGAGGTTGAAGATGAGAATAAAGAAGGTCGCGCCCAGGCAGATCGTGATCGCGGTGATCACGCCGACGTGGAACGCCGCCAGCGCGTGCGTCGAATCTTTGAACCAGCCGATGGCGGCGACCGCCAGGCCCAGGACGCCCAGCCCGATGAAGGCGGACTTCAGGCCGGTGCCCGCGCCGGGCGCCATCGAGATGTTGGAGGAGCGGAGGGCCGGGTGATCGGCGCCCACGCCGTGTGAATGTCCGGCGGCGGAGATCTGACTCACTGGGCACCTCCCTTGCCGGACTCGGGCCCGTCGGCGGGCTTGTCGGCGGGCTTATCGGCGGGCGCGGGCTGGGCCGCGGGCGAAGCGGGCTTTTCCGCCGCGGCTTTGGCGTCGGCGGCGGCCTTGGCGGCCGCGTCGATCGCCGCCAGCTGGTTCGCCGGAACGTCGTCCTTGGTCCCGCGCTGTGATTCCTGGAGCGCCCGCACATAGGCGATGACGGCCCATGCGTCATGAACGTCGAGAGCGTGGGCGTAGCCGGGCATCTTGTTCTGCGTGCCGTCCGGGCTCCACACGCCGTTGCGCGCGGTGTGGAAGAGGTATCCGTCGCGCCACTGCGGCACGTTGGGGTCTTCCGAGCGGGTCAGGTACTTGTCGTCGTGGAAACTGGGGACGGGGTAGGACCACTGCTGGCCCACCAGGCCCTTGCCGTCGCCCGCCATGCCGTGGCACGCGGCGCAGTAGATGTTGAAGCGGTTCTGCCCGCGCTCCAGCATCGCCCGATCCACCGCGACGGGGATCTTCTCAAGGTACACGCCCGAGGCGTCCTTGCCCGTGAAGGCCGCGTCGTCGGCCCGGAGCAGGTCCGCCCGGTCGGCCAGGAGCGCGGACGCCCAGGCGGGGTTGCCCTCAAGCACCTGGCTCGTCATGGGCGAGCGGCTGAACGCGACCGTGTTCGCCGCGGGCTGGCGCATCGAGCGCCCGTCCGCGTAGAACTGGGTCTGCGACTGCGGGCGCCACTTCTGTTGGTCGTCCATGTCGGGGAAGAACTGACGCGGCGGGTCCTCGGCGCGGTCGCCGCGGCAGCCGGTCAGCCCCAGCGTCGCCGCCAGGGCGCACGCCAGCGAAAGGCTCGCCAGCGCCGGACCCGTGCGGTGTTGTGCTTCACGCTTCTTCATTCGTCTGCTCCGGCGACGGCGTGTGCGAGGGGCTCTCCCGCCGCACGAGGTCGTGCCTTCCGTGTGGCTCATTCCTCAACCAGGTCGATGTGCTTGCCGCCGGCGCCCTCGAGGAGCGCCCGCGTGCGGTCGGGATCAAAGTTCGCGTCGCCCGCCTCGATGCAGATCATGAACCGGTCGTCGCTCACGCGGAGAAACCGGTCTTTCTTGAGCAGCGGGTGGTACCACTGCGGCAGGCGGTTGAAGAACAGCATGCCGATGATCGCGGTGAACGCCGAGAACAGGATGCCGAGCTCGAACGTGATCGGAACGAACGCCTGCCAGGTCGCGAAGGGTTTGCCCTGGGTCATGAGCGGGTAGTCCACGCCGCTCATCCACCACTGCATCAGGAAGCCAAGCCCGGCGCACGAAAGGCCGACCACGCCGATCACCATGGGGAGGATGGTGCGCTTCACGCCCATCGCGTCCTCCATGCCGTGGATCGGGAAGGGCGTGTGAACGTCCCACTTGGCGTAGCCCGCGTCGCGGACCTTCTCGGCGGCGTGGTAGAGATCGGCGGGGGTCTCAAACTCCGCGACCATGGCGTAGACCACGTCGCCGGATTCGGTTGTGTAGACCTTGCTGGACATCAGTGGTGCCCTCCCTTGGCGTGGTCAGCGCCGCCCGGCCCATGCCCATGACCCTGCCCGTGCCCGCCGCCGTGCCCATCATGGTGATGATGCGGGCTGGCCTGGGGCATGACGGCCTTGAGTTCCGCGATCGCAAAGACCGGGAGGAACTTCAGGAAGATCAGGAACAGCGTGAGGAACACGCCGCAGCTTGCGATGAAGGTGGTGATGTCGACCGCGGTCGGGAAGAACATGCCCCACTCGCCGGGGAGGAAGGCGCGGTGGAGGCTCGTGACGATGATGACGAAGCGCTCGAACCACATGCCGATGGTGACCAGGAACGAGACGGCGAAGATGGCGGCCGGGCTGGTTCGGAACTTCCGCATCCAGAACACCTGGGGGCTGACGACGTTGCAGAAGATCATGGCCCAGTAGGCCCACCAGTAGGGGGCGCCCTTGTCGCTCATCCAGGTGGGCAGAGCGCGGTTGAACTTGAAGACGTGGGCCTCGTACTCGTTGCCGCTGTACCAGGCGATGAAGAACTCCATCGAGTAGGCGAAGCCAACCATGGAGCCCGTGACCAGGATGATCTTGGCCATGTTCTCCATGTGCTTGAGGGTGATGAAGTCCTTCATGTTGGGGAAGAGCTCGCGCGCCGGGATCAGCAGCAGGAGCACCATGGCGAACCCGCCGAAGATCGCGCCCGCGACGAAGTACGGCGGGAAGATCGTGGTGTGCCAGCCGGGCAGGATCGATGTCGCGAAGTCGAACGACACGATCGAGTGCACCGACAAGACCAGCGGCGTCGAGATGCCCGCCAGAACGAGGTACGCCGCCTCGTAGCGGTGCCAGTGGCGGCTGCTGAAGCGCCAGCCCAGCGAGAGGAAGCCGTAGACATACGCGCGGATCGCGTCGACGCGGATCGGGATGAAGGGGGCGACGATCGGGCCGGTCTTGCTGGCGCGGAGGCGCATGTCGGCCCGGTCACGCAGCGTCGCCAGGTCGGGGATCATGCCCATGAACCAGAAGAGGGCCGACACCGTGCCGTAGGTCGAGATCGCGAACACGTCCCACAGCAGCGGGCTCTTGAAGTTGGGCCAGATGTTGTTGGCGTTGGGGAGCGGGGGAAGGAACCAGGCCATCCACTGGCGTCCGATGTGGATGCCGGGGAAAGTGGCGGCGCAGATGACGGCAAAGATCGTCATCGCCTCGGCCGAGCGGTTCACGGCGGTGCGCCACTTCTGCTTGAGCAGGCACAAGATGGCGGAGATGAGCGTTCCGGCGTGGCCGATACCGATCCAGAACACGAAGTTGGTGATGTCCCACGCCCAATCGACCTGGTTGTTGAGACCCCAGGTGCCGATGCCGGTGATGACAAGGTAAAGGATCGCCAGCCCGCCCAGGCCCGCGATCGATCCCGAGATCATCAGGGCGGGGAGCCACCACTTCCCGGGCTTGTTCTCGGCGTAGCCGCAGACGATGTCGGTGACCTCTTTGAACGTGCGCTCGTTGAGAACCAGGGGCGAACGTACGGAAGGATCATCGATCAGCGAGCCGTCGCCGGTGCCCGGCGCGGGGGTGCCGCGATCGGGCAATCGGGAGAGGCCCGCGAGCTGCTGGGCGGTGACTTGATCCGGGTGGATCGAACTCATGCGTTCACTCCAGAGCCCAGCACGTTGAGGCTGAGCGCATAGCCGCGGTCCTGGCGGCGCTTGCTTGGTTCGACGCGGAAGGGTTCGACGCGGAAGGCGTGCTCCTTGGCGGCGCCGCCCGTGCCGTGCGTGTCTTGCGAGTCGTGCGAGTCATGCCCGTGGTGGAAGGGGTGCTCCCACGAGTGCACGCGCTCCGGGTCCTTCTTGGCCAGGAGCTTCTCGTTGGGATTGCGCACGCGGACCATGTGCGTGGTGCGCGGGCGGGTGTTGAGGTAGCCGAGCAGCATGTA
The DNA here is from genome assembly GCA_020853815.1 of Phycisphaerales bacterium. Taxonomy (GTDB): domain Bacteria; phylum Planctomycetota; class Phycisphaerae; order Phycisphaerales; family UBA1924; genus JABWBC01. The sequence goes on from JADYYE010000043.1 coordinate 40,815, forward strand.
CGAGCGGGCGCTGTTCCGCGTCGCGTGGACCGCCGCCGCGGGGTCGAGGATGTTCCCGAAAGTGATCGCCTCGCTGGGGCAGGCCTGCTGGCACGCGACCTGGAACAGCCCCTCGGGCACGCCCTTCAGGTCCTTGAGCTTGGACTCGACCTTGGCGGCGTTGATGCGCTGGATGCAGAAGCTGCACTTCTCCATCACGCCGCGCGAGCGCACCGTCACGTCGGGGTTCTTCTGCATGCGGCTGATCTCGTCGAGCTTCTGGCGAAGCCGCGGCGGGATCAGGTTGGGATTGAGCTTGTTGTGAACGCCCGAGCCGGTGATGCCGCCGCGATCGGGGACGACCTTCTCCAGCGTTTCCTTGCCGAAGTAATCGCCGTTGAACTTGGTCACGCCGTAGTCGAAGAAGTTGAAGCGCCGGACCTTGTACGGGCAGTTGTTGGCGCAGTACCGCGTGCCGATGCAGCGGTTGTAGGTCATGTAGTTGATGCCCTCGGGCCCGTGCACCGTCGCGTTGACCGGGCACACGACCTCGCACGGCGCGTTCTCACAGTGGACGCACGCGACCGGCTGGTTCAGCATCTCGCCCGGATCGTTGAGGTCGTTCCCGACGTAGTACCGGTCAACCCGGATCCACGTCATCTCGCGCCCCTTCTGCACTTCCTTCTTGCCCACCACGGGGATGTTGTTCTCCGCCTGGCACGCGATCGTGCACGTGCCGCACCCCGTGCAGGACGACAGATCGATCGTCATCCCCCACTGCTCGCCCGTCGCGTACACCGGGGGCTTGCCCGCGGCGTCGACATTCTTGGGATCGGGCTCGGTCTTCGAGCGGTTGTAGGGGTTCTCGTACGCGCCGATGTTCGGCGGCGTGTGGCTCAGCTCGCCCAGGCGCTCGGCAAACTTGAGTTCCGCCGTCGTGCCGTAGAGCGGCTCGGTCTTCTTCTCGATCTCTTCGCCATACTTCTGCCACACCGGCAGATCGACGGCCCTGGCGATCGCGGTGCGCCCTTCCAGCGACCAGTGGTTCTGCGTGCTGGAGATCGGATAGCCGCCCGGCTCCTTGGCGAGCTTCACGTCGCGGGCCGACCAGCCGCCGCCGATCGTGCGGAGCGGATTCACGTCCACGCCCACGCCGTCCGCGACACGCCCCGCGGTCTTTCGCCCGTAACCGAGCGTGAGGATCACGACGTTGTCGGCCATGCCGGGGAGAATCCAGATCGGCACCGTGACGCTGCGCCCGCCGATCGTGACCGACGCAAGGCGTGCCTCGGGATACTGCTCCGTGCCCTTGTCGGGCATGAGGCCCATCGCCTCGGCGGTCTGCGGGCTGACCAGCGCGGGGTTGTCCCACACGGTCCGCGTGCCGAAGACCGGGAGCTCCTGCAGCCAGGGAATGTTGGCAAATCGCCCGTCGCCGACATGGCCGGTGACGAACACCGCTTCCATCGAGGTTTGCGACGGCGCGCCGGCGAACATGCCCTTCAGGCCGCTGACGACCGACGCAACCGCGGCGTAATCGATCTTGGGGCTCGCGGGTGTCGGGGCGCTCCCCGCGACCACGCCGTTCCACAGGGCCTCGCGCCACCTCTTGTCGAAGTTCGCCTCGCCCAACTTGGCCTTCCATACACCGCGGACGAACTCGTAGCCGTCGGCCTTGGCCGCGACGCGGTCGTCGGACGCCAGGACCGTGAGCAGTTCGAGCTCGGACATCGCGGGCTCATAGAGCGGCGCGATCATGGGCTGGATGGGCGCGATCGTGCCGTCCGCCGACATGGTGTCGCCCCAGGACTCCAGCGCATGAGCGCCGTTGAGGGCCCAGGTGCTGGCGGCGAGGGTCTCGGTCAGTTCGACGCTGAGCGTGATCGTGTTGGCAACCTTGGCAAAGGCCGCGGCAAAGTCCGCGTCGACCGGCGCGTCATAGAGCGGGTTCACGCCGATCGTGACGAGCGTCTTCACGCCGCCCGACATCATCTCTTTCGAGAGCTCGCCCAGGCCCGCGAGCGAGTCCGACGCCTGCTCGCCCGACATGGGCAGGAACGAAACCGTCTTGCCGATGTTGCCCAGGGCGGCGTTCATCGCGTGGACCAGCGCGTGGACCGCCGGGGGCAGCGAGGGACCGGCGACGATGATCGATTTGCCCGCCGCGGCCCGGAGGTCGTCGGCGCAGGCGTTGACGAAATCAGGATCGATGTCCGCGCCCGCGGGCACGTCCACGCCGCGCACCGCCGCCGCCAGCGCCGTGGCGTCGCCGCCCACGGTGTTGAGCAGCACCTTCGCGAGTTCGACCGCGAAGCCCGCGATCCGCGAGGGAGCCAGGCGGAGACGGTGGTCCGCCGAAGCGCCGGTCATGGTGAAGCCGGATTCCGCCACGTACAGGCGGTTCATCGAGTCGTTTACCGACATCGGGCGGCGGCGAGACGCGAACGAACGGGCGTTGGTCAGGCCGAGCGATTCACCCTGCCCGATCGCGTTCAGAAAATCGCGATCGAGAGACACGACGACGTCGGCCTTGTCGAACGACTCGATCGCGTGCATGGGCGAGCCGAACGCCATCGCGGCGCCCGCCGTCACGCTCGCGGTCTCCGACGCGTTGTACGCGAGCCATGACGCCTTGGGCCAGCGCTTCTTCACCAGGTCGCGGGCCGCGTCGCGCGAGGGGCTTGTCTTCTTGTCGACGATGAACGCCAGCCCGTCGCCCTCGTTGGAGTCATAGGCCTTGAAGTGCTCGTCGGCCCAGAGTCGGAAGTCGTCCCACGTCGCGGTCAGCGGGCCGCGGGTCGGATTCTTGTACTTGGGATACTCGACGTTGCTCGGGCGATCCGGGTCATAGAGCGACAGGATCGACGCCTGGGCCCAGATCGACGAACGCCCGCGATTCACCGGGTGCAGCGGATTGCCCTCGATCTTGGTCGGGCGGCCTTCGTGCGTCTCGACCAGGAGGCCTTCGGCGCCGCCGCCGGGGAGCGGCATGCTCGTCGCATAGAACAGCGGCTTGCCCGGGATGATCTCCTCGGGAACCTGCTGGCTGTAGCTCATGATCTTGTGGTCGGGGCGACGACAACCGGGGATGGTCGCGGCGCCCGCAAGCGCCAGCGACGCGCCCATCAGCTTCACAAAGTCGCGGCGCGAGCCGGTCAGCAGTTCCGACGCTCCGGCGGGGAACTCACGCTCCACGAACTCGCGGAACTGCGGCTGATCGGCGAACTCCTCGACGCTGCGCCACACCTTCGGGCCGCCCGCGCGCCCATTCAGCGATTGCAGTTCACGCGGCGTGTCGGCGAGTTCCGCCTTGCTGGGCTTGCGCTGCTCGGCCTTGGTCGTCGAAGGGCATTGATCGGTCATGGGATCTCTCGGGAGAGAGGCCTCGCCATCGGGCACGAGGCACAGTGAGTGTTCATCAAACGGGGGGAGCGGTCTCGCGTCGCACCGGACTTTGGGCACCGTCTTCCCGGTGCCTGATGCCAAGTGCCCAGTGCCTTCCTAGTAGTGACACGCTCCGCAGTTTTCCGGGGGATTGAGTTTCAGCTTCTCGACCAGGGCCTTGGTCTCGGCGTCTCCCTGGCCCCCACGCTCGTCGAGGTGCTTCTTCACCCACTCCAGCTGGGTCACCTTGTCGGGCGACACCAGGCTCGCCTCGGGGTTGCGGTGGCAATCCAGGCACCAGCCCATGCTCAGGGGCTGGGCCTGCGCGACGATCGGCATGGCGTCGATCTGGCCGTGGCACGAATAGCAGCTGACGCCCGCGCGGATGTGGGTCGCGTGGGGGAAGTTCCGGACGTAATCCGGGAGCTTGTGGATGCGACGCCATTCGATCGACTGATTGGCGTTGTACGCCTGGCGGATGAAGTCCGTCCGTTCCTTGTGCTTGGGCTCGACCGCCAGCTTGGTCAGTCGCCCGTCGGCGTGGCAGCCGATGCAGGTCGCGACATTCGGGATATTCGCCTCCGGCGACTGCTCCACCTTGGTATGGCAGTAGCGGCAATCCATGCCCAGCTTGCCCGCGTGGATCTGGTGGCTGAACCCACCGCCCGGCTGCGTCGGCATGTAGCCGGCATCGTAAAATTTGGGCGTCGCGTAGTACCAGAAACCGCCGACGACGCCCGACGCGCCCAGCAGCGCGGCGATCGCGCCGACGGTGGGCAGAGCGTTCGTCCACTTCGGGAAAAGAAGCGACACTCGGGAACTCCTTGGAGGGACCCCTCACGACGCCCCCACGGGGCGCAAACAGACCAACATCGGGAAGCGAACGGTATACCGACAAAAGAGTCCGTTCGCAACCCGGTTGCTGTGAGGCCGAAATTGGGGCACCCCAAGCCTACGCTGTCAACCAATATAGACCGTTCGACTCCAATTGAGACCAAATCTCAATTCCGATCGACTCCAGATCGACCGCGGCCTCGAACCGGAGACCCCGATGAACTCCACCCAGATTGACACCGGAAGCACACCCGCCTCGCTCGCCGGCCGGATTCTCGTCACCGGGTTCGCCGCCACGGTCGCCATGTGGGTGGTCAGCTTTGTCACGCACCTGCCCGGGATCGATCTCTCTCCCGCCCTGGCGGGCCCGGTCGTTTTGGCCGCCCTTCTCTTTGTCGCCTTTACCCAGGGACGGCGGACGCCCTCGGTTTCCAAGGCCGCCCAGCTTGGACTCGGGGGCGGATTGGTCGCGGGACTGGTCACCCTCCTCATCCTGGGCTCGTACCTCGTGGAATCGCCGACCGGGGACGCGCCCGCGCCGGGCGCGGAGGGGCTGAAGCCCGGCGCGATGATGGCCGCTCTGGGCTTCATCGGCGCCTGCGGCCTGCTCGGACTGATCGGCGCGATCATCGGGCGAGCGGCGGCCCACTCGCCCCACCCGCCTCGCAATCCGCTCGCGGCGTTCGCGATCGTCGCGTGCTTCTCCGTGGTCCCGCTCATCGTGGTCGGCGGCGCGGTCACCAGCACGGGGAGCGGCATGGCGGTGAAGGGCTGGCCCGATTCCTACGGCGCCAACATGTTCCTCTACCCCATCTCGCTCATGAACAACCCGCACATCTACCTCGAGCACACCCATCGCCTCTTCGGCTCGCTGGTCGGGCTCACCACCCTGGTCCTCATGATCTGGGTGCTCGCCAAGGAACCTCGCAAGTGGGTCAAATACTGGGCGGTCGCCCTCTTCGTGTTGGTCGTCGTGCAGGGCGTGCTGGGCGGGCTACGCGTCAATAACGTGAGCCGCGGGCTAGCGCTCGGGCACGGAGTTCTCGCGCAGATCTTCTTCTGCCTGCTGGTCGCCCACGCGGCCCAACTCTCGTGCCTCTACCGGAACGCCGTCGCGGGCTGGGTGAGCGAGAAGGACGCGAAGATCAAGGGGATCGCGACCGGCCTGGTCCACACGACGTTCCTGCAGCTGATCCTGGGGGCGGCCTACCGGCACCTTGATCAGATGCACGCTTTGTGGACTCACGCGGGCTTCTCGCTGGTGGTCGCGGTGATGGCGATGATCGCGGGCTTCATGCTGCGGGCGCGCCCCGCGACCGAACCCGCGATCTCTCGCTGGACGCATTCCCTAGGCACCGCGCTCCTGGGCGTCGTCGTGGCACAGTTTGTCATGGGCTGGATCGCGCTCTTTGCGATCATGACCGGCGGCGGACGCGGCGAGCCCGTCATGTACGACCAGCTCGGATCGGCCCCCGCGATCGACGTGCTCAAGGCCCTGATCGCGACCGCCCATCAGGCCAACGGCGCGCTGCTCTTTGCCCTGGCCACGCTGGCGATGATCTTCGCCAGGCGGCTGGCCGCCGTGAGAGAATCCACCTCGGCGTCGTAAAACCACGCTCCTGGAACCTCTGAGTATTTGGTGGCCCGCCTCTCCGAGGCGGTTTTTCAGCCCACTGGAAGCGGACCTCGCGGCTGAACTCGAATTGTTCAGAGGTTCCTCCTGTCCATTTCCTCCGAACACGCCGGCGAGGGGCGGACGCCACATTCCCGCGTGCGGGCGTGAAATCGGGACGGATCGCCCCCAAAGAGGCTTGTGGATTGGGGCCTGTGTCCGATAGACCAGTGGTATTGGACATCGACGGTCGGCCAAGCCAGGGCCGGGGCAATACGCCGGGTCGCCGGGCGTTTGGCACTGGTCCCCGTCGACGCGCGTCCAACCAAGCCGGAGGTCCGCATGCCATCCGTGACTCAGCCACCCGCGGGACAGACCGCGAAGTCTCGCACCGCGAACATGAGCCCGATCAAGCCGCAGGACTTTGGATATGAGCAGGCGCGGCACCTGTTGTGGCGGGCGGGGTTCGGCGGGACGCCGCAGCAGATCCAGACGCTGGCGTCGTGGGGCCCGACCAAGGCCGTGGACTATCTGCTCAGCCCCGAACAGGTGGAGTTCGACAAGGTCAAGGCGGACCTGTTTGACCGGGACATCATGGCGCCGCCCAGCGCGGAGCAGCGGCAGATGTACCGCGAGGCGCAGAAGGCCGGCGACGAGGACGCGCTGGCGAAGGTGCGCCTGATGCGTCAGGAGCGCGAGCGTCTGGACCGGCGTCAGATCGCGGAGGTCCAGAAGTGGTGGCTGAAGCGGATGGTGGAGACGCCGCGCCCGCTGGAAGAGAAGATGACGCTCTTCTGGCACGGGCACTTCGCGACGAGCTATCGCACGATCGAGAACAGCTACCACATGTTCCTGCAGAACGAGCTGTTCCGCACGCACGCGGTGGGCAAGTTCGACCAGCTCTTGCTCGGGATCATCCGCGACCCGGCGATGCTGGCGTACCTCGACAACAACGACAGCCGCAAGGGCAAGCCCAACGAAAACCTGGCGCGCGAGATCATGGAGCTGTTCGCGTTGGGGATCGGGGCGTACGGCGAGAAAGACATCAAGGAGGGGGCGCGGGCGCTCACCGGCTACACCTTCCAGGACGACGCGTTCCAGTTCCAGAAGAACAACCACGACGACGGCGCCAAGACCATCCTGGGCAAGTCCGGGAAGTGGAACGGCGAGGACTTCGTCAAGATCATTCTGGCGCAGCCGGCGTGCGCCATGTTCATCGCGCGGAAGATGTATGGCTTCTTCGCCGAGGAATTGCCGCCGACGGAGCGCATGAGCGATCGCGAGCTTCCCCCGGCGGCGGGCCAGGCGGTGCGGACGATGGCGGGCACGCTCTCCAAGGGGTGGGACCTGCGTGAGACGCTGCGCCAGCTTTTCCTGTCGGAGCATTTCTACTAGGCGCGGCTGATGGGCCAGCAGATCAAGTCGCCGACCGTGCTGATCGTGGGCGCGATCCGCTCGCTCAACGCGCCGGCGCGCGATCTTTCGATCCTGAACGACGCGATGGACCTGATGGGCCAGAACATCCTGTTCCCGCCGAGCGTGAAGGGCTGGGAGGGCGGGCGTTCGTGGGTCAACACGTCGACGATGTTCGTGCGTCAGAACATCCTGACGTACCTGCTGACGGGCAAGAAGCCGGTGGGCTATGACGCGACGGCGGACCTGAGGAAGTATGACCCGATGCCGCTGCTCGACGAGCTGACGAAGGCCGACGCCGCGGCGGCGCAGGAACCGGGGCGCGTGATCGACTATCTGCTGAAGCTGTGCCTGGGGCACAACGCGTCGTATGCGCGCCAGCCGCTGATCGAGTTCGTGAACTCGCGCGGCGGGTCGCTCACGCCGGACCTTGTGACGGGTTTGCTGTTGCTCATCACCGCGATGCCGGATTACCAGTTGTGCTGATCCTGGGAGCTTTGCACCATGAACCGTGAACCTGCCGCCTTTACGCGTCGCGAGTTCGTCTCCGGGCTGACGCTCGCCTCGGCCGCGCTGTGCGCGCCCGCGTTCCTGCAGCGCTCGGCGCTGGCGATGCACGAATCGATGCACGGCCTGTCGTCGGCGCCGGGCATCCCCGAGGATCGCATCCTCGTCGTGGTCCAGCTCTCGGGCGGGAACGACGGCCTGAACACCGTGGTGCCGTACGGCTCCGCTCAGTATTACAAGGTTCGCCAGAATATCGCGGTCCAACAGCGCGAGGCGCTCGCGCTCTCGGGCTCGGACGGTGTGGGGCTCCACCCGCAGATGACCGGCATCCGCGAGATGTATGACAGCGGGATGGCCAGCGTCATCCAGGGCGTCGGCTATCCCAACCCCAACCGCTCGCACTTCAAGTCCATGGACATCTGGCACACCGCCGACACCACCGCCACCGGCGACGGCTGGCTGGGACGCTACTTCGACTCCGAGTGCTGCGGGCAGGGCAAGGGCGAGAGCGGGAAGCCCGAGCAGAACGCCGCACAGAATGCCGGGCAGGACGGCGGGATGGGCGCGATCGCGATCGGGCGCAGCGCGCCCCTGGCGCTCCAGGGGCGGATGGTCAAGCCCATCAGCTTCGAGAACGAGCAGCTGTTCCGCTGGTCGGGCAAGGAAATCCACAATGCGCTGTCGGACCCGTACGAGAAGATCAATCGCGCGGGCGCGGCCGAAGCGGTGGACGCCGAATCGAACGCCGCGTTCCTGATGCGCACGGCGCTGGATGCGCAGCTGTCGAGCGACATGATCCGCAAGGCGGTGGCGGTGCGCCCGAGCGTGACGTATCCGGGCAACGACCTGGGGCGCCAGCTCATGATGGTGGCCGCGATGATCAAGGCGGGGCTGAAGACGCGCGTGTATTACGTGACGCAGGGCGGCTTTGACACCCACGCGGGCCAGGGCGGCGCGCAGGGTCGCCACGGGCAGTTGCTCAACCAGTTCTCGTCGGCCGTCAAGGCGTTCTACGACGACCTCAAAGGCCAGGGCAACGACGGCCGCGTGCTGACCATGTCGTTCTCGGAGTTCGGGCGGCGCGTCGGGCAGAACGCTTCGCAAGGCACGGACCACGGCACGGCGGGCCCGATGTTCCTGTTCGGACCGATGCTCAAACCCGGCGTGCACGGCGATCACCCGTCGCTCACGGACCTGGACGACGGTGACCTGAAGTTCCGCATCGACTTCCGCGAGGTCTACGCGGGGATCCTCGAGCAGTGGCTCAAGGCCGACTCGAAGAAGATCCTCGAGGGAAGCTACCGGGCGCTGGATGTGCTGAAGAAGGCGTGAGCGGGCTGCACGCACGTTGCCGGCCCGGTAGCACGAGCAAAGCTCACGACTCATTTCGCCGCGCCGGCGGCAATCCCTTGGCGGCCCGATCACGATCGATGAGCCGATGGATGTTCCGCGTCACGCGGGTGAGCGCCTCGCGCTCCGACAGCGTGCTCCCCTCGCGCAGGTACTCGTTGAGCATCCGCGTCACCTCTTCTTCCATCTCGGTCTCGTACAGGTTCACGGGTACGAAGCCCGGCGGGCGGTCCGTCAGCGCGTGCGGCGTGTTGGCGTAGAGCAGCCACTGGGCACGGTCGGCGAACATCGCCTCGCTCATAGGGAGCACTTCGTATCGATCGGGGACATTCGTCGGCACGGCGTCGGTCGGGCCGAAGACCTTCTCGATGCCGCGGGCGCTGCGGAAGCCCGCGGAGTTGATGACCGCCAGATTCGCCGGCGGCGCGACACGCAGCGTGTCCCAATACTCCGCGGCCTGCGGCTCGTCGGTCAGCCACGAGAGCATCCGCCACGCCTCGCGCTTGTTCGCCGCCTTCGACGAGATTCCCCAGCAGACGCACCCGCTCACGACGGCGGGCAGGCGCCCGCGCGGCAGGTGCACCACCGAGAAATCCAGGCCCGGGTTCACCTTCTCGATGTTCGGGATGCGCCAGGAACCATCGAAGAAGATCGCGGTCTGCCCCGCGGCAAAGAGCACGTCGGGCCCGGTCGCCGAGAGGTATCCGGCGAGGTTGGGGTCGAACGACTTGTCGTCGCGCTGCATGGCGCGCATGAAGGCGAGCGCCTCGACGCCCGCGTCCGAGTCGATCGTGCATGTGAGGGCGTCGGGCGACCAGAGCTCGCCGCCGGCCTGCTTGAAGAAGTTGAGGAAGGGCCACGACCAGACGGTGAAGTCCAGGCCTCGCTGCGTGACGCGACCCGAGGCGTCGCGGCGAGTGAGCTTCTTTGCCGCGGCGCGCAGGTCGTTCCACGTCCAATCGTGATCGGGCCCGGGGATCGCGATCGCGTCCTGGGGGTGCTCGGCGTTGTGCCCGCGGAAGATCTCGCGGTTGATAAACATCCCGAACTGGGCGTTGTCCTGCGGGAGCGCGTACACCTCGGCGTCGATCGAAAGCGCGGCGAGCAGCTGCGGCGGAATCGCTTCCTTCTGCGCCCTGGAGAGGCCGATCTCGGGATCGTTGATCCACTTCGAGAGCGGCTCGAGCATCCCGCGTCCCACCATCCCGTGATAGTCGGTGACGCGGAGGCGCATGACCTCCGCGCCGCGCCCGCGCGTGTGCCACGCGTTGTATTTCATGAGCAGTTCGTCGTGGTATCGCTCGTAGTCGATGAAGAGTTCGGGGTGTAGTTCCTGGTAGCGCTTCGCGTAGCGGTCGCGGAAGAGGCGATCTTCGAAGGGCATGCCCCACACCGCGATGCGCACGCTCGGGCGTGCAGACAGCGTGCCGCGCGAAGGCCAGAGGAGTGCCGCGAGCGTCACGACGACGACGAACAGCGCGATGGCGTGCCCGGCCCGCATGGCTACTCCTTCACCGCGGCCATCGCCACGCCGCGCACGAACGCCCGCTGAAAGATCACGAACACCACGATCAGGGGCAGGGTCAGGATCGTCATCGCCGCCATGCGCACCGGCCAGCTCTGCACGTAGCGCCCCGCCGAGAGCTCCGCGACCGCGAGGGGGAGGGTCTTGGAGTGAACGCTGTCGACCACGACGAGCGGCCAGAAGAACGAGTTCCACGACGCGACGAACGTAAAGATGCCCAGGGCCGCGATGGTCGGCCACGCGATCGGGCGCACCACGTGCCAGAAGAGTTCCAGGTCGCTCATGCCGTCCAATCGCCCGGCTTCCAAGAGCGAATCGGGGACGGTCGCGATCGCTTGCTTCATGGAGTAGATGCCAAAGCCGCTGACCGCGAAGGGGACGACGAGTGCCTGGATGTTGTCGACCATGCCGAGTCGCCCGGCGGCGATGTACGCGAAAATGAACGACACCTGCACCGGGAGCATCATGGTTGACATGACGAGCCAGAAGACCGCGCGCTGGCCGCGGAACCTGAACTTGGCGAGGGCAAAGCCTGCCAGCGCGTTGTGAACACCCGCGACGAGGGTGGTGAGCGCCGCCGCCACGAGGCTGTTCTGATAGAAGTCCCACAGAGAAACGGCGCGGGCCGCATCCGCGAAGTTGCCCCAGCGCCATTCCCAGGGCCAGCCGGGCGGGAGGAACGTGACACTCTCTCCCGCCGCCTCGCGGGGGAGCGCCTGCAGGTCGGTCTTGAGGGCCGTCGACACCATCCAGAGGAACGGCAGGAGCATCGACGCCGCCACGGCGTACACCAGCGCGTGAGCCGCCAGTCGCGTGACGATGCTGGGCGCGCGGCTGCTCACGCGGCGTTCCTCCTCATGACGCGGAGCTGAAGCATGGTGGTGACGAGAGTCAGCGCGAAGAGCACGCCCCCGATCGCGGCGGAATAGCCGAGGCGCGACTGCTGGAACTCGCGAAAGATGTAGAGGTTGAGGGTGACGGTTGAGTCGGTCTCGGTGGCGCTGGTCATGGCCCAGACGATGTCGAAGACCTGCAGGCCGCCGATCACGCCGGTGACCATGAGGAACGCGGTCATGGGCGCGACCTCGGGCCATGTGACGTTTCGTAGCACGCCGACGCGCGTCGCGCCGTCGACCTCCGCCGCCTCGTACAGGCTCTCGTTGACGCCCGAAAGCGCGGCGAGGTACAGCACCATGCAATAGCCCGCGGTGCGCCAGACCTGGATCACGATCAGCGAGACCATCGGCCACGAAAGCCACGGAAGCCACGAAGCAATCGGCCCGCCCTGGAGAAAATCCGGGGAGCGCTCGAAGCCCACGCCCACGATCGCGCGGGGCAGGAGCCCGCCCGCGGAATCGAGCAGCCAGCGCCACACCACCCCCACCGCGATGATGGAAACGACCGTGGGAAGGAACAGCGCCGTGCGCACCAGCGTGCGCCCCACAAACCATCGCGCCTGCACGATGGTCGCCAGCAGGAACCCCGCCAAGACGCTCGGGGGCACGGACAGCAGCACGAACACCAGCGTGTTGCGGAGCGCCGGCCAGAAACGCGAGTCGTGTACCAGCGAGCGATAGTTGCCGAGGCCCACGAAGCGCGCCGGCCCGGAGCCGCTCCAGTCGAAGAACCCGAGCGCCAGCCCGAGCAGCGTCGGGCCGACGGTGAAGACCGTCAGGATGGCGACGGGGAACGCCAGGAACAGATACGGACTCGCGGATCGGCCTCGCATCACCCTCGCAGGATACCGCGCCGAAACGTCGGGCTTCGCGCGCCGAGAACGCCGATGGGCGGGTCATGCGGACCGTGCGTGCGAGCGCGGGTCGCGGGAACGGCAAACACCGGAAACACAACACCCTCGGGAAGGCCCGAGGGCGTTGAGGGTTCAGGAACGGAATGAACGCTTAGCGACGCCGACGGGCGACGAGGCCCGCGACGCCCAGGAGCGCCAGAGCGCCCGGGGCCGGGATTTCCTGCGTGACCCACACGCTCGTGCCGCTCGCCTGGTCGTTGGGCGACAGGCTGAAGGCAAACTGCGAGCTCATGTCGCTCACGACGCCGATGGGCAGGAAGCCCAAGGAGCCGCTGGTGGAATTGGAATCCCACGCCGCGGCGGCGAGCGAAGCTCCGCCCAACGAGGCGAAGGTGGTGCCCGCGCCGAGGTAGCCGTTGTAGTGCGCGGAGTACATGGTGCCTCCGCTGGCCATGCCGGTCAGCGAGGCGCCATCGCCGTCCGAATCGGTGACGGTCACCGCCGCCGACGCCTTGCCCTCGGCAAGGATCGACGGGAACGACAGCAGGCCGGAGGCGATGCTGGCGTTGATGCCGGAACCGCCGGCCATGAGTGAGAAGCTCAGGCTGACGACCGGGTCGCTGATATAGCGCATGGTCGTGTTGCTGAGCGTCGCGAGCGTCTGACCCTGGGCGTTCTTGATGGCGATTCCCTCGGAACCGCTGCGCCACGTCCAGGTGTCACCGCTCCACGAGCCGTCCTTTTCGGACACCTCAAAGGTGCCCTCTCCCATCGCCTGGCTGGTCACGGTGATCCGCAACGCAGACCCGACGATTTCGGCGTTGGCGGTGCCGGACGCGATCATCATCGCGACGGCAGCGCACGCGCCGACTCCAAGTCCCGCTTTCAACATGTCTGTCTCCCTTCAACTCCACGGCCACCGGGAAAACCCCGGGCGGAAACGGCCGCAATGGAAAGGGGGTCCGGACACGCGCCGGATCTACTACCCTCCACTATCAGAATACCGGACTCACCCCTAGGCGGTCAATAACCATTCTGTCAGGATTCCGTAAACACATGTAAATGAAGCATTTGCGAAAATCGGATGGGCACGGGCGGACGTTCCGAAGGAGGCCAAAAACACAACCCCCCTCGAGAACGAGGGGGGTTGAGGGGTTCAGAAACGATCGCATGACGCGATGAATCAGCGGCGACGGCGCAGCATCGCCAGAGCCAAGCCACCGAGCGCCAGGGCGCCAGGGGTCGGGATCAGGGTGAAGGTGCTGGTCGCGCTGGCGGTGTCATTAGCCGAGAGCTTGAAGGAATACTCGGACCACATGCTGGAAACCGCGCCGGGAACGAGTTGGAAACCCACGGCTTCATTGTTTGCAACTGAATCCCAAGCCCCGGCCCCGATGGGCCCGCCGTTGAGCGTGGCGAAGGTGGTGCCGGGCTGCCCGTTGTAGGCGGCGCGATACATGTCGCCACTCGCGTGGAGGCCCGTCATCGTGGCGCCGTTGCCGTTGTTGTCGGTGACAGTGACGGCGCTGGTGGCCTTGGCCTGCCCGTTGGTGATGGTCGGGAAGCTAAGCACGCCCGACGCGATCGTGAACGAGGTCAGGGCGTTTCCGGCCTGGACATCAAAGAACAGCGTGATCACCGGATCGGCGACAAAGCCAAAGCGGCAATTTTCCAGGCAACCGATCACATTGCCGGCGCTGCTGCGGATCTCCAGAGGGTCCGTGGAGTTCCACGTCCAATTCTGGTGATCGGCATCCCAACTTCCGTCCGATTCCTGAATCATGACCATGCCCGCGCCGTCGGCGGCGTTATGGGCGATGATGGTGATCGCGCGTCCCTCGATGCCGGCGGTTGCGGCCGCCGACAACAGGAGCGCGCCGATCCCGGCCGTGAGGCCGAGACCTGTCCAATTCTGACGCATGATGCTCTCTCCCTTCAACTCCGCGGCCACCGGGGCGAGAAGAGACCCGGGCGGAAAGGCCGCTTGCCAAAAGGAGAATCCCCCGAGCCCTACGACAGAGCCCGGACAGAAGACCCTCCGGCGAACAGACTACCGGACGATGGTTCATGGGTCAATAACCATCTCTCAATGTGGCGTATATTCAGAAATGACAGATACTTAGATGTTCGAGAGGCCCGAAAATGGCCCTTCGAACCGGACCACCAGGGTGAAACCGCGGGCGCGCTTGGGGCTAATGCCCGCTGGTTCGGACACGATTGACCATCGAGGACGCCTTGACCTCCACGCCCTTGAGAACCGAGGCGAGGGAGTCGCGGTTCGGGGCGTATTCCATGGCGGTTGGAACGGTGACCCACTCCTTTTTGACGAGTTCGGCCAGCGCGTGGGTGAAGCTGCACATGCCCTCCTCGTTTTTGCCCACGATCGCCGGCAGGTCCTCTTCCTGACCCTGGCGGATTTTTTCGCGCACGCTGGGGTTGCCAAGCAAGACCTCGCACGCGGGAACGACCTTGACCTCGAAGCCTTCGACCGCCGGAAGCAGTCGCTGGGCGAGGACGGCCTTGAGGGTGTTCGAGAGCGCGTGGCGGATGAACCCGTGCTCATGCACCGGGAAGAACTCGAGAATGCGGCTGAAGGCCTGCATGGTGTCGGCGGTGTGCATGGAGCCGAAGACCAGGTGCCCGGTTTCGGCGGCCTGGATCGCCGCCAGCACCGTGTCGTGGTCGCGCAGCTCGCCGATGAAGATCACGTCGGGGTCTTCGCGGACGATGTAGCGAAGGGCCTGGGCGTAGTTCTCGACGTCGGTGCCGATCTCGCGCTGGGAGACGATTGATTTCTTGGGCGCGAAGCGGAACTCGACCGGGTCTTCGACGGTGATGATGTGCTCGGCGCGGGTGGCGTTGATCTGCTCGACCATCGCGGCGATCGTCGAGCTCTTGCCCGAGCCCGTCACCCCGACCACGAGCACCAGGCCTTCGAGGGCCTTCTCCACAATCTCGCTGTAGATGGGCGGGAGGTGCAGGTCGTTGTAGCTGGGGATTTCCGCCTTCACGCGGCGGATGGCGGCGTGGGTGTGCCCGCCGGAGCGGAACATGTTGATGCGGAAGCGGTCGCCGTCGGGGAGGTGGGTGGCGAAGTCGAGGTTGCCGGTCGCGTCGAACTTGGCCTTCTGGGGATCGGTGGTGAGGGGATCGAGCAGGTGATCGCACTCGTTTTCGGTGAGCGGAGCACCCTGCACCACGCGGAGCAGGCCGCCGATGCGGTAGACGGGCGGCAGGCCGACCTTGATATGGATGTCGGAGGCGTCGAGCTTTCTCATCGCGCCCAGAAGTCGATGGATCGAGAGGGGGCCTTGCAGCATGGAGACGGACTCCGGGAGAATGGCGACGAAAGTGGCTAAAGGACTATAGACGACCAGCGAGTCAACAATCAAGACGACATGCCGGAGATTGCCATGCCGCCCGTGGAATTCGCGGGCAAGGCGCGGAACGGCGACCCAAGAATTCCAAACAGGACTTGCATGGGGACGATCATGGGACTCATGGACAAAGCGACGAACTGGCGGTGGCGTTGCCCGACCTGCGGGCACACGGCGTCGGCGAAGGGGCCGGGCGGATTTGTCTTCCGCATCGGGACCTCGGGCACGAAACGATCGCTGGGGCGATGTTCGCGCTGCGAGGCGTGGCGGATGCTGGTGCTGGAGCGAGGAAGCGGTCCGACGCCCGCGAGCCAGAGCGGCGCGGGCAGCGCCGAGCAAGAGCAGACGTGGTCAGAGCTGATCGCGTATGTCTCCGAAGGGACGATGACGGCGGACCTGGCGAACCAGATCGCGGCGAGCGCGGCGCCGGAGGCGCGCAAGCGCGAGGTGGCGGCGCATGTGGCCGAGGGCGCGATCAGGCCGGAGGATGTGGGGAAGTTGCTTGGTTAGAGCGGCCCGGCGGACGGCATCCGCCGTGCGCGGGCGTGGGCGAACATTTCGAGTATCGAAGCGACGTGCGGGGGAGAGGGCACGGTCCATCCGGCGCCGGCGCGTGGCGTTCCGACCGCGACGCCAATATCACGGTGCGAGAGTGCGGCAAAGACCTCGGCGTCGGGCTCGTCATCGCCGAAGAACACCGAGCAATCGGGAGCAACCTGATCGCGGAGCCTCGCGAAAGCGCGTGCTTTGGAAACATGGGCGGGCAGGCACTCCAGAACATCGTGCCCTGCGAGGACACGAGCGCCGTGGACGAGCGACAGGTTCGCGGCCGATTGCCTCAGGACGGCCGCCGCGAGGATCGGGTCGCAACCGCGGAAATGCCAGGCGATGCCGGCGGGTTTGTGTTCGATCCAAGAGCCGGGGACGCGTAGAGCCGCGCTTTGCGCTATCGCCCGCGCGGCTTCGAGATCGAACGCCGGTCCGTCGTCGGGAACGGACCAGGGGGATTCCGCGCCGTGCGAGCCGATGAGAACAACGCTGTCTCCCACTCCCGCGAGCATCGCGCGAAGGCTATCGCGCGGTCTGCCGGAGATAACGGCGACGCACACGCCGGGAAGGGCACCCAGGCGTCGCAAGGCCTCGACGGCGAGCGGATCGGGCCGGGCCAACTCGGGGCGGTCGGCCAGCGGGGCGAGCGTGCCGTCGAAATCGGACGCGACAAGCAGGCGCGGCGCGGACGCGGCGCGGACGACCGCATCGGCGAGTGCGCGGAACAAAGGCTGCTGGTGGCGATGATCGCTCATGCCCGCTCCAGGGCGCGGAGGAACGTGTCGGCCCATTCGTGAACATCGTGGCGGCGGAGCAACATCCGCATGATGGCCATGCGCATGATGGCCTCGCGCCGCGGGAGTGACATGGCGCGATTAAGGGTGGCACCCATTGCGGCGAAGTCGCGGGGATTGACGAGGAGGGCTCGTCGGAACTGCTCGGCGGCACCGGCGAACTCCGAAAGCACGAGAACCCCGGAGTTGTCGAGGCGGCATGCGATGAACTCTTTGGCGACCAAGTTCATCCCGTCGCGGAGTGGCGTAACGAGCATCACGTCGGCGGCGAGGTAATAGGACACCAGTTCGTCGCCGGCGAGCTGTCGGCGGAAATAGTGGACCGCGACGCGCCCGGGCGTGCTGAACTGGCCGTTGATGCGCCCGACCAGTCGCTCGACGCGGTCGCGGGTTTCCATGTACTCGGGCGTGGCTTCGCGGCTGGGGACGGCGATCTGGATGAGCACGCAGCGATCGGCGGTGATGTCGCCGCGGGTCAGCGCGGCCTCGAACGCCTCGAGTCGCAGCTCGATTCCCTTGGTGTAGTCGATGCGGTCGACCGCGAGGATGATGCGGCGACGAGCGCCCACTCGTCGGCGGATCTGTTGTGACCTGGCGATCACGGATGGGTCGCGGGCGAGAGATTCGAATTCATCAATATCGATCGAGATGGGGAAAGCATCGACACTCACCTTGCGTCCGTCGATGTGCAGCTCGTGGTCGGTGCCCTCGGCCCGTGTCCACCGGCGCGCGGCGCGGGAAAAATTGCGGGCGGCGGCGTGGGTTTGAAATCCCACGACGTCCGCTCCGAGCAGACCATCGAGCAATTGCCGGCGCCACGGAAGCCACGCGAAGAGCTCTTCGGGCGGGAACGGGATGTGGAGGAAGAAGCCGACGCGGGCGGCGGGGCGCGCGGAGCGGAGGAGACGCGGCGCGAGCATGAGGTGGTAGTCGTGGACCCACCACTGGGCGCGTCGCCCGGCGGCACGGAGCGCGCGGGCGACGAAGCGCTGATTCGCCGATTCGTAGGCCTCCCACCACTTGGGCTCGAACTCGGGGGCACGGATCGCATCGTGGAAGAGGGGCCAGAGGGTTCGGTTCGACATCCCGCCGTAGTACTCGTCCATCTCGCGTTCGGGAACGGCGACGGGCCAGAGTCGAACGCCCTCGTGGGTCCAGAGGCGCGGCGTGCGACTGGAGGAGCCGGGCCAGCCCACCCATGCGCCGGTACGGGCCTTCATGATCGGGAGCACGGCGCGGACGAGCCCGCCGGGGCTGGTGTGCCACTCACCGTCGCCGGCGCGATGCACGGGGAGTCGATTGGCGAGCACGACGAGTTTGGAGCGTCGGCGTTCGGGCATGCGGCCTCCCAGCGCGATCGAAAAGGCCGCGCCAATGTTGACCCGAATTGCAACCCCACGCGCCGGCGTGCGATGGCATCTTTGCCGCGGCCGCATCGGTGTCAATTGAAATCCTGGAGATCGCGCGAGTCGCAGCGTCGCACCGGCGCGGGCTCGGGACGGCGTGACGGCGCGGACGGCGCGGACGAAGCAGGGACGACTATCGAGTCGAGCCGGACCCCTCGGCCCATCGCTCTTTCATTTTGCGATAGCGCCAGTTGAGCAGCAGGATGATCGCGACCACGCACGCGATGCCCGCGACGATATTGAGCGGGTTGTCGCTGCGGAAGAGGGGCACACGGTTGACGACCTGCTTGCCCAGGAGCATGAGCGCGTTGCCGAAGACGGAGCCGACGACCAGGCCGGCCATCGTGGCGCCGCGCGAGAGCCCGAGCAATTGGCCAAAGAGCGAGCCGGCGACGGAGCCGGTGGCGGCAAGAGGGAACGCCACGAAGAGAACAAGCCCGATGAAGGTGAACCGCTTCATCCAGCGATGTGATTGCAGGATGAACTCGCCGTCCTCGCGGAGACGGAGCATGGCCGGTCCGAAGCGAGGAATCTTGAACATGAAGCCCGCGTGAAAGATGAGCAGGCAGGCGGCGAAGAGGTCCATCCAGGTGACCATCACGAAGAGCTCGCGGCTGGTCATGATGGCGGACGTGGCCTCGGGATCACCCGAGTCGCTGCCAAAGAGGATGACGAAGCGGCCCAGGCCGAAGAAGGTGGCGGCGGCCTTGGCCACGAGCTTGAGCACGAAGTCCCCGCCGCGATCGATCCAGAGCCAGGCGAGCATGGCGAGCGTGGCCGCGAAGGGGCCGAGCAGGGTGGACCACCAGACGATTGGCCGGGCGCGGCGGAGATCGGCGGCGAAGCGCGACTCGCGGTCAAGAATCTCGACCTCGACCACCCGGGAGGGGAGCGGCGGAGTCCGTTCCGGTGGCGGGGCCGGGGAGTTGTCGGTGGCGGGCGCGGTCATGGGTGGGTGCGCGTGATCACTCCGGGTCCGTCAAGCGAGAGCCACGCGTTGATTTCTCACACCTTCGGCCGGATCGCCGTTGCGTGGACGTCCTTGAGCTGTTCGTCGGTGACGGGGCCCGGCGCGCCGGTCATGAGGTCCTGGCCGATCTGCGTTTTGGGGAACGCGATGACGTCGCGGATGTTGCTGGTGCCCAGGAAGTTCATGACGAGGCGGTCGAGGCCGAACGCGATGCCGGCGTGGGGCGGCGCGCCGAACTGGAGGGCTTCGAGGAGGAAGCTGAACTTCTCCTTGGCCTGCTCGGGCGTGAGTCCCAGGAGCGTGAAGACCTTGGACTGCACGCGCGGGTCGTGGATGCGGACGCTGCCGCCCGCGATCTCCTGGCCGTTGAGCACGATGTCGTAGCCGGCGGAGACGATGCCCTCGATGGTGACCTCGTCATTGACGTCGGCGGCGACGAAGGCCTCGGCCTGGTCGTCGTTGGGCGCGGTGAAGGGGTGGTGCATCGCGACCCATCGTCCGGTTTCCTTGTCCTTTTCGAACATGGGGAAGTCGATGACGATGAGGAAGTTCCACGGGCCGCCCTCGGAGCCGGGCTTGGGCACCAGGCCCATGTCGCGTGCGACGACCTGGCGGAGCTCGCCGAGCGCCTTGGTGCAGACGGAGTAGGTGTCGGCGACGAAGAGGACGGTGTCGCCCGGCGCCAGCTTCAGCACGCTCTTGAGCTCGTCCTTCACGCTCGCGAGGAACTTGGCGATGCCGGTCTCGAACTCGCCAGCTGCGTTGACCTTGACGACCGCGCAGCCGCCCGCGCCGAAGCCGCGGACGAACTCGTTGTAGCCGTCGGTCATCTTGCGGGTGAGCTTGGCGGCCCCGTCGGGAACGCGGATGGCCTTGACGACGCCGCGCTTGCTGTTGAAGCGCGGGCGGTCGGCGCCGTTGGCCAGGGCATCCTTGAAGAACGCGACCTCGCTCTAGGCGGCGGTCTCGGAGATGTCGGTGATCTCAAGGGCGTAGCGCGTGTCGGGGCGGTCGATGCCGAAACGCTCCATCGCCTCGCGGTAGGGCATCTTCTGGATGGGCGGGACGTCGTAGCCGCACATCTCCTTCCAGAGGCGGCGCACGAATCCTTCCATCATCTCGATGACGTGCTCGCGCCGGACGAACGACATCTCCAGGTCGATCTGGGTGAACTCGGCCTGGCGGTCGGCGCGCGGGTCCTCGTCGCGGAAGCAGCGGCAGATCTGCATGTAGCGATCGCAGCCCGCGACCATCAGGATCTGCTTGAAGAGCTGCGGGGACTGCGGGAGTGCGAACCAGTTGCCGGGCATGTGACGGCTGGGGACGAGGAACTCGCGCGCGCCCTCGGGCGTGGACTTGTAGAGGATCGGGGTTTCGATCTCGAGGAAGCCGTTCTCGTCGAAGTAGCGGCGCGTGGCCTGGTAGAGCTTGTGGCGCGTCGCAAGGGCCTTCTGCATCGTGGGACGGCGGAGGTCGACATAGCGGTAGGTGAGGCGCAGCTCTTCGTTGGCGAGCTTGCCGCCCGAGCCGGTGTCGTCGGGGAGGAAGGGCGGATTGGCGGTCTTGTTGAGCAGTTCGAACTTGGTGACAACGACCTCGATCTTGCCGGTGATGAGCTTGGGATTCTCGCCGCCGGCACGGATGCGGACGCTGCCCTCGATGGCGATCACGTCCTCGTTGCGGAGGTGGTCGGCGGTGTCGAGGATTTCCTTGCCAAGGTCTTCGCCGTCGAAGACGACCTGGGTGATGCCGAAGCGGTCGCGGAGGTCGATGAAGACCAGGCCGGTGCCGTGCCCGCGATAGGAGTTGACCCATCCGTTGAGGCGGACGGTCTGGCCGACGTGTGAGTCACGGAGTTCGCCGCAGGTGTGCGTTCGACGGAGCATGGTGTTTCTCGCTGGAAAGGTTGAGCGCGGACTATAGGTGCGCGTCAGGCGTGGGTGCGCGTCCGCGGCAGGAGAACCCGCAGGGCGTTGCGTCGGCAGACGACGTCGAGCACGTCCGAAGAACCGTCGCTGGGCGAGTCGGCGAGCTTGATGAACGGCTCACCGTCGATCTGCGCCGGGGCGGTCGCGCCCTGACTGGTGGCGATGCGGACGCGCGAGGCGCGAACGAAGACGCGGTCGGGGTGACGCTCGGCGGTCCCCAGTCGCCCGGCGAGGAACCACCGAAAGGCACGCCAGGTGGAGCTTGCGGGCATGAAGACGATATCGAGAAGGCCGTCGGTCGCGTCGGCGCGGGGCGCGGGGTTGGCTCGCATGGCGTAATCGGGCAGGTTGGCGACGACGGCCCAGCCGGGGCGATCCTCGACGATGGTCGTGCCGTCGGCCTCGATCCACAGGGGCGCGGGCCTGATCGAGAGTTGGCGGCGGATGGGCGCGAGATAGGTGAGGTGCGAGATCGGGCCGTTGCGCGTGGAGGCGAGGTCGTGAATGACACCCGCGTCCGGGCCGGCGCTCACCATGAGTGAGAAGAGCGTGCCGTTGGCCTCGCCCAGGTCGATCTCGGCGATGGCTGGGTTTGCGACAGCGCGGCGGAGCGTGACGGCGTGTCGGTCCATGCCGAAATGGCGTGCAAAGAGGTTCTCGGTGCCCAGGGGCAGGTGGTACATCGCGGCCCGCGAACGAACGAGGGCGGGGAGTGCGTGGTGCACTGTGCCGTCGCCGCCCGCGATAACCACCAGCACGGCGTGCGTGATCGCGTCGGACGCGCCGGCGTCCATCGGGGCCATGCGGGAAACCTCGTGCCCGTCAGCGCGAAGGAGCCGCTCGGATTCATCGACGAGCGCACGGCGGGCGCCGGTGCCGCTGGAGTGGTTGTGGAGGATGAGGACTTTCATGCAGAGTGTGCCGAGCCGGTGCTACCACTCATACCCGAGTTCCTCGGCGATTCGGTGCATCGCTACGAGGAGGGTAATTCCGCCGCGGATACCATCGCGCTCGCTGGTCATGGCGCGCTGCTCAGCCTCGCTCATCATGCGCTCGAGCTCTCGGAGGACCGGCATGTCGGCCGCCGCTTCCTTTGCGGAAGCCCGGAACTGGGCGCGGGCGTCGTTGCCCATGACGGTTGATTTCCAGTACTGGTCGAGAAGCCTCAGTTCCAGGGCGGAGAAAAAGTCGCGAAGCTCGAAGCGTGGGCGCTCGCGGGAGTTCGTGCGGAACCACACGCTGAGAGCTTCTTTGCTCATCGTCCCATCGACGACGGACAGGACTGCGTCGGCGGCGGCGGTTCCTTCGCTGGAGAGGTTCCATCCGTTCATACGAAGGAACGCGCCGGCGCACACGAGCGCGACGCGCTTATTGCCGTCGACAAACGGATGATTCTTGGCGATGTGGAACGCATAGGCCGAGGCCATGCCGAAGGGGAACTCGTGCAGGTACGCGCCGGCAACGCCCGCTGAAGCCTGCGCCAGCGCGGCTTCGAGAAGGACCGCGTCGCTGAGGCCTGCCGCGCCGCCGAATTGTGCGATGGCAAGGTCATGCATCGCAAGCGCGGCGTGCATGCCGATGAATCGCGGCTGGGTCAGGCCCGGCGTCATTGGGCCAACTTCTTGAGCGAATCCGCGTGCTTGGTAAACATATAGCGGACAGCGTCTTGGGCGCGGGCATCGATCGCCTGGGTTCGGGCGTGCTGGAGGAACTTGAGATAGGCGGGGAGGTTCATGCCCATCGCCGCCCCCTCTTTCGTCAGCTGCTCGAAGAGGTCGGCGGGGAGCGTCACGGAAACCTGTCCCTGGTGAATCATGGTTGATTATTCTCCGCGCCCGGCGGAGGAGCCAGCGGAGCCTCCCAAGGGCTGTTCGTCCAGGTGCAGGTCCATGAGGCGGACGTCGAGGATTCGCCCGAACTTTTCGCCGACGCGGCGCATGACGCCGATCGTCTGAAAACCACGCGATTCGTGGAGCGCGACGCTGGCGGGGTTGCCCTCGACGACCCGCGCCAGAACCACGCCAAGCCCGGCGCGCCTCGCACGCGCGATGAGATCATCGGGCAGCGCGCCGCCCAGGCCCTTGCCGCGATGATCGGCCCGGACATACACCGAGTTTTCCGCGGCCCTTGCGTACGCGCACCGGTTCGACCACGGAGAGAGTGTCGCCCAGCCCGCGATCACGCCGCCCGGAAGCTCCGCGACGATCGCGGGGGTTCGCGGCGATGCATGGCCCGCGAGCCACTCGGCGCGCTGCGCGCCGGTCTTCGGTTCGGTGTCGAACGTCGCGGTGCCGTGCCGCACCTCGCGGTCGTAGATGGCGAAGATCGCGTCAAGGTCGGCGGCGTTGGCTTCGCGGATGAGCATGGGAGGCGCTTCTTGCGTGCGGCGAAAGACCATTCACCACGGAGGAACACGGAGAGGCAACGTTGGGGAGCGAACGGGGAAAGGTGGGATCAGCGAGACGAGAGAGATCAGAGAAGGAAGCCCCGATTCGAAGCTCGGGGAGCAAGGCTTGGGGAGCCCGCGCACGCCGCGCGATTTCTGAACACGAGCGCGGACCACGGGAGCATCACCAAGGCAGGACGGTGCCGTCGTTATTGAAGAACTTGCCGTTGTCGGCGGGAGTGAGGGCATCGATGAGCTTCAAGAGGAGCTTGACGCTGTCGGCGGGAACGATGGGCGCGTTGGGGCCGCCCATGTCGGTGCGCACCCAGCCGGGATGGACCACGACGCACGTGAAGCCCTCGGGGCCGAGCTCGTTGGCGAGCGACTTGTTGAGCTGGTTGAGGGCGGTCTTGCTGGCGCGATACGCAAAGGACGAGCCTCCCGTGTTGTTGGTGATGCTCGCCAGCTGGCTGGAGATGTTGACGATCAGCTTGCGCGAGCCCAGGCGCAGGCTCGGGAGCACGGCCTTGGCGACCAGCATGGGCGCGACGCTGTTGACCATGAACACACGTTGCAGCTCGTCGGCGGTGCAGTCGTTGATGGACTTGGTGGGCGAACCCACGCCCGCGTTGTTGATGAGCACGTCGATCGGCCGCCCGGCCAGGGCCTCGGCCAGTCCCTCGATGCTGATCGGATCGGAGACGTCGAGCCCGCCGATGGAGAGTCGGAAGGAGGAGAGTTCGCCGGCGTTCTTGGGATCGCGGGCGGTGGCGAGGACGTCGTCGCCGCGCTGCGAGAGCTGGCGGGCGAATTCCAGACCAATACCTCGGGTAGCGCCGGTGACGAGAAAAGTGGTGGGCATGGGTTTGATTATCGTGATTTCCGGGCTCCGTGCAGGAGTCACCCGTCCGAAAACCGATCGATTCGTGAAGTTCCTTCTTTACAGGCACCTGCGCGATTCGATAGACTGTGAATCGTGAAGGCTGGCCCGTGAGTTCTTGCGGGTCGTGTCGCTTCCGAACGTGATGTTTCGCCCAACGCTCGCCCGCGGAGGAATGCAGATGAAGGCTGTCATCGCGCGAATGTCGGGGTGTGCGGCGGCGCTTCTGCTCGCGGGGAGCGCGTCGGCGCAGCTCGCCATTGTCAACACCCTTCCCGGCTCATTCACCGACATATCGCAGACGGGCACCTTTGTCGATCTCGGCGACGAAGACGAGGTCTTCGCGTTTCTCATGCCCATCGGCAACTCTGTTTTTCCGCTCGGATCGTCGGTGATCATCGGGAACAACGGGGGCGTGGGATTCTCGCCGCCATTCACCGACCTCGGTCCGGTGCCCGCGCTGCTCCCGTCCCTTGCGGCGTTCGGCGCGGGGAAGTCGCTCCTGCCCTATTGGGCTGATATCGGCAACCACGTCGGCTCGATCCACTGGCAACAGATCGGCAACGCGGTCATCATCCAGTGGACCGACAAGCGGTCCAAGCCCGCCAATTTCCCCGGGACGTTCCAGATCAAGATTTTCGGCGGCACGCTCGGGCCCGAGGAGTGCATCTACGCCCAGTGCATCTACCAGAACATCCAAGGCCCGGGCTGGCAGGGCGGCGCGAATGCGTCCATCGGATTCCAGGACGAACTCCTGCCGTCGGTTCAGTGGAGCTTTCAGCTGCCCAATGCGGTGCAGAACGGCACGGTGCTGTCGCTGGTCAACGTCGACTGCCTCAACGGGCAGACCTGCCCGGCGGATTTCAACGGGGACGGGTTTGTGAACGGCGACGACTACGACTTCTTTGCGAACGCGTTTGAAGCGGGCGACCCCTCCGCGGACTTCAACAACGACGGATTCGTCAACGGCGACGACTTCGACACGTTCGCATCGCACTTTGAAGCCGGTTGTTGATCGGCGCGTGAAGTCTTCATCAGATGGCTTGCGAATCCCAGCGCTGGCGAGGTATGATGACCTCAGTCCGGGCGGTGGCCCCGACGCTCTTGGGAGGGAGCACATCATGGCGCGCATGTATTTCCGCACACGTTTGGCCGCGGCGCTGGGCGCGGCGGGCCTTGCCGGTGGCGTCCTTGCGGGCGGAGCCATCGCCGACGGCGACGCGGTGATGATCTTCCAGGGCATCCCGCCGTTCAGCATCGCGGCGGGCGACTGCACACTCTTCACCGACGTAACGCTTAACGACGAGGCGTACAAGTATGCGTGGTTCTACCGCACCACGGGCAACAACACGAACCGCGTGTTCAGCAGCCTCGACACGCCCACCGAGACCTACCGAGAAAACGAGGCGACGTTCGTGTGGACCAATGCTGGCCCGGGGCCCGCGGGCCAGGAGCGATTCGACGCAAAGCTGATCGTCCGGCTCTTCGACGGTCCCTCGCCGCACCAGGCCCGGGTGGAGCACACGCTCGAGTTCAAGAGCCACAGCAACACCACGCAGACGTTCCAGGTCTTCAACCTCGTCGATATGGACATCGAGGCGACGCCGACCGACGACTCGGTGCTGATCGCCGACGCGGCCCGCGTGCTTGCTCGCCAGCGCGACACCGCGACCAACGCGATCTCCGAGATCGTGGGCACGGGCGCGTCGCGCTTCGAGGTGGGAACGGGCACGTCGCTGCGCAACAAGCTCAACAGCGGCGCGGCGAACCTATCCAACGCCGTCGGCCCGGTGAACGGCGATGTCGGCGCCGCGTTCCAGTGGACGCTCACGCTCGCGCCGGGCGAGGTGCGTGTGATCCGCGGCGGGTTCACCATCAACCTGGGCGGGCCGTGCCCGGCGGATTTCAACCACGACGGGTTCGTCAACGGTGATGACTTTGACCTGTTCGCCAGCGCGTTCGAGGGCGGCGCCGCGGCGGCCGACTTCAACCGCGACGGGTTTGTGAATGGCGACGATTTCGACGCGTTTGCCTCGTACTTCGAGGGGGGATGCTGAGGATGGCATCGGGCATCGGGGAGAAATTTTGGTACGCAAAGACGAAGTGAAGTGGAACACAAGAGCAGGAGAAGAAGCCGCGTAGCGGGTCGGCGCATATCACGGTGTGCTTCTGCGCACGACCGAGCGGCCGGCCGCGATCGGCGCTGACCCGGTGTTCCCCGCCATTGGCAAACCCGCGCGCCTCGATACCCACTTCCACGTCCACGCCGAAGCGGTACAGTGACGGCATGAACGAGATCGATACTCGCCTCGCGGGATGGTGCGCCAAGAACAACTACGACGGCATCGTCATCCGGCGTCGCTCGAACGCATCGTGGGTGACGGGCGGCGCGGACCTTGGCATCGTCGATCACAGCGACCTGGCCTTCGCGACGCTGCTCTGGACCCCCAAGCGAAAGGTGATCTTCACGACCAACATCGAAGCCCCGCGCTTCCGCGGTGAAGAGCCGATCGAGGGCTGGGAGGTGATGCAGTCGGACTGGTGGGGACCGGCGCTGAAGCTCCCCGACGGGCGATTCGCGGCGGATTTCCCTGATGATCCGCTGGCCGACCTGCGCGCGTCGCTCACGCCGAACGAGGTGCGGCGAGCGCGGGAGCTCTGCCGCGATACGGCCGAGGCGCTCGAAGAGGTCATGCTGCGCGAGCTTTCGCCCGGCATGAGCGAGCACCGGCTCGCGGGGCTCATCTCGTCGCGCTTGCGCGACCGCGGCATTGGCGCACCGGTCATCCTCATCGCCTCCGACGATCGCATCAAGAAGTACCGGCACCCCATCGCGACCGGCAAGAAGATCGACCGCATCGCCATGGGCGTCACCTGTGCCCGGCGTCACGGATTGATCGCGTGCGTGACTCGCCTCGTCAGCTTCGCCCCGCTGGACGCCGATCTGAAACGCCGGCACGACGCGGTGTGCGGCGTCGAGCACGCGTATCACGGCGCGACCAAGCCCGGTGTGCGCTGGTGCGATGCGCTCGCGAAGGCGATCGACGCGTACCGCGCGGCGGGATTCGGGGACGAATGGCAGTTGCACCACCAGGGCGGGCCCATGGGCTACGAATGCCGCGATTTTGTCGCGACCCCCACGGAGACGCGGAGCGCCCAGCCGCGCCAGCTCGTCGGCTGGAACCCGACGATCACGGGGACGAAGCTGGAGGACACGATCCTGACCGGCGCGGGCCCGGCGGATGCGGCCGAGAACCTGACCGTGACCAATCTCTGGCCCAGGACCAACGGGCACGCGGACATCGTGGTGCGCTAGGCCCCTCTCGTGGCGTGATTGAACGCGGACGTTCGCGGGGCAACTGGCCCGGTATCCGGGCCCGGGTCCGGGTGAATCAGAGCAAGCCGGCGCCCGTTGCGATTGAATCTATGTGCGGGAACATGCGAATCCAACCGGGATGAACTCAACGCCGTTCACCATCTTGATCGACGGGAAGTGCTCGCTGTGCCGGCGGGAGGCGGCGTTCATGCAGCGCCTCGATCGCGGACGAGGTCACCTCCGGATCGTCGACATCGCCGCGCCGGACTTTGAAGCGGGCGCCTTCGGCGTCCCGATGGATGCGCTCATGGGCCAGATCCACGGCGTCGCGCCGGACGGCACGATGCTGCGCGGCATGGAGGTCTTCCGGCGCGCGTACGCCGCGGTCGGACACCGCTGGCTGCTGGCGTGGACCGCGTGGCCCATCGCAAGGCCGATCGTTGATCGCCTGTATGTGTGGTTTGCGCGTCATCGCGTGCGGATCAGCGCGATCGCGGCCCGTGTACTGGGCGACACGCCGCCGGCGTGCGAGGACGGGCGCTGCGCGATCGTGCCGGGCTCTCCCACACCTTCCTCAACGAAGTGACTTCACCATCTCCGCCAGCCGATCCAGGCCCGAGGTCAAGTTCGGGACTGGAGGGCCGAAGGAGAATCTCACGAACGTGGAGAGCGGCGAGGTTCCGCCGCGCTTCTTGTGCGGATTGACGTCAAAGAACTCGCCCGGCACGGTGAGCACGCGGTGCTGGAAGCCGCGACGCATGAACCCCTCGCCCGTGTTGATC
>JADYYE010000223.1 GCA_020853815.1 Phycisphaerales bacterium
AAAGCAACACTTATTGGCTAATCATTTCTAAATGACTTTTAAAAAATCTTATTTTTCAGAATACTTTTTCTTTATGCCTTAGAAGCTGTTTAAAAATGAAAATTAGAACACGGATAGCACGGATTTGAAAGATTTACACGGATTTACCTATACTAATCCGTTTAATTAGCGTCATCCATGCTCCATTCTATGAAATTTAAACAGCTTCTTAGAGCCTTTGGGGCAATAATATATAGTTGAAAACGTCAAATAAAAATGCGGAAAACTGTTCTGTTCTTTTTACTATTGTTTTTATTGAGCAGATGTAACAATAACGACTCTGCTGCCGGAACAGATACAGGTACCAACAATAAAACTCCTGTAATCAACTTTGCAGTAATAAAATACCTGCCTCACGATACCAGTTCTTACACGGAAGGATTTCTTTTTCATAATGGTAAATTATATGAAAGTACCGGCTATGACAGCGCATTTCCTTCCACACGTTCATTATTTGGAACTGTTGATTCTGCTACAGGTAAAATTGAAGTGAAAGCAGAATTGGATAAGCATAAATATTTTGGAGAGGGAATTGTGTTTCTGAAAGATAAAATTTACCAGTTAACCTATAAAACCAAAATCGGTTTTATATACAATGCTGCAACATTTAAGAAAATCGGTGAGTTTACTTTTCCATCAGCAGAAGGCTGGGGAATGACAACAGATGGTACTTCCCTGATTATGAGTGACGGTACCAGTCAACTCACCTACCTTGATCAGGAAAATTTTAAAGTGGTAAAAACCATCCGGGTTACAGATCAAAATGGAGCTAAGAAAAAAATTAATGAACTGGAATTTATCAGTGGATCTGTTTATGCAAATATTTACGAGGAAAATCACATCATCAGGATAGATACTGCTACCGGGAATATTATTGGCGAAATAAATCTTTCCTCATTGGCAGAAGAAGCCAGGCTGAAGTTTCCTGGTTCGCAACAGTTAAACGGTATTGCTTATGATTCTGCCTCTGATAGAACTTATGTTACCGGTAAACTCTGGCCCACGATTTATCAAATCTCCTTTAGGTATTAAGTATTTTCAATAAGAAAAAAACATTCACCTTTTTATACTTAATTTTAAGTATTGCTGATCGCCGGAAGGGCAAATATCTTTCCACAAATCAAAGCTATGGCTGCTGAAGAAGAGAAAAAAGTACTTCGTTACCGGGATCTGTTTGTAGGCGATTTCTGGCGTTACTTTGTCCGGGCTGCCTGGTTATTTTTTCCGGCTATTCTTTTCCTTCTCTTAGCCTATATGTGTTTTTGGCAACTTGACCAGGGCAAAGACCTGATGATTATAACCCTTGAAAACCGGAAAGTTTTCGGTTTGTTTTTACTCGCATTGATTTTTTGGGTTTATATAACATGGTACTCTTCAAGGCTTGTTGCAAAATCAAAACAACTCCAGGAACCCGATAATCATCCGATGTGGCTTACACTTCGTATCCAGGGCCCGCGCATACTCGCTTTTACGTGTATTACCATTATTATTCTCGCTTTCTTTCAATTGCCCTATCCTGAAACACCCAAACTATCAAAAACCATCTGTACCATTTTGTTTTGGTTCAGTTTTTCCTGGTATTTTTTTATTTACCAGTTCTGGAACTGTTTTTTAAAAAAACCAGCAGCCCCGGTTGAAAAAAAATTAAAGTATTGGCAACTTGTAAGAACGATATCCTACATCCTGTTAGCAGGTTTTACATTACTGGTTGTTATCTCCAAATGGACATGGGGATTAATCGGGTTATTGATGGCTTACCA
>JADYYE010000044.1 GCA_020853815.1 Phycisphaerales bacterium
CGGCGTCGTCGAGAGCTACGAGTACGACCCGTACGGCAAGCCGACGATCAAGGACGGCGGCGGCAGCACGATCACGGCCTCCGCGATCGGGAACAGCCGGATGTTCACGGCGCGGCAATTCGACGAGGAGACAGGGCTCTACCACTACCGGGCCCGGGCGTACTCGCCGGAGCTGCGACGGTTCGTGCAGAGGGACCCACTGGAGTACGTGGACGGGCCGTGTGCCCTGACGTACTGCTCGACGCGACCAGCGGCCCGGTTCGATCCCTCGGGTCTCGCGCCGGAGGGCTATCCCGACAGCGTGAATGGCGTTGAGATCGACTGGGAAGATCCGCAGGTATACTCTGGTTCATCGGCATGGGGCGCGCGCGCCGCGGTCCTGGCCGCGGGCGGACTCGATGGTGATCCTACCTGTATTGCGCTCGGAGACAGTCGTGGAACCGCCACAGTGGAATCCAGAGTGCTGTTCGAACATGCGTATCCGGACCCAGTGCTCCAGAGGCGTTCGGCGCGAAACGAGCCTTGGGAGACATTCGCGTCAACGTGGGGAGCGCACGTTCACGTTGAGGTTACGTCCACGTACACGCGGATACGAATTCGACGCGTCGAGTTGCGGGTGACGGGAGGCACGCCGGGAGAGGTCGAAGCCGCCGCGCGCTGGAACCATGGAGTCTTGGCGCACGAGTACATCCATGCACTCGACCGCGCATGGAACAAGAAGTGCATCACGGTCGTCGGATGCGGAGTGTCGAGTGGCAACGTCGATGCGAAACACGCGATGCAGGACGCGCGCGAGAAGGCTGGGACGGCCGCGGCGGACAAGTGGACTCGGATGGTCAAGGACACCGGCGATCTGCTGTTACTGAACTCCGTGATGACCCTGAATCCAGACGCTACGACCGATGTGCACTTCGCCGCTGGAGTGCACAGCAAGTGAGACAAGCGTCGAAGACTTCATCTCCGTGCCTTCCGCGTGGGTTCGAGCGATGACGCTGGATGATCGTCCTCCCGAACTGACCGGACCTCGCGTCCGTTCGCCGCGCATCCGAACACGCGTGCTGGTGTCGTCACTCGTCGGGATACTCGTCATCACGACCTGGGCGAGCCTGAGCGGTCGCCTCCAGTGGTCGACCCATGAACCCCGGGCGGAGTGGTTCCGCCCACTCCAGATGCCGTCGTCGTCAGACGCCCTGTATGATCGCGCCGGCATGTGGAACTTCCTCGTCATGACGGCGTCTGAGGACGGGCAGGTGCTCGGAAACTGGTATGCGTGGGGAGTCTCCGTGTCCGGGAGCGACTCCCTCGTCTACCTCTGCGATTCCGACGGTTCCGCCGACCTGGAGTCCGCGTGGCTTGGAAGAAAGGACAGCGGGAAGCGCGCCGACCATACGCGGCTCGTTGCTCTCGTCGAAGACCGCTCTGCGGAGATCCGTGTCGTTGGCGACTGGTGCATGAGGAGGTGCGTCGTGCTCAGCAACGATGATCCACGAGTCACGTTCGCGATGCGACGAACCTACTTGCTTCCCGGTGGGAAGTGAGTGAACTCAGTCGCGCTCGAACCCGGTGCTGGGCATCGCCGTCGCCAGTTGACGCGTGTTCGTTCGCAATCCGCGTCGGACCTGCAGCAGTTGCAGCACCTGGTCCGGGGCGGCCTCCTTGTAGGCACCGGAAGCTGGCGGAACCAGATGCTCCGGGGGACGGAGTCCAGTGTTTCAGGTCTCGCATCGCCGCCGTGGCGTGGCGAGTCCTGATCTCCGTTGCGGCGGGCGCGGCGTGCGTCGCCTGCGCTGCAGCGGACGCGGCGGGCGATGGACAGCAGAGCGGCCGGGCGGTGGAGTCGGGGGGGACCTACCGAATCGTGCGCGATCGGCTCTTCTCCGGAGGCGAGTACTCGATCGCGCCGGGGACGAACTACGTCGTGATCAGCGGTCCTGGCAGGATGATGGTCCTTGACGACTCCGGTCGCACGGTGTCGAGTGGCGCGATCGATCTGTGCGCGCGCGTACGAGGGACGACCGACGAGTACTACGGCTGCGGCGAAGATGGCCGAATGCGCTCCGTGGCGATTCCGACGCTGCGCGTCCTCATGGAGAGCTCCGGGCGCCGTCCGGCTTCGGGACTCTTCGTCCTACTCTCCGTTCGCGTGGGCGAACGCGCCATCATCGCAACCGGAGCGCGGGAACTCGGCGTGTACGACGCCCGCGCAGTGACGGAAATCGGATCCGTCCGGCTGCCGATCGACCAATGGATCGCGTTCCTCCCGGACGCTGAGAGTCGGCACATCGTCGCACTGGCGGAGCCCGACACGATCGTCCTCATCGCGTACGACCGGCCTCTCGAACCGAAACTGCTCCGGTTGCCGAGCCTGGGGCCATTCAGGAGCAGATCGGCGTGCGGACTCGCCGGCGGGTGTCTGTGGCAGTACGGGAACGCGGAGCCTGGTGTGTTCGCGGTGGTCGGCACGATCCTCGATGAGTCGTGCCGGTCGTTCGTGTACAGGTTTCGTGTGTCCGCTTCGGCGCCGAACATGGCCGCCGTCTCACCAAACGGCCAGTACTTCGGTGTCGCGACACTCGAGCCTTCAGGGAGTGGCGTACGCTACATGATCCGAGTCTGCGCGGTGGACGCATCCGGAGCCTTGCGACTGGTTCGTCAGGAGATCTGCGCAACGGACGGATGGTGTCACTCGATGGTCCTGTTCGACGATGGCGAGCGTGTCGCGCTGTTCGGTCACGCACCGGAGGGACGCTTCGTACGAGTGCGTCGCGCTTCGTCGTCCGACGAGGTCGAGTTCGCGCGTGCGGGCCCGGAGTTGGTCGTGCGGTGATGCACGGTTCCCGGCGGGGCGTGGCGATGTGCCTCAGCGGCCCCGGGTATGGTCTCCGGTGTCAGCGGTCGCGAGCCGTGCCGACGCGCGCGCACCGTCGATGCCGGCGAGCGATGAAGCTGTGATTCCCGTCCCCGAGGGTGGTCCGGCATGCCTTCGCGCGAGCCCAACGCGCATGTGCTACGATCTCCCCTTCGCCCGCCGCGTGGTCGGCGCGCGACGCACGACGACTCCACGGTCCGGATGACGTACGACACCTTCTCGCGCGCGATGACGACGATCCAGGGCGGCGACCCGCCCGGGACGACCGTCACCGTGGACGCCGACCAGGAGGCGGAACAGGACGCGGACACGAGCGAGATCGTGCGGCTGAGCTTCCACACGCAGCTCATCGGGAGCGTCACGCAGGTGACGGGTCCGTCGGGCGGCGTCGTCGAGAGCTACGAGTACGACCCGTACGGCAAGCCGACGATCAAGGACGGCGGCGGCAGCACGATCACGGCCTCCGCGATCGGGAACAGCCGGATGTTCACGGCGCGGCAGTGGGACGAGGAGACGGGGCTCTACCACTACCGGGCCCGGGCGTACTCGCCGGAGCTGCGTCGGTTCATTCAGAGGGATCCGCTGGAGTACGTGGACGGGCCGAATGCGGTGGCGTATGCGGGGGGGGCGACCGAGTGTGGTCACGGATCCGCTCGGACTCGAGGCGGGAGTACTGACCGCGGACGCTGAGGAAGCGCGTACGGGCAACTCTTCGACTGCTCGCAGCGAGGCGGTGCAGGACATGGTTCGTTGGTACAATCCGATCTGCCGGGCCACGCGGCTCGTCGGCGCGCCGAGCAATGTCGCAGGGGAGTGGATGCAGTCGAGCGCGAGTTCGGCACGACAGAAGTACGTTCGGGCGTGCTGTGCGGCGTCCGGGCGACATGTTTCGAGCATGTTTGAGGATGACAAGCCATTCGTGAAGCTTGCGGCGGACGGAGTCAACGCGGCGCCGCCGTCGCCAGCGATGCCTGGGGGGGCCGGGGAGTGCGGTAGTCAGGAGCTTCGCAGTGAATGTCGACGAGGAGTGTTGCCTCCGCGGGATGGGCGAGAGTGCTGGCCCGAGGGAGAAGAAGTGTATCCGTCCGATCGCCCCACCCCGGCGCCGCGGAGCCGGGCGGGGTGATGCAGGAAGACGGCGCGCGGCGTCAGCGGCGCGGCGGTCAGCTGGCCGAGTCGGCGGGCGGCGGGGCGTTCGCGGCAG
>JADYYE010000045.1 GCA_020853815.1 Phycisphaerales bacterium
GACGGCGCGCATGATGGCGATGGCGGCATCGCGCATCGCCTGGTATTCCTTGTCGGTGAGGGTGAGGATGGGGGCGACGGTGATGGAGTCGCCGGTGTGGACGCCCATGGGATCGATGTTCTCGATGCCGCAGACGATGATGCAGTTGTCCTTCTTGTCGCGGACGACTTCGAGCTCGTACTCCTTCCAGCCGATGACGGACTGATCGATCTGGACCTGCTGGATCATGGAGGCGCGCAGGCCGCGGGTGACGATGTCGATGAACTCGTCGCGGTTGTAGGCGATGCCGCCGCCTGAGCCACCGAGGGTGAAGGCGGGTCGGATGATGGCGGGGAGGCCGATTTCCTTGAGGAAGTCGAGGGCGTCGTCGAGGGTGTTGACGGTCTTGGCCTTGGGGAGCTTGAGGCCGATGTTCTCGCAGATGTCCTTGAAGGCCTGGCGGTCCTCGGCGCGATGGATGATGCGGCGGTCGGCGCCGATCATCTCGACGCCGAACTCCTTGAGGGTGCCGTTGTCGAAGAGGGCGCAGGCGCAGTTGAGCGCGGTCTGCCCGCCGAGGGTCGGGAGGATGGCATCGATTGGGGTGCCGAGGGAGGCTTCCTTCTGGATGACCTTGCGAACGGCGTCGGGGGTGATGGGCTCGATGTAGGTGCGGTCGGAGAAGGCGGGGTCGGTCATGATCGTCGCTGGGTTGGAATTGACCAGGACGATGCGGTAGCCCTCGGATTTGAGCGTGCGGCAGGCCTGTGTGCCGGAGTAATCGAACTCGCAACCCTGGCCGATGACGATCGGCCCGGACCCCAATACGAGGATGGTCGAGAGGTCGGTGCGTTTGGGCATGTGTGCTCCGGCGAGAGGCGGGGTGGGCGCAAACTCCAGAACAATACCCGGTCGCGTTGTGGCGACAAGTTCGGGGCGAAGCGTGGGGGCGAATTGAGGGGAAGTGAGCGAGATTTTTGGCGGGTGAAGGCCTCGTGGGAGTTGTGCGGGGTGTGCGGTCTGTGCCGTGCCATGGGTTCCCTTGGTGAGCTGAAGGCGGGCGCGCGGACGGTCGATGTCGGGAGTTGCATGGGCACGTTCGGACGATTGATCAGCGTGCTGGGCGATTCAGGTTCGCCCAACAACCGCAAGGCGGGGCGGGTGCGCTGTCAGTATGTGACGTGCTCGCTGGGCGAGGTTCGCGACCTTTCGGCGACGGGTTTGCGGGTGTTGTGCAAGAAGAACCCCGGGATCGCGGCGGGGCAGGTGATCTGCTTTCGGCTGAACACGCTGGAGGGGGCGGAGCTGCCGATCATGGCGCATGTGGCGTGGGCGCGGAAGGCGGGCTGGTTCAAGCGCGAGCTGGGGATGAAGTTCCTGGACGTGTCGGCGGAATTACGGTTCGCGCTGCTGCAATTGTGCCGTGCATCGACGTACAACGAATCGCTGAACGATCCGCAGCGGAAGACGGGCTAAGCCCGAACATTTCTCAAACATAAAGCATGGTTGAACACCCGATTTGCAGGTGGGGCGGGTGGCGGTACAACCAGATGGGGCTGGCGTGCGTAAGGCATTTGGGGACGCGAGGCGGCGGGCTCGGAGTGTCGTTGGTCGGGGTCCAGGCCGCGGGTGGTCATGGTTCCGTTGGCGTTGGTATCGGCGGGGTCAGCGTGGACATGGCTTCACGGGTTGCGTCCTAAAGTTGGTCATTGGCTGGATGGCTGTTGGGTGTGAAGAAGACGGCACGGGCGGCGCGGCCGCCGGTGGCATCGAGGGGTATCGATATGGGTTGGATGACTGCGGGTCGTGAGTCGGCGCGTCGCTGGGGGTTGAGGAAGGTGTCGGGTCGCGGTCCGGTGTCGATGCTGGAGGCACTGGAATCGCGTCAGGTGTTGTCGACGCTGCCTTTCGCGGCGGGGAACACGCTGGTGGAGGTGCAGACTAATTACGGCAACATCTGGATCGAGATGTTCAACACGACGACACCGCTGACGGTGCAGAACTTTTTGCAGTATGTGAACGCGGATCGATACGACGGGACGTTTTTCCATCGTCACGCGCAGAACTTTGTCTTGCAGGGTGGCGGGTACAAGCTCGACAACAACGGCGCGCCGCAGCACATCGAGACGTTCGCGGCGGTGCAGAACGAGTATCAGCTGTCGAACCTTGCGAAGACGGTGTCGATGGCCAAGCAGGGGGGCGACCCGAACAGCGCGACGAGCGAGTTTTTCTTCAACCTGGCGAACAACTCGAGCAACCTGGACAACCAGAACGGCGGGTTTACGGTGTTCGGGCAGGTGGTGAACGGGTGGGACGTGGTGCTGCGGATTACGGGGCTGGAGGTTGTGAACGCGGGGAGCCCGTACGACACGCTGCCGGTGCGAGAGAATTACACGAGCGGGACGATCACGGACGAGCACCTGGTGAAGATCAACGACGTGCGGGTGATCTCTTCGCCGGGGTGGAGCCAGGAGGCCAAGAGCGACGCGGTGGTGCGCGGGGCGGGGAGCGCGTCGGGCCAGTCGCTGTTCATCACGAACAGCGAGCTGAGCCGGCCGATCATCTTCCACCAGTCGTCGGGATCGGCGTCGTGGACGGTGAGCGATCTGTCGCTGCAGACGGGCGCGCCGACGATCACGGGGAAGCTGACGGCGTGGTTTGATACCAACGACAGCCGGTTCTATGCGGCGGCGCCGTCGGCGGCGGGGCTGCTGCTCTTCACGCGATCGACGACGGGGTTCTGGACGGTTCGGAACCTCGGGACGGAGATCGCGACGAGCCAGATCGTGAACTCGGACGTGTCGGTGTTCACGTCGACCGACGGGCTGAATCACATCGCGGGGACGACGGGGGCCGGGCAGTTGGTGATCTTCGATCAGACGAGCACGAAGGACACCGACGGCGACTATTCGTGGACGTTCGCGAACATCGCGACGCGCGACCTCATTCCCAACGGGAAGACGATGCCGTCGTGGGTGGGCGACATCACGACGTATGTCACGAGCTGGAACGGGCTGAACGTGGCGGGGCTGGACAGCGGCGGGAACATCCAGGCGGTGTGGTGGGCGCCGGGGATGACGGCGTGGAGCACGGACAACCTGAGCGCGCTCACGGGGGCGCCGGCGATCACGGGGGCGCTCACGTCATACCTGACTTCGTGGGGCGCGATCAACCTGGCGGGAACTGACGCGAGCGGGAAGCTGAACGTGACGTGGTGGGTTCCGGGCGGGAACTGGGTGACGAACAACCTGTCGAACATGATCTCGGGGCCGGCGCTGGTGACGACGAGCGTTTCGAGCTATGTCACGCCGTGGGGCGGCACGAACATCGCGGGCCTGGATTCCAACGGGAAGATCAGCGTGTACTGGTGGTCGCCGGGGATGACGGATTGGGTGGTGACGAACCTGTCGGACATCACGACGGGCGCGGTGGCGCCGTCGGGTCGGATGACGGGGGTGGCGTCGCCGAGCGGGACGATCAACCTGGTGGGCAAGGCGGCGAGCGGCGAGGTGCTGCGTTACTACTGGAATCCGGGCGACGGGGGGACGTGGACGTTCCTGAACATGACGACGACGGCGTCGTTCTATTGATGGTGTGGTGCGTCGGCACGTCCCGATCGCGTTGGGTCGCGTCCTTCACCGAACGGCGTACTTCAAGATGCAGCGCAGCGCCGACACCGCGTCGCGCCAGGTAATTTTTTTTCCGTCGGCGTAGGTGCGTCCGGCGTAGCTGACCGGGACCTCGTACACCCGGGCGGGATATTCCACGCCGTCCGGGCCGGGGAGTTTCAGTCGCGCGAGCTTGGCGACGATCTCGGGCTCCAGTCCGAACCGATCCTCTTCGATCGTGAGCTTCTCGGCGGCGCGGCGCGTGATCGCCTTGCTGCAGCACTCGATGTCGGTGAGATTGAGGTTGGTGAGCATGTTGCTCGCGGTGGTGATGAGGCGGTTGGCGACCGAGTGCCAGTAGTACAGAACGCGGTGGGTCGCGCCGAGGAACCGGGAACCGATCACGGCGTCGGCGCGCCCGTCGATGATGGGGCGGAGCACGTCGGCGTGGTCGGCGGGGTCGTATTCAAGATCGGCGTCGTGGATAAGGAGAAGGTCGGCGCCGGCGTCCAGCGCCGCCTTCCAGGCCGTGCGGACCGCCGCGCCCTTGCCCTGGTTTTTCTGGTGAAGGCGCGTCACCACGTCGGGGCGCGATGCGAGCTGCCTGACCAGCTCGGGCGTCGAGTCCGACGAGCCATCGTCGACGATGACGAGGCGGCGCACCAGCCCGTGCGGCGGCGGGACCGCGTCAAACCGCTCGATCACTTTCGGCAGCAGGCGCGATTCGTTGTAGACGGGCATGAGCACGCAGAGAAGCACGCGCAAGGGTAGACCAAGGTGCATGGGGTCGAGGTCGGGCGGCCGAGGAGTCCGGGCCGAGGGGCCGCACCACCGCCGCCTTCTCGACGCCCGCGGTGGGGGCGCGGTCGCTGGAGGAACCGGTACACTGGCACGATGAATCTCGCGGACCTCACGTTGGTGGCGCCACTGGCCTTGCTGGGAGGGTGCGTGATCGTGCGCCCGCCGGCGGAGCCCGCGCCGGCGAGTGCGCCCGGCGCATCCGCGCTGGTGCTTCATGTCTCGCCGCGCGGCGCGGATCGCAACGACGGGCGATCCATCACTTCCGCCCTCGCCACGCCCGCCGGCGCGCGTGATCGCCTTCGCGCCCTGCGCGCCGTCGACCCCGCGCTGCACGGCGGCGTCACCATCACATTCCACGCCGGCGTGTACGAACTCGCCGACACCTTCGTGCTCGACGCGCGCGACTCGGGGAGCCAGGCCTCGCCCGTGGTCTACGCCGCCGCCGAGGGCGAGCGCGTCGTTTGGTCGGGTGGGAGCGAGCTTTCCGAGTGGTCGGGCGAGGGGGACGGCGTGTGGTCGTGTCCGCTCCCCGCATGGGCCGCCGATCACAAGGGCCCGGCCTTCCGCTCGCTGTGGATCGGTGACGAGCGTCTGGTGTGGGCGGGGCATCCCGCCTGGGGCTCCTTCCTGCATGTGGACGCGATCCCCGAGGACGAGCCGCGCGGCGACTGGACCAAAGGACAGCGTGCGTTTGTCTACGCCGCCACCGACGCCGACACATGGTCGCGCGTCGAGCCCGGCGCGGAAGTGGTCACCTTTACGCGCTGGGTTGATTCGCACCTGCGCGTCGAATCGATCGATCGTCAGCGGCGCGTGGTGCGCTTTTCGAGCCCCAACGTGTTCGAGCTCTCGCCCGGCGACCTGTATCGCATCCAGGGCGCGCCGAGCCTGCTGGATGCGGACGGCGAGTGGTGCGTCGCGCACGATCGCGTGTACGTGAAGCGCGTGCAACGCCCGAAGGGCGCCTTCGTGCCGCGGCTCTCTACCCTGATGCGCCTGGCGGGCGAGCCCGAGGCGGGCCGCTTCGTCGGCCACGTCGAGTTCCGCGGGATCGAGTTCGCCCACGCGCGCTGGTGGTTCGACGAATCGAGCAAGCTGACGTGGCCGAGCACGGACGTGGTCGGGTTCGTGCAGGCGGCCAACGGCGCTCCCGGCGCGATCGTCGGCGTGGGCGCGCGGCATGTCACGTTCGATCACTGCCGCATCGCGCACACCGAGGCGTACGCCATCGAACTCGGAAAGGCCTGCCGCGACAGCACGCTGCGGCGCTGCACCATCACCGACCTGGGCGCGGGCGGCGTGAAACTCGGCGAGACCACCATCCGCGACGGCGACTTGCTCGCACGCGACAACGCCGTCGAGGACTGCACCATCACCGACGGCGGAAAAATCCACCACCAGGCGATCGGCGTGTGGATCGGCCAGTCGCCCGGCAATCGCCTGTCGCACAACCTCATCAGCGACTTTGATTACAGCGGGGTCTCGATCGGCTGGACGTGGGGCTACGGTCCGTCGGCCGCGATCGGGAACACCGTCGAGTACAACGAGGTCCGGAACCTCGGCGTCCGCAAGGGGAACGTCGAGCCGCCGCTGGGCGACATGGCGGGAATCTACACGCTCGGCACGCAGGCCGACGCCACGCGCGCGACCACGATCCACCACAACTACTTTCACGACATCGCGGGGCGCAGCATCGCGTGGGGCATCTACTTCGACGAGGGCTCGACCGGCATCGTCGCCGAGAACAACCTCGTGCTGCGCACCACGCACGGATCGTTCCACCAGCACTACGGCAAGGACAACATCGTTCGCAACAACATCCTGCTCTTCGGGCGCGACGCCCAGCTCTGGCGCTCGCGACGCGAGGACCACAACTCGTTCACGCTCGAGCGAAACATCGTCGTGCGCACCAGCGGCGCGATGCTGAGCGGCGACTGGAACGATCGGTTCACGAGCCGGAACAATATCTTCTGGAGCCAGAGCGGGCCGACGACATTTCCGGGCAATTCGCCGCTGGAACAGTGGGCCAAGGGGCGCGATGCGGGGTCGCTCGTGGCCGACCCGCGCGTGCTGATCGACGCGGACAGGCCGTGGAAGATCGCGCCGGACTCGCCGGCGATCGGTCTCGGGTTCGTGCCGTTCGATCTGGAGACGGTGGGGCCGCGGAACGAGTCGCGCTAGCCCGCCGCGCCGAGCACCGCACTGGTGGCGCCGAGAACTCGAGATCGAGCGGGGAGCGTTCGCGGTCCCGGTCGTGGCTCCGCGCCCACTTCACACGATTCAGCTCTTCCGCCAAGGCCCGCGGATCGCCAGCGTGATCCCCGGCCTCTGGATATTCACGAACAGCGTCGACCCATCGGGCGAGAAGCACGCGCCCGCCAGCTCCGACACGTTCATCGCGTTCCGGCCGATCTTGTAGATCGACCCGCCCGGCGTGATCCCTAGCAGGAACTGCTCGGGATGCTCCATCGTCACCTCGTCCTCGCACACGATCAGGTCGCCCCACGGCGCGACCGTGATGTTGTCGGCGTTCTGCACGACGTTCGGCCCGCCCGACTCGACGAACAAGTCCAGCGTGCCCGGCTGATCGAGCTCGCCCTGTGCGCCCTCGAGGCGCGACGGCGTGTACATCCAGATCTGCCCATGGTGCCCCGCGCCGCCTTCGGTCATCGCCATGAAAACCGTGCCGCGGCCGAACCACATCCCCTCGCCGCGCGCGAACCGCGCCGCGCCGCCGGAGAACCCGCGATACCGCAGGTCGTCGTCCGGCGAATCGATGTTGGAAAGGTCCATCCACGCGACCGAGAGTCGCTGGCCGACCTTGATCGGCTCGGGCGGCGTGGCGTTCTTGGGGACCCAGTTGCTGGTATCGCAGGAGGGCTTGCCCTTGACGACCAGCGCCTGGAGCCGCCCGCCCGCGACGAGGTTGTCGCGCTCCTTGGGGATGAAGCGGTACACCAGTCCGTCCGGGCGATCCTCCGTCAGGTACACGATGCCCGTCGTTGGATCGGTGCAGCACGCCTCGTGCTGGAATCGTCCCATCGCCTTGAGCGGCACGGGCTCGACCAGCCCGATCTCCGCGCTCGCCGGCACCTCAAAGCAATACCCGTGATCCTTCGCGAAGTCCTTGCCCGCCTTGAACACGCACTCCTCACACGTAATCCAC
This sequence comes from Phycisphaerales bacterium, assembly GCA_020853815.1. Lineage (GTDB taxonomy): Bacteria > Planctomycetota > Phycisphaerae > Phycisphaerales > UBA1924 > JABWBC01. The sequence goes on from JADYYE010000045.1 coordinate 7,555, forward strand.
GTGTTCCGCGGCGTCGGCCCGCCGGCGCAGTTGCGCTCCGTCCCCGCCAGCGACATCCAATGACGCACCACCCGCCCGTGCCCCTTGCCGCCACGCGTGTCGTACAGGATCGTGGTCGTCCCGCCGCGCGAGGGCGAGTGCGTGCCCGCGTCGTAGAGCTTGGCGCGATCGACCTTGTCGAAGTGCTCGTTGTCGTAGCCGAACGGCCCGGGCACGTCCATGCCCGGCTCGATCTCGTGATTGCGCACCAGGATGGTCAACCCGTCCGGCCCGGGGAACGCGGCCATGGCGTCGTGAGCGCCCGGAACCAGCAGCCCATCGTCCATCTTCTCGCCCGTGCGCGAGAACGCGTCGTACTTGAAGCCCTTGGGGAGATCGAAGAGGCCCATGGGGTCGCGGACCAGCGGGCCATAGCCGTCCTCCGCCATCGCCCGCACGGGGAGCTCGCCCGCGCCCGACGCGTGCGCCAGCATGGCGCGACGAAGCCCCACAAACCCCGCGGCAAAGGCCCCGGCACGAGTCAGAAAGTGGCGGCGATGGATCATGCGACGCTCCCGAGACCGGCGAACAGCCAGACTGTCGTAGATCGTAGCAGGAATAGCGCGTGATCAGCTGGGCATGGCCCGGTCTTTGCGCTCGCTGAATACAAGCGGCGGAGCGGTCGGCGTTGGACCGGCGGCGGAGGGTCCACCGCGGGCGCTTCGGGCTCGCAAAGGATGACGGGAAGCGCACCGGCGCCGCCATGCCTGGGGCGGGCGTGATGCCGGATGTTACCTCGCGAGCTACTTCAGCAGCCGCTCGAGGTAGTGGATGTCCACGCCGCCCTTGCGGAAGTCGGAGTTCTGCATGAGGCGTCGGTGCAGCGGGATCGTCGTCTTGATGGGGTCGACGCGGAACTCGTCGAGGGCCCGGCTCATGCGGTCGATGCACTCGGGGCGTGAGTCGGCGTGGACGATCAGCTTGCCGATCATGCTGTCGTAGTTGGGCGGGACCGAATAGCCCGGCACGACATGCGTGTCCATGCGAACGCCCGGGCCGCCCGGGACCTGCCACGTCGTGATCTTGC
>JADYYE010000046.1 GCA_020853815.1 Phycisphaerales bacterium
CACGAACGTGGAGAGCGGCGAGGTTCCGCCGCGCTTCTTGTGCGGATTGACGTCAAAGAACTCGCCCGGCACGGTGAGCACGCGGTGCTGGAAGCCGCGACGCATGAACCCCTCGCCCGTGTTGATCGGCGCGGGCAGGCCCGAGACATCGCCCCACGCATAGAACGTGCCCTCGGGCTCGGCGGGGAACTTCACGCCCATCGCCTTGAGCCTTGCGAGCGTCATCTCTCGCTTGGCACGGAAGTGCTTGCGCACCGCCGCGAGCTCCTTGTCGGCCCGATCGGGCCTGAGGACCTCGATCGCGGCGCGTTGCATCGGGCGGCTGGGCCCGCCGTCCATGAACGAGCCGGCGGCCGTCAGCGTGCGGATCACGCCCTTGGGCGCCAGCACCCATCCCGATCGCCAGCCCGGATAGCGGAAGCACTTGGTGAGACCGTCGACGAGCACGACGTGATCGGCATCGACGTCATCGACGAACTCCGCGGCCGACACGCCGCAGTCCGTGCCGGGGGTGTAGTGATAGTGCGAATAGAACTCGTCGAAGAGGAGCGTCGCGCCGCGCCGGCGCGAGAGCTCGAGCCACGCGGCGAGTTCCTTCCCGCGGATCGCAACGCCGGTCGGGTTGCACGGGTTTGAGATGAGCAGTGCTCCGAGCTTTTCTCTCTCGACGCGAGTCTCGAGTTCGCCGGGATCGATCCGGAACCCGCGGGCGGCCGAAAGCTCGATCCACACGGGCTCGACGCGCGAGAACGTGGTGAGCATGTCTTCGTAGGCTGTGTAGTCGGGCGTGAAATAACCGAGGCGCCCGACGCCGAGCGCCGCGCCGATGCGGGCCAGTGCCGCCCGCCCGCCCGGCGCGATCATGACGTTCTCAAAGGTGTATTGCGACTTCTTGCCCTTGCGATAGAGGCGGTTGTAGTGGTCCGCGACGGCCTGGCGATACTCGGGGATGCCCTCGACCGGGCCGTAGGCGTGGTCTGATGGATCGATCTTCAGCTCGCAGAATCGCGGGGGCGCCTCGGGGATTTCGCCCACTTCGGGCTGGCCCTGGCCGAGGTTCGACCAGTTGGGATCGCCCATGATCCAACCGGCCTTCATGGCCTCGTTGTTGACATGGATCACGCCCATGAACGGGAGCTGGCGGAAGGTCTGGCCGGTCGTCATCGCGGGTCTCCGAGCTGTGGACGCGGGCAATCACGCGCCGCCCTGGAAAAAGTCCCGCGAGCGTAGCACGCTCCGCGTTTCGGCGCGTTACGCTGTCGCCATGAACAAGCTGCTTCCCGTCGCACTCTGCGGGGCGCTCGCCCTGCTCCTTTCCGTCGGCTGCGCGGGCCTATCCGCGAAGGCGGTCGCCACCGGCCCCACCACCGACCAGCTCAACGCGGGGCGCGGATACACGGTCTTCCGCGGGAACGATGGGACCGTCGCGAACTGGAATGACCTTGTCGCCGTCGCCTCCGGCGCCGACGCCGTGCTGGTGGGCGAAAACCACGGGCACCCGCGCGGGCTTCCCTCGGCCGCGGCGCTCTTTGAGGATCTTGTCGCCAAGGCGCCGAACGCGACGCTGGCGATGGAGTTCTTCGAGCGCGACGAGCAGGCGAATCTCGATGACTACCTCGCCGACCTCACGAAGGAGGACGCGTTCCGCGTCGCCGCCAATCGCACCGAGGGCAACTACCCGCGCGGGCATCGCCACATGGTCGAGACCGCCAAGGCCAACCATCGAAGCGTGATTGCCGCCAACGCGCCGCGCCGCTACGTCCGCGTCGCGCGGGCCGACGGCTATGACAAACTGCGCACGCTCACATCCGAGCAGCAGCGCCTCTGGCGCATCCCCGACGAACTGCCGACCGGGCGCTACTGGGAGGACTTCCAGAAGGTCATGGGCGCCGGCGCCGCGGCGCACGGCCCGAAGGAAGACGAAGCCACCCAGAAGAAGCGGATCGAAGACACCTTCCGATCCCAATCGCTGTGGGATTGGACCATGGCGGAATCGGTAGCGCGCTCCATCCAGGCCGGTCGCGCGCCGACGCTCCTGGTCGTCGGGTGCTTCCACATCAACCACGAGGGCGGCACGGTGCTAGCGCTGCGCAAGCTCGCGCCGGGCGCGAAAGTCGTGACCGTCTCGTACGTCGACGCCGAATCGAGCTCGCTCCGCGACGAGGACAAGGGCCGCGCCGACTTCGTGATCTACGTGGGCGAGGACGAGACGCAGAAGTAGGCGTTCCCGCGCAAAGCACGCTGCAACCGGCGAACGACTCGTGTTTCTCGCCGCCGCCTTGCGCAGGCGCTCGGCCCGGCGCCTGTTCGAGTCGCCGACTCCTGACTCGACGTGCGATCAACAACCCACGTCAAAGTGCTCGGCGAAGAAGTCGTAGTCATCGCCGTTGACGAAGCCGTCGCCGGTCAGGTCCGCGCTCGGGTCCGCGGCATCGAACGCGTCGGCGAACAGGTCATAGTCGTTGCCGTTCACGAAGCCATCGGCGTTGAAGTCCGCGTCGCACGGCGGCGCTTCAACTCCTGTGAGCTTGAAGTTCACACCGATCGGGTTGCCCTGGTTGTCCAGCTGGTCCGTGACCGGATCGAGCACGCCGTCGGGCAGATTCCATCCGCCACCGGGGTTGAATTGATACGCGTTGTCGGGATCACCGAAACCGACGGCGTAGTTCCCCGCCTTCACGAACATCACGGGCGGCGGGCTGCCCGCTCCAGCGTCGTCGGTACACCACATGATCTTGTAGCTGCCCTTGCGCAGCCGCTGCATTCCAAACGTCGCCTCGTGCCGCCCCCAGGGCGTGGCGTTCACGTACTTGCCCGTTCCTGGCGTGCTCTCCATGACCACCGTGCCGAAGGTGGGCCAGTCGGTGAGAATGACGACGTGGACGTCCTTGGTGGCCGCGACGCTCCCCGCCCCGGTGCTGCTGAATCGATCGATCAGCCAGTCGCGATCGGTGCGGAAATCTTCGACCACCCAGATGTCCTTGGCGTCGTCGGCGGCGGGATAGTCGCGCGCCAAAGGCCCGGCCGACATGCCGCTGGTACTCCAGGGAAGCGAGACGATCGTCACGCTTTGGGCCGACGCCATGCCGCAGACCGAACCAACCGCCGCCAGCGTCAACGCCGCCAATCGCCCTGCCGTTGTCATCGGTGTGCTCCGGGCCCGCCGCGCGCGGGTTCCGCAATAGACGCTCAAGATCGTCCCGGGTTCCCCTCTATTTCACCACCATCCGCCAGCACCGGTGGATCCGTTCGTTCCTGAAATCCTCCGGCACCGTCCGTTGGCTGATCTCGCGGACCTCGAACACTTCCGCCAGGGCGGCCTCGTCCAGCTTGAACCGGCGCGAGTTGTTCGAGAAGAACAGCACGCCGCCCGATGGCATCAGCCCGCCCACGCGCGTGAGCAACTCCACGTGCGCCTTCTGCACGTCCCAGTCCACCTCGGTGCTCTTGCTGTTGCTGAACGTCGGCGGATCGACGATCGCCAGGTCGAAGTGTGCGCCCGCACGGTGCCCGCGCAGAAACTCCATCACGTCCGACCGAACGAAGCGATGCCGCGGACCCTCCAGCCCGTTGAGCCGCATGTTCCGCTCGGCCCAGTCGAGGTATGTGTTGGACAGGTCGACGCTGGTCGTCTCCCTCGCGCCGCCCGCCGCGGCGTACACCGAGAACGAACCTGTGTAGCAGAACAGGTTCAGCACGCGCTTGCCCTCGGCCATGTCGCGGACCATGCCGCGCGTGATGCGATGATCGAGGAAGAGCCCGGTGTCGGCGTAGTCGGTGAGGTTGACCTCGAACTTCAGGCCACCCTCGTGCGCGACGAGCGTTGTGCCCTGTTCATCGAGCTTTTCGTGCTGCGTGAGGCCCTTCTGGCGCGGACGGGACTTGGCGTGTACCTGCGACTCGTCGATCCCCAGCACCTTCGCGGTCCGGCGCGCGATGTCGTCGATCCACTCGATGTGCTGCGCCAGCGTCCGCCCGTGCTCGCGCTCGTACTCGAAGATGTGCGCCTGGTCCTCGTAGCGATCGATCGTCACGGGCACGTCCGGGCAATCCCGCTCGTAGATGCGATAGCAGGTGATGCCCTTGTCCGGCCAGCGTCGCAGATGGCGCACGCGCTTGGCGAGCCTCCCTTCGAACTCATCGAGCTCGCGGCGATCGCGATCGCGAAGCCCGCCGAACGCCGGCATCGCGGGGGCTTGCTCGCGTGACGCCCCGCCCGTGTGCTCACGATCATGCGCGGCCGCACCCCGCGCAGGCTCGCTCTCAGCTTCCGGCCCACCCGCGGACTGCTCCGCGATGCCCCATGACTCCGCGCTCGCCTCCGACGTCGCCGCATCAACGCTTCCATCCGCGTCCGCATTCGCGTTCTCGCCCGCGCCGTCGCCCCGCTCCTGGCGCGTCACCGGCCTGGGGCCAAGGAACTGGTAGTACGTACACTCGATCTGCGCGTTGAAGAGCTTGCGGCGTCGCGTTGCCGGCTGCCCCACGAGTTGCTCTAGATCGAGGCGCGCCGTCAGGATGTGATGCGACCACGTCGGCAATCGCCGCAACACCTCGGGGAACGAGCGATACAACCGCTCGATCGCCTCGTCCTCGCCCATGCGCTCGCCGTACGGCGGGTTGGTGACGATGCACCCATACTCGGCCTTGCTCTGCAGGTCCGCGAACGCCCGCTTCTGAAAATGGATGTGCCGCGCCACGCCCGCCCGCTTCGCGTGCCGCCGCGCCAGCGCCAGCGCCGTCTCGCTCACGTCCGAGCCGTGGATCGTGTACGCGAGCTTCTCGCGTGCGGGCACATGGCCCGCGGCCCGTTCACGATCGAACACGTCCTTGCCGATCCACGCCCAGTTCTCCGCGTCGAAACTCCGCGAACGCCCCGGCGCGAGCCCCAGCCCGATCATCGCCGCCTCGATCACGATCGTCCCCGTGCCACAGAACGGATCGACCAACGGGCGATCGGCGTTCCACACGCTGAGCAGCACGAGCCCCGCGGCCATCGTCTCCTTCAGCGCCGCGTCGCCCACGATGTCGCGATAGCCGCGCTTGTGCAGGCCATCGCCGCTGGTATCGAGCGTGATCGACGCGACATTCTCGAGGATCGAGACCTCGATGATCGTGCGCACGCCGGTCTCGGGGAGCTCGCGCGTCGCGTGCCCGCGCATCAGCCGCTCCACGATCGCCTTTTTCACCGTGCGCTGGCACGCCGGCACGCTCGAGAGCTGGCTCTTGACGCTGCGCCCGTTCACGGGGAACGCGCCGTCGCGCGGAATCCACCGCTCCCAGGGCAGGTCCTTGGTCCGTTCGAAGAGTGCATCGAAGTTGTCGGCCTGGAAGCTCGCGACGCGCACCAGCACCCGGTCGGCGGCCCGCAGCCGCACATTCGCGCGCGCGACATCGCCCGCCGTCCCGCGGAACCACACGCGCCCCGTCGAAAGGATCTTGGGCTGATAGCCCAGTTGCTCCAATTCGCGCGCGACGACCGCCTCAAGCCCAAACGCCGACGTCGCGATGATGTCCAGTTCGCCGTCCATGAGCGTCAATGAAAGGCCGCCCGCGATCGCCGGGCGCGGTACGCTTGCCGCATGATCGCCAAACCCTTCACCGCATGGTCAGCGCTGTTCGTGGCTTGTTCCGGGCTCGCCGTCCTCGCCGGCGCGGGGAGAAGCCCGGCAACTCACCCTGATCTCGAGCCAGATTCACCCCAAGATCGCCAAGCGGCCGCCGCACTTCCGCTCGTCGTGTTCATCGCCGCCGAGCCCGAGTACGACTCTCCGTCCTCGCTCGAATCGCTGCGCCAGAGCCTGGATCCCGAGCGGTTCCGCGCCGTGCTCCTCAAGCCCGCGCCGAACCAGAACGCCGACAACAACCTGCCCGGAACGGAAGCGATCGACGAGGCCGCGGCCGTCGTGATCTACGCCCGCTTCCAGCGCTGGCCGGCCAAACAGCTCGCGCCCCTCGAACGCCACCTCAAGCGCGGCGGCGCGATCGTCGCCCTCCGCACCAGCACGCACGCCTTCGCCTATGACCCCGCCAGCCCGCTCTCATCGTGGAACTCCTTCGGACCGCGCGTGCTCGGCGCGCCTTGGATCTACCACTACGGCCACGACTCCTCCACCGCCGTCACGATCGACGACACAAACCGCGAAGACCCGCTGCTCACGGGCGTTGGGGCGTTCACGTCGCGCTCCTGGCTCTATTGCCTGAACCCGCCCTCAACGCCCACGCTGGGCACGTTCCCGCCGGCCAAGGCGCGCGTGCTGCTGCGCGGGCGATCGCTGGACAAGTCCGGCGCGGCGCCCGCCGATCGCCCGGTCGAGCCGGTGGCGTGGACGCTCGAGAACGAATGGCACGGGCGCGTCTTTGCGACCACGCTCGGGCACCCAGACGATTTCAAGAACGAAGGATTCGTGCGCCTGCTGCGCAACGCGATCGAGTGGACCAGCGAGCCGCGCGAGAACGCGACGCCGGCAGAGGATCAGCCCTCGCGCGACACGAAATAGAGCCCGCCCAGGCACACGCCCGTGATCAGCCACGACAACGCGACCGACGCCACAAAGTACGGAAACACGCAGAGCGCCAGTCCCGTGAGCGCGTGCGGCAGGCGCTGGGCCTTTTTTCCGTACATGAACAGCCCGAGGCCGATCAGCCCGATGAACAGGCCCGAGAAGAGCGAGGCGGGGCTTCCAAAGTCCATGGGAAAGACCATCGGCCCGCGCCGCCCGCGATCGCAGCGAGGGACGATGATTTGTCGATCCAGGACGCCGCCGGTGCAGCGCGGGACAAGCGACGGGGACGCACGCCGAGATCTCGGACGTTGCGGGGTTTCGCGTGACATTGCATCAATCCTCGTGTTCGCCGTTTGACAAGCCCGGCGACTCTCGGCGCCCTTCCGCCGCAACGCGTTTGATCTCTTCGAGAAAGGAATCCTGGCGTGCGCGCCTGCTCGTGGCCTCTCGCACCGCGTTGTTCAGATGGCGAGGTCCTTTGATGTCGGAGTTCTGGAGTTGTTGACACCAACCACCCAATTGCCTTGAAATCGACTCCGCCTTTGATCTCAGATCTGAAATCCGAGATTTCAGATCGGACATGTGCGGCAACGCCATCGCCACGCCCAGCATGGAGCGGCATTCACCCGCACTCCCCTTGGCGATGTACAAGAAGCGAAGAAGCTGGTCGGTCGTGCCGAGTTCGAATCCCTCGGCGATGTTGTTGCTGATCGACAGAGAGGCCCGCTCTAACTGGTCGGCCCAATCGCCCTTGCGACGGGCTTCCGCTCGATCGGTCAGCGCGCACACGCCGACAAACAGGCGTGCGGCATCCTTCCAGACCGGCAAGTCCTCGAAGCGTGTGTAGGACATGGACAAGGACTACCCAAGCACTGACTGGGAGTGCAAGAACCATCGCTCAGGCCCTCTTTGTCCCTTCTTCTCCCCCAATGCCAAGTGCCCAGTGCCTGTTGCCTTCTTCAAAAAAAACACGCCCCGCGTCGGGTAAAACGCGGGGCGAGGGGTATCAGGATCGTTCATTCACACGTACGACGAAAGTCACATTTGGAGCGTGAGACTTTTCGGAGCTACGAACGAAAGAACGACGCCTGACGGAACGAGTCCGTCACAAAGACTTACCGACGGCGACGAGCCGCCGCAATACCAGCGAGGCCGAGCAGAGCGGCCGCGCCCGGGGTCGGGATCAGCTTCCAACCGGCGTTGGCGTGCGGGCTGCCACCGAAGTTGAACTGGCTACCGGCAGGGTTGTTGCCGACGAACGAGCCCGCGGCCGAGGTGCCGAAGAGGCGGTCCTGGCTCGTGCCCCACACCGGCGGATCGAACAGGCCGACGCCCATGTTGTTCAACTGAGCTTCGGTCGCGCCCGTCGCGCCCGTGTTGTTGTCGAAGGTGATGCCGGCCCAGAGCTTGGTCGTCGGGAGAACCCAGCCAGCGCCGAGGTTGCCGGTCAGGTTCGTCACGCCAGCGCTGAAGCTGAACGCGGCGAACGAGTAGCCGGTGATGTACGTGCCGGGTCCGCCGCCAGCGCCGTCTTCCGCGTAGAAGCGGACGCGGGCGCGGCAGTTGACGGCCGTCGCGTTCAGGTTCGCGACCGAGAAAGTGATAGAGGTGACCGACTTGCCGACGAAGAACGGGTGGATGCCTTCGAGGTCATCGCACACCATCTTGGTGATGGTGTTGCCGCTCTGGTTCTGCGCGCCACCGTTGGCGAACGCCTGGCCAAGGAAGTTGACCGTATTGTCATAGTACGGATTGTTCGAACGATCGGAAGCGAACGTCGCCGCCTCGCCGATGTTCGCATGGCCGACGGCGACGAGTTCGCCCGCCATGATGTCCGACGCGCTGGCCGTGCCAGCGAGCGCCGCCAAACCAACCAAACCAAGAATCATGCTCTTCACTTGAAACCCTCCTAATCAAGAGCACTGCGAGAACAAGCGCCGGCAACACGCTGACGCCGCGGAAACGAGAACACCCTCCCCTCGGCCGAGACCGACCGAGTTCGACGCTCTTTGAGTTCAAGAGGTTCGCACTTCCCGGTGTGATTTGACCCTCCCCTCGGCCTCGCGGCGCAAGGGATCTCTCACAGATCAATCACGTCCGCGAGAACACACCGGGCGGAAACAGCGGAAACTCCCTCTCCCAAAAGAACATCTCTCCATGCGCAGTATGAACGCAACGCTTGCGCGTGTCAAGACAGAGAAGCCGTCTGGAGACGGTTGACATCCGAAAAATCGGCACAATCGGCGCGAAAAATACCGAACAAATACCAATTTCATCAATCGGAGTACCGCTCGCGCAATCTCGGACTGAGCCACAGGGTTAGGTGAGTTTGCTCAAAGTCCCCCAGCCAGTCCGACAGCGTGGCCACCGCCTCGTCCGGGGGAGTCTCGGCCCACGGCACGGCACACGCCGCCCCGATCTGGCGGGCCGCGATCGCCCGCAGTCGGGACAGCGACTTGTCGCCGCGGAGCGCGACGAACTCGAAATCCTCGTTCATGAAGATGACGGTCGGCACGCGGAGCCCGCCGCAGATCCGCACCTGCTCGGCCAGTTCCTTCTCACGATCACGATCGACGAAGCGAAGATCGATGCACGCGTTCGCCTCGGCGATCCGCGCCAGCATGGGGCACTGGGCCGCGCAATCGCCGCACCACAGCCCCGACGTGACCAGCACGGGCATCGTCCGCGTAAACGACGCGACCATCTCGCGCTGGGTCGGCGCGAGCGCGATGCGCGAATACACGCACGACCACGACTCGCGCTGATCGGAGGTCCCGCCCGCGACATACCGGTCATACGACAGCCCGCGATCGAACACGGCCTTGAGCACCTGTGGAGTAAGCATGGCAAAGCGTATCCACGGCTGCCGCGAGACAGCGAGACAGCGAGACAGCGAGACAGCGAGACAGCGAGACAGCGAGACAGCGAGACAGGCGGATCATCAGAGCATGGACACGCTCAGGCCAAGTGGGTAGTTTTCACTTCGCCACTTCGTGACTCCGTGACTTCTTCATTCCCCCGGGTCGCCGATCGTCTGCGGGCTCCACACGTCACCACCGAGGCGTGTGATCGTCAGGTCACCCGCGTGGAACACGGGCACCTCGCCCGGCCCTGGGGCTCGGCCGCCGCGTGAGTGATAGAAAATCAACGAGCCGCGACCCGGGCTGGTGAGCGGGCGGTCGGCGGCGTCACGCGTCGGGATGGGCCACATGCCGGTGATGAGGAACACGCGTGCCGCCGGCGCACCGTCGCTGGCGCCCTCGTAAAGCACGCGATGGGACGCGTCGGCGCCGATGAACTCATCGAGCTTTGTCCACTGCTCGTCGGGCTTTGATTGCACGCGGATCGGCACGATCGCGACGACACCCGCGATCACCGCCGACACGGGTGCGGCCAATCGCAGCGCCTGGTTGACCCGCGGCCGCCAAACGCCGCGGCAGAGATGAAGAACACCGATCGCGCTGGCGATCGCAAGCCCCGGATAGATCGGGATCGCGTAGCGATCGCGCCGATCGGGGAACGCGGTGAGCAGAACAAGCCACGCGCCGGCCCAGACCAGCGCGAGCAACCCCGCGGGCGTGCGCCACGCGCGGGCAAAGTACGCCGCACCGAGCGCGACGAGCCACGGCCAGTAGCCCGTCACGATCTGCGCGAGGTAGTACCAGGCGGGCTGCGTCGCCTTCTGCCCGCCTACGAGCCGGCCCGAGGCGCGGGCCGCGATCTCACGCCCGAAATACTGATCGAGGAACGCGTCGGCGTAGGTTCGCGCCATCCACAGGTGCCAGGGGAGCGCGATCGCCACACCGACAAGAAGCGCGACGAGGACGAGCGCCGCGTGCTTCGGGCCACGCACGCGCCAGAGCCAGATCGCCATGATCGGCGCGATCGCCATCGCGATGAGCGGCTTGGTCATGAGCGCCATGCCGACCGGGACGCCCGCGAGCGCGAACCAGGCCAAGGCGGGCGCGACCGAAGCGTTGCACCCCGATGAACCGCCCGCACGCGGCTCGCTTCCCACCCTGATTCTGACCTCATGCCCTCGCCCCAGCCCCGCGCCCCTCACCATCGCCCATGCGGCGAGCAGCAAGAACGCGCCGTGCCACATGTCGAGCGAGATCTCGCGCGTGCGCCGGAAATACTCGTAGGTCAACGCCAGGATCACGCCCGCGATTGCGGCCAATCGCCGCGTGCCAAGTTCCCGCGCGATGCCCGCGGTCGCGATCACGCCGATCGCGGCGGCGAATACGCTCGCGAGGCGCGCCGCCAGCAGGTCCACGCCGGACCACGCGAGCACACGCCCCACGATCCAGAAGACCAGCGGCGGCTTGTTGAAATACGGCTCGCCCTCGCCCGCGGAGAGCGACCAGCGCCCGGAGCGAGCGGCATCGAGCCCAAGGGCGGCGTACCAGCCCGTGTCGCCACGCCAATCGCCCTGATTCAGCTTCGGCAACGTGACGGCGAGCAGCACGATGACGGGGATGGCGGCCCAGGACCATCGCGCGAAGAACCCGAGCGAAGCAAGCGACGCGAAGGCTCGCGCGTGCGACACGCGCCGCGGTGGGATCACCGGGCGATCGTCGGCCGAGGCTTGCGCCGTTGTCGGCCCAGGCGGGATCATGCGTGGATACCCGAGTGGGCTACCGCTTGGGCGCGGCCGGCTGAAGGCTCTTGGCCTCTTCCTCGCCGAGGTACAGGATGCACCCGCAGGAGACGCAGGTCGTGAGCTTGCCCTTGCTCATCAGGCCGCTGACGGTGTCGAGGGGCAGGCTCATCTGGCACGAGCCGCAGGTGAACTCGTGGCGCTTGCGGTCCTGGATCTCGATGGGGGCCATCGCGTCCTCGCCGCGAGTATTGACGAGGCGCTCGAGCATCCGCAGCGAATCGCCCGGCACGTCGGCGGTCAGCGCGACGCGCTCCTTGGTCAGTTCGTCCAAGCGGTCCTTGATCTCCGCGGCCCGGGCGTCACGCTCGGCGACCGCGACCCCGCGGAGCTTGTCGCGTTCGGTCCGCTGGGTTTCGATTTCGCCGGCCTGCTTCTTCAGATCGTCAACCTTGGTCATCGCCTCCAGGGCGCTCTGCTCGGCCTTGTCCTTTTCGAGCTTGAAGGTGTTGAGCTCGGTCAGGAAGGCCTTGTATTCCTTGTTCGTCTGGGCCCCGTTCATCTGCTCGCGGAGCGTGGCCATGCGTGCATCGAGACGGGCAACCTCGCCCTCGGCCTGCTTGGCGACGGCGGCGAGCTGCTTCAGTTGTGCATCGATCGCGGTCTTCCTGGCGTCGAGCTGCGCGACCTGGCTGGTCTGCTCGTTCAAGAACCGCTCGGCGGCCTTCAGTCGGGTCTGAAGTCCGCGAATCTGCTTTTCAACCAGGAACACACGCAGGAGCTTCGCAGTGACGTCCATCAAGCACTCCGGGCTGGCGTTCGATCATAGTCCGCCCCGGCGGCGGATGCGAATCAGCCCACCGCCCGCAGCCACCAGAAAGCCACCGGGACCACCAAAATGGGCGAATCGATGATGTCGAGCACCCCGCCGAAGCCCGGCAGGCTGGCGCCGGAGTCCTTGATCCCCGCGTCCCGCTTCAGCATGGACTCGATGAGATCGCCCGCCTGACCCAGGAGGGCGAAGACCGCCCCGGCGATCAGGCCGTGAACAACGCTCGGCGCGGCGATGCCCGCCCGAACGAGGAGCCACGCGCCGAGCCCACCCGAGACCACCGACCACACGACGCCGCCAAGGAGTCCTTCCCACGTCTTGCCGGGCGAGAGCCAGGGGATGAGCTTGTGCCGGCCGATGGCTTTGCCGGTGAAGTACGCGCCGGTGTCGCAGGCCTTAATCGTGAGCAATACCCAAAGGAGCACCCACGCGGAATGCTCGTGGCGCAGCGCGAGGATGAACCCGGGCATCACTCCGAGGTAGGCAAACGACAGGAGCGAGCCCGCGGCGGCGGCCGTTACCCCTTCGCACGACTTGTGCCTCGCGTAAAACACCATCGAGGCGATCAACACCCCCACCACCGACGAGAACACGAACGCCGCGGTGGTCATCGACGAGGCCGTCGTGTCCGCCACGCCCCAGGCGACCAGCCCGAACATCGCGGCGGCGATCGTCCACGGGGTCGACGCGCTCGCCTGCCTGGCACGGATCATCACCGCCAGCTCCGCGGCGCCGAGAACCGAGAGAAAAACGACGATCGGCAGGATCGCAAGGCCCGCGGGCCATGTCGGCGCGCCGGTCAGCTTGGAGAGCCACTCGGGCGCGGCGAGACGATCAACGATTTCATCGAGCCAGAGCAGGCCGACGAGGGCGGCGATCAGAACGGGCCCGAGCAGGAGGCGCTTACGCATGGGGCTGGTGGCCTCCGTCCGTCGCGGGCTCGTCCTGGTCCAGGCCGCCGAAGCGCCGACGCCGACGCGCGAACTCGCGCACCGCGGCGTGCAGCTCCGCGACGCCGAAGTCGGGCCACAGCGCGTCGGTCACGTAGATTTCGGCGTAGCTGATCTGCCACAAGAGGAAGTTGCTGATCCGCAGCTCGCCGCCGGTGCGGACGAGCATGTCGGGCTCGGGCAATCCCGAAGTGCCCAGCGATGATTCGATCGCGCTCTCGTCGATCGACGCGGGGTCGATCTCGCCCCGGGCGGCACGCGCCGCGAGGCTTCGGCACGCATCGACCAGCTCCGCTCGCCCGCCGTAATTGATCGCCAGGCAGAGCTTGGAACCCGTGCACTCGCGTGTGGTTTCCTCCATCGCGTTGATCGAAGCGAGCACCTCGGGCGGCAGGCCGTCACGCCTCCCGATGACGCGACAGCGAACGTTGCGGCGTTTCATCGATTCGCGTTCGCCGTCGCAGTAGGTGCAGCACAGGCGCATCAGCTCCGCGACCTCGCGATCGGGGCGCCGCCAGTTCTCCAGCGAGAATGAGTACAACGTGAGTACCTCGACGCCGATGCGCTCGCACTCGGTCATGATGGTGCGAATGGTGGCGGCTCCATTGCGGTGCCCGAACTCGCGCGGGAATCCGCGCTGGCGGGCCCAGCGGCCGTTGCCGTCCATGATGATCGCGATGTGGCGCGGGATGCGTGAGGGCGGCACGTCGGGGAGGTGCGTGAGCGGATCGGCGATGGGCTGGACGGACTTGATGCGTGCCAGCGCCTCGCGGTCGAGATCAGAGAGCTCGGGTTGGGAGGTTTGGTGCTGGGTCAAGTGGATTGGCTTGGCCTCTTCGGATCGACCACGGGTCGCGGCGCCGTTGCGAACGTCCTTACGCCCCGACGATGATGGTTTGTTCGCGATCGGGCCCGATGCTGACGAATCCGATCGAGACGCCGACCTTTTCCTGGATGAAATCGAGGTAGGCACGCGCGGGCTTGGGGAGCGCCGTCAGCGAGCGGGCCGCACCGATTTCGTCCATGAATCCGGGCAGTTCGGTGTAGACCGCCTTGGCCCCGGCGAGTTCGGCGCCGTCGGCGACGAAGCGATCGGTCGTCGAGCCGTCCGCGAGCTGATACGCCGTACACACCTTGATCGTGTCGAAGCCCGCGAGCACGTCGAGCAGCATGACCGAGAGGGACGTGACTCCGTTGAGCATGGCGGCGTAGCGCAGCGCAACAAGATCAAGCCAACCGACGCGGCGCGGACGCCCGGTGGTCGTGCCGTATTCTCGCCCGCGCTCGCGGATGCGATGGGCGGTGTCGCCGGAGAGCTCGGTGGGCATGGGACCGGAGCCCACGCGGCTGGAATAGGCCTTCATCACGCCGATCGCGCTGGTCAGGATTGTCGGCGGCACGCCCGCGCCGGTCGCGATGCCCGCGGTGCCGGTGTTGGAGCCCGTGACATACGGGAAGGTGCCGTGGTCGACGTCCAAGAGTGTGCCGTTGGCGCCCTCGAACATGACGCGCTTGCCCGCGCGCAGCTGGTCGTGGACCAGGTACGTCGTCTCGCGGATCATGGGCGCCAGGCGCTTGCCCCACTGCGTCGCGGTCGCGAACATCGCCTCCACGTCGGGCTGCTTGCCCAGAATCGGCGCCTTGAAGCGGCACGCCTGGGCGATCCTCGCCCGCAGCAGTTCGGGGCGGAGCAGGTCGCGGGCCCGAACCGCGGCGGCCCGTTGCACCTTGTCCGCATAGGCCGGCCCGATTCCGCGGCGCGTCGTCCCGATCTCGGTCAGCGGGCTCTCGCCTGCGCCGCTCTTGAGCGTGTCCTCGCGGGCGGCGTCCTCGTCCTTGTGATAGGGCATGACGACGTGGGCGTTGGCGGAGATGACCAGGTTGGAGGTGTCCACGCCGCGAGATTGCAGCGTGTCGAGCTCTTTGAGGAGCGTGTCGGGGTCGAGCACCACCCCGTTGCCGATGACGGCGAGCGTTCCCTTCGACAGGATGCCCGCGGGGATGAGATGGAGCGCGTAGCGCTGCCCGGCGATCACGACCGAGTGGCCGGCGTTGGCGCCGCCGTTATAGCGGACCACCACGTCGTGCTCGGCGGAGAGGAGATCGACGAGCTTGCCTTTGCCCTCGTCGCCCCACTGCATGCCGATGACCGCCGTGGCGTTGCCCTTGGTCTTGTGGCTCGTGTTGGAGTTTCCCATCGTTCCGGCCATCACGCACGCTCCTGCCCGTGGGGCGATCGGCCCCCGTTTCGCCATGGGAGCCTCCGCCTTTGGCTCCTCAATGTAGGTCATGCGGGCTACCTGTGCGGTCTGTGACGGCTGTTCCGCTCCGAGCGCGCGGCTTGCCGGACGCGGGCGTCAAGGCCGGCTCCCGCGCAACCGATGCACTGACCGAGGGAGTTGCGCACCACATGCCCCCAGAAACCGTCCGCATCCTGTGCCCGAACCTGACGTGCCGAAAGGTGCTGGCCGTCCCCGGCACCGCGCGAGGGAAAACCGTGCGCTGCCGGGCCTGCGGCACGAGCATCAAAGTCCCCGCGGGGCGCGGTCACTCGCCGGGCCACCAAGCGGCCGAAAAGCCGAAAGACAAGTAGCAGGCATCGGGCATCGGGCATCGGGCATCGGGAGTATGCCGATCCAGCGCCGAAGAGCCGCCCGCCTGCTCCAGTTCATGACCATCGAATGGCGCCGCCCACGAAGCCCTAAAGCTTCGGCTGGTTCTTCTCGTCGTCGTCGCTGAAATCGAACTCGGCAAAGCTGCTGTCGTCGGCCATTTTGGACAGAGTTTCGGTGTCGATCTCGTCGAGCACGCTCCCCTTGCCGCCGGCGGCGGGCTTGGCGGGCGCGGGCTTGGGTGATGGCTTGGGCTGACTGGCCGAAGATGGCTTGGCCGGGTGGTCGGGGGCCGATTTGGTCGGGTCCAGAACGGGTGAGGCCGCCGCCAGCACCTTGACCGGATCGACCGACGGCGGCGCGTCGCCGATCTTCACCACGAACGTGAAGCTGCCGATCGAGAGAACATCGCCCGCGGCCAACTCGGTCTGGTTCACGCGGCGCTTGTTGACAAAGGTGCCGTTGCTCGAGCCCAGGTCGCGGACCGTCACGGCGTCGTCCTCCACGCGCAGCTCGCAGTGCTGGCGAGAGACGGAATCGGACGGGATTCGGATATGGCAGGTGTCCTGGCGACCGACGATAAGCGTCGACTTTTTGAGCGGAACCTCGCGCGGCGGTTTGTCGGCGGTGACGAGAATCAGGGAGGCATTCACCACGGGGCTACCCTTTCGCTCGGGCCCTTCGGAGGGGGTTCCGTCACCCCAAACTGTACGCTCCGGGACCCGGCCCGATGCCGCAAGATACCGCGCTTCCCCAACTTGGGCAATCCTCATCCGAGGGGCCAGAATCCTCCCCCCGCCCATGGCTGGGGACGACACCCACGCCCGAAGCCGCCCCCTCGCCGGTGCGATCGCTCTACATCCACGTGCCGTTTTGCTTTCACAAGTGCCACTACTGCGACTTTTACAGCATCGTCGACACCCGCGATCGACAGGAGACGTTCGTCGATCGCCTGACCGCCGAACTTTCCGCCCAAGCGCACCTGGCGGGCGGCGCCCCGCTCCGCACCATTTTCGTCGGCGGCGGAACGCCCTCCCTCCTGCGCCCCGACCTCTGGACGCGCCTGCTCGGCGTACTCGAAACCCGCTTTGATCTTTCACTCATCCGGCGCGGGGACGGCGAGTTCACGGTCGAGTGCAACCCCGAGACCGTGACACGCGAGCTCGCCGATGTTCTCGCCAAGGGTGGCGTGTCGCGCGTCAGCATGGGAGCGCAGTCGTTCCACGCCGCCCATCTGAAGACGCTCGAACGTTGGCACCATCCCGACAACGTCGCCAGGGCGATCGAGGTCGCGGGCAGCGCGGGCATTCCGCGCCGATCGGTCGATCTCATCTATGCGATCCCGGGCCAATCGATCGCGGACCTGGAACGCGATCTCGACGCCGCGGCGTCGCTCCCGGTCGAGCACGTCTCGGCGTACAACCTCACCTATGAGCCCAACACGGCGATGACGCACCGCCTGAAGCGCGGCGAGTTCACACCCGCCGACGAAGACCTCGAGGCCGACATGTTCACGCTGGTGGGTCAGCGGCTCGGCGGGCGCGGCTTTTCTCGCTACGAAGTCTCAAACTATGCCCGTCCCGGCGCGGAATGCCGGCACAACCTGGCGTACTGGCGGCAGGAGCAATGGCTCGCGTGCGGCCCGTCCGCGTCGGGGCACGTCCGCGGTATCCGATGGAAGAACGCGCCGCGTCTTGATGACTACCTGTCGTTCTCGGATGAGGGCTGGGCAAAGACGAGCGAGATTGAGCCTCGCGACGCCAAGCGCGCGGTGCGCGAGCGGATCATGACCGGCCTGCGCCTTCGCGAGGGCCTGCCGATCGACTGGCTGCGCACGCGTGCCCGCGAGCACGGCGGCGACATCGAGGGCCGCGTTCAGCGCGCGATCGATCGCATGAACGAGCAGGGCTTGCTCCGCGAACGCGATCCCGCGATCGCGCTCTCCGATGCGGGTGTGCTCTTCGCCGATGCGCTCGCGGCCCGTCTGATGAAGCTGTTTCTGTGACCTGCGGCGAGGTCGCGCCGCATTTGGGTGGCCCGGCGGTCCCCGCCGGTGTGTTGTGTCTTCGCTTCGGAACCGCTCTACCAAAGCAGCATGTCGATCCGCTCACGCCGCCGACGAGCCCGCCAGGATCGCGTCGCACTTCCTGGCCAGCGCGAAGTCCTTCTTGGTGATCCCGCCCGCGTCGTGCGTTGAGAGGCTCAGCGTCACCTTGGTGTAGCGCACGAGAATGTCGGGGTGGTGCTGGTCGGCCTCGGCCTGGGCCGCCACCTTGTGAACGAACTCCATCGCCGCCATGAAGCTGGGGAACTGGTACGTCCGCTGGATCGCGCCCGACACTTCCGACCACTCGGGCAGGTCTTTGAGCGCGGTCTCGACTTGGGCGGCGGTAAGCTTCTTCATCGCGTGCTCCACGCCCGGTCGGCCCGGGACGCGCGTCCAGTGTAGCGAGTCCCGATCCCGTGCAAACCCCACCGGACACCGCCGATCGCGCCCCAGACCCACACGCCGCGGGCCCGGCGACGACGCGCCTGGCGCCCTCCCCCACCGGCGCGCTGCATCTGGGCAACGCGCGCACTTTCCTCGTCAACTGGGCCCTCGCGCGAACGCACGGCTGGCGCATCATCCTGCGCATCGAGGACATCGACGGCCCGCGCGTCAAGCCCGGCGCGATCGAGCTCACCATCGACCTGCTCCGTTGGCTCGGAATGGACTGGGATTCCGGGCCGTTGATCCAGTCGCACGACCTCGATCCATGCCGCCACGCGATGCAAAGACTCGCCGGGGAGGCGCTGGCATACCCGTGCGAACTGACGCGCTCGCAGATCGAGGCGGCGGCTTCCGCGCCGCAGGAAGGCGCCCACGACATCGCGTTCCCCTCGTCGCTGCGCCCCGCGCTGGTTTCACGCGAGTTCGCGAGGGCGGACGAGCTGTCGAGTTGGCGCTTCGCCACGCCGCCGGGCGTCGTCGAGTTTGACGATCTCTTCGCGGGACATCAGCGCCACGATCCCGCCAGCACGATCGGCGACTTTGTCATCTGGACCAAGCGCGAGCAGCCTTCGTATCAGCTCGCCGTCGTGGTGGACGACGCCCGCCAGGGCGTCACGCACATCGTGCGCGGCGATGACCTGCTAGATTCAGCGGCCCGCCAGATCGTCCTGCAGAAAGCCCTCGCACTGCCCACCCCCACCTACGGCCACCTGCCGCTGGTCAAAGGCCCGGACGGACGACGCCTCGCCAAACGCCACGGCGACACGCGGCTGGACACCTTTCGCGCCCGCGGCGTGCCCGCGGAACGCGTCATCGGTTTGGTCGCGTTCTGGTGCGGGCTTGGAGCCCGCACCCCCATGAGCGTGATCGAGTTCCGCCAGCGCCTTGATTCGGGTACGATTCCCCGAACCGAAGTGGTGTACACGCCGGAGGACGAACGATGGCTGCTCTCGAAATGACCCGCCGCTCCATGGCCCTCCTCCTGCCGAGATTTGCGATGGCGACGGCGATGGCGACCGCGCTGGCGGGCGTGCTCACGCTTTCGGCGTGCGACGAGCCGCCCGCCGACGACGACAAATTCGCGAAGGTGACGATCAAGGACAAGGAGTTCAAGCTCGAACTCGCGCTCGACGACGAGAAGCGGTTCAAGGGACTCTCGGACCGCAAGGAGATCGCCAAGGACGGCGGGATGCTCTTCGTCTTCAAGCGCGCGGAGGAACGCGAGTTCGTCATGCGCGACTGCCCGATCCCTATCGACATCATCTTTCTGGACGGTACGGGGCGCGTCACCGCCAAGCACAAGATGAAGGTTGAAGAGCCGCGCAAGCCCGACGAGCCGGTGGACAAGATCAACCCCGCGAATGACAAGTACGAGCAGCGCCTGAAACGCTACGGGAGCAAGTACGCCGCCCAGTTCGTGGTTGAGCTGGCCGGCGACACGCTGGACACGCTGGAAGTGAAAGAGGGGGACAAGATCAAGCTCGACACGGTCGCCCTGAAGAAGCGGGCGAAGTGAGCCGATAAGCCCCGGTGTCGGCGCGAGGCGCGGGTCCGAGAACCCGGCGCGCCGTGGCTGGAGGCTCATGAGCTCGAGCACGTTCATTGTCGCGGTCTCGCCCTCGCTCCTGGATCGGGCGGCGTCGCGCTGGGTTGAGCCGATCACGGCCGCCTGGGCCGACGCGGAATCCCCGCGCTGCGAACTCATCACGCATGACGAGTTGCTCGCGCGGGTCGAGTTGATCCGCCCGGGCGTTGATTTCGCGGCCACGCCGCCGGTACTCCTGGCGATCGACGCGCACATGCCCGAGATCTTCCGCGTGCTCGCGCTGCTTCGCGATCGCCTGGTGCCCGCCATCATGCTGCTGCCACGCGACGCCGCCGGCGCGCTGCGTCGCAATCGCGACGGCACGATCGTCGACACCCTTGACGCCGACACCACCACGCTCGCGATCATGCTGCACACGCTCGGCGAGCGCCAGCAACTGCTCCACGCCGTCTCGCGCGACCTGCACCTGGCGCAGAGCTCGCAGGGCGGGCTGCGCGGCGAGATGGACAAGATCCACGAAGAGCTTCACCTCGCCGCCGCGGTCCAGCGCGAGCTTCTGCCCCGCGAGCTTCCCGAGGTTCCCGGCACGTCGTTCGGCGTGATCTACAAGCCCATGGGTTACGTCAGCGGCGATCTCTATGACGTCCGCAAGCTCGACGACCGCACCGTCGGGTTCCTGATCGCCGACGCCGTCGGGCACGGCGTGCCCGCCGCGCTGGTGACGATGGCGCTCTCCCGCTCGCTCGAAGCGCGCGAACGCCGCGGCGACGAGTGGACCGTGCTCGAGCCCGCCGAGGTGCTCAACCGCCTCAACCGCGAGTTCTGTTCGCGTCCCCACGCCGCCCAGCGATTCGCGACCGCGGTCTATGGGTGCATCGATCTTCCCACCATGCGCGTGACGCTCGCCGGCGCGGGGCATCCCCCGCCGCTGCTCTTGCGCTCCGGGCAGCGCCTGCGCCAGGAAACCGAGGGCCCGCTCCTTGGCGTCTTCGACGACGCGATCTTCGACCAGGTCTCCTTCGACCTGCGCCCGTCCGACACGCTCGTCCTCTACACCGACGGCCTGGAGACCGCGTTCCCAACGCTCGACTCGTTCACTCGCTCCACCACCAAGGCGAATCACGAGTACCTGAAGTACCTCGAAAAGATGGCGATCCACGCACGCGAAGGACGCGCCGCCGAACTCGCGACCCACGAGCTGGCGCTCGCGCTCGACCACCACTCGGGCTCGCTCCACCAGATCGACGACATCACGGTGCTGGCGATCTCGTGCCCGGCAGAAGCCTCACACACCAAGCCCGGCACGGACGCAACGGCCAAGTCCAGCTCTCAGGCGGCATGAGCCATGCGATGCGCGGCGTCTCGTGCCACGGACACGTCTTCGTGTCCGTGCCCTTCCTTCTCCTCGTCATTCCCCTGCCCTTCCTCCGACTCCTCCCCGTCTTCCACATTCCTCCCTCCCCGCCTTCTTGCTCTTCTCTTCCCCTCCGCGTCCCTCCGCTCTCCTCTGATTCCTCCGCGTTCCGTCTTCTCTTCCACTTCCCTTCGAGTCCTTCGAGTTCCCTCTTCTCTCCCCCTCCGCGACCTCTGCGTCCTCTGCGTTGAATCCCCTTCAGTCTTCTCTTCCCCACTCCCGACTCCCCATTCCCCACTCCCGCTCTTCCCGGTTAGTAACCGCTTATCATCGCCTTGGTGCGCACCAAAGTGTCCGTCTTTTTGGCCGTTTCCCGGATTCCCGAAAAAAAATCTTCGCGCGATTTCTCCTCGCGCGCAACTCCTTCTCATTCCTTGTCTTATTTAGCGCTTTGGCGATTTGGACTTTGGCGATTTCGCGCGCGCATCACCGCCTCGGTGCGCACCAAAGTGTCCGTCCGCCCCCTCTTGTGGAGAGCGCGTGCGTACCCCGCGCCCTCACCTGGGCCAGGCCACGGGCGAGCCCGTCCGCGGCGCAACCCCGGCGTCTTTGACAAGTGAATATTCCGGCCTTGGGTGGCCCGGCGGTCCCCGCCGGTGTGCCACCAATGTCGTCCTCGACATCGGTGCTCTCCTCCTCCTCTTCATTTGGCAATTCGGCGCTTTGCCATTTGGCGATTTCCCTCGGCGTTCCGTCCTCGCTCTCAACGCCCTCCCGCCTTGCCGGTACGATCCTCCCCCATGACCGCATTCCCGACATTCACGCTCTTCCTCCTCTGCTTCGTTCCGGTCGTCGCCTGCACATGGATCGGCGTCCGCTGGGGACGAAGAGTCGCGCCACACCTCCGACCGGAGAGCGGCCACCTCGGCACCGTCCAGGGTGCTCTGCTCGGCCTGCTCGGCCTCATGCTCGGCTTCGCGTTCTCCAACGCCATGTCGCGCTTCACCGAGCGGCAGAGCGCCCTCTACTCCGAAGCCAACGCCATCGAGACGGCCTACGACCGCGCCGAACTCCTCCCCACGCGCGATCAGCTCCGCGCGATCCTGCGCGAGTACGCCGATCTGAGGCTCCAGTTGTTCCACACCTCCTCCGACGGGCCGCACGCCGAGATCGAAGCCAGGATCCAGGAGCGATACGACGCCGCCCTGGCCGCGTGCATGGAGGGCGTGCGAGAGGCGCCGGGGCTCGCCAACCTCGAGTTGCCGGGCGTGGAGGCGATCAACGACGAGTTCGACCGGCGCATGGCGCTGGCTCGACGCCACATGCCGATGGAGTTTGTCATCGTCATGCTCATCTGCTCGGCCATGTCCCTGGGCGCGATCGGGTACGGCGCGGGCCTGGTCGAACGCCGCTCCATGGGCGTCACCATGTGTCTGGCGGTCCTGACGGCAACGGCGCTCTTCATCACGTTCGACTTCGATCGTCCGCGCCGCGGCCTGATCCGCCTCGACCCAGCCCCGCTGCTCGATCTGGCGCGGAAACTCAACGCCACCCGTTGAACGCGACACGCGCCGGTGCGGCGCGGCTCCACCCACCGAGAGTCCACTCCCACCGTCGCCGCCTACCTCGTCACGATCACGCTCGGCGTCATCAGCACCACCGGCTGCTCGCGCAGCAGCAGCATCGCGTTCATGCCGTCGCGCAGCGCCGGCCACGCGTGCGGCCCCACCGCCTCCCGGATCACGCCCGCCACCGGCTCCAGCGCCGAACCCCCGCGCACCGGCGCGGAGGCAAAGCCCTTCATCGCGTCGCGGATGACTTCCTCCAGCGGCTTGGGCCCGGGAAGGTCCATCACCTCGTAGTCGGTCATCGAGAGTGAATCGGCCATGTCCGCGAGCGCGTCGGAGAGCCCGCCCACCTTGTCGGCCATCTTCAGATCAACCGCCAGCGATCCCGTGAACAAGCGTCCTTCGGCGGTCTTGGCCAGGTCGATTCCCTTGCGCCCCGCCGTCACGCGCGAGGCGAAGAGGTCATAGGTCTCCCTCATTTTGCCGCGGACGAGCTCGATCTCTTCCGGCGACCACGGCAGGGTGGAACGGAACATGGCGGCGCGCGGCCCGCGCGAGCGCGTCACGACGTTGACCTTGAGCGTGTCGTACAAACCCTGCATGGCGATCTTGCCGCCGACCACGCCGATCGAGCCCACGATGCTGGAAGGATTGACGTAGATCTTGTCACCAGCGACGGCGCAGTAGTACCCGCCCGAGGCGGCCATCGAACCGACGCTCACCCACACGGGTTTCTTAGCGGCCAGGCGGCGCAGGCCCTGCCACATCACCTCGCTGGCGGTCGCCGAGCCGCCGGGCGAGTCGATGCGGACGATGCACCCCTTGAAGTCGTCGTCTTCGAGGATGTCCTCGATGGCGTTGCGGATGGTGCGGCTGCCGACGTTCTCGCCGCCGCCGAGGAGGCCGCCCGACGAACTCTCACCGTCGACGATCACGCCGTCGATGTGGAGCACGCCGATCGCGGGCCCGCCGGGCGACGCCTTGGGCTTCTGCGAGAGCTTCTGAAGAATCGCGAAGGGATTGTCCATCGCGAACTGCGTCGGAGCTTTCTTGATGAGCCCGCCGGACCAGGCGACCTTGCCTCCAAGCTGCTTCGAGATGTCGTCAGAGAGATCGGGAAGGTCGACGACGCTGTCAACGAGGCCCAGCGCCGCGGCCTGCTGGGCGTCGGTCATCCACGACTTTTCCATCGCCGCGTCAAGCTGCTGGTCCGACATCCTGCGTCCGCGCTTCATCTGCTCGCGCAGGTTCGCGTACTGCGAGTCCAGGAGTTGGTTGATGTTCTGGTCCCACTGCGGGCTCGGCGCGGCACGGCCCATCTGCTCCGACGCGCCCTTGTAGTCGCCCACCTGCACCATGTCGGCCTTGAGCCCCGCCCACGCCAGCGTGTCGGCGAGGAACATCTCCTCCATGAACAGCCCGGGCATCGAGAGCGGCCCGCCGGACTGCGCGATCACGCGATCGGCGTAAGACCCCAGCAACAGCTCGGCGTTGCCGTACGCCTCGCCGAAGACCATCACCCTTTTTCCCGCGGCCCGGACGTGCCCGATCGCGGCGCCCAGCTCTTCGATCTGGGCGATGTTGAGCTCGGGGTCCTTGAGGCGCACCAGGATCGCGTCGATCCGGTCGGAGGTCGAGGCGTCGTGCAGGGCGTCGATCACCTCGCGGAGCGTCGGTTCCGAATCGCCGTCCATCAGCCAGTCGAGCGGGCCCGGACGCTCGGGCATGGAGCCGTGGATGTCGAGCGTGACGACCCGCGGCCCGGGCTTGGGCGCGTCGGCGTTCTGGGCCAGCGAGGCGGGCACGAGGCAGGACAGAGAGAGCAGGACGGCGGGCACAAGGCGGCGCTTCATCGAATACCTCCAAGGGCGGGCGGGATCTCGGTGCGAATGGTACCTGCGATCGGGCACGCGGGATGCAAGAGCTTCGCGTGGACGGCTGGCCGCCGGAGATCGAAGGATCAGTTCGCAAGAACAAGGTTCCTGACGTGGCGTTCGCTCGCGGGCACTTTGGGGGTGCATGGGGAGACTGCCCTCGCTGGCGAGTCGGGCCGGTCAAAGGCACGTTGCGTTAGGCATAGCCCAGGCGATCGAGGTCATCCTCGTCGAGCCCGAACTGGTGGCCGATTTCGTGCAGGAGGGTGATGCGGATTTCCTCTTCGAGCGCCGCGCGGGCATCGGGGACATCCCAGCCTCCGACGAGATCGAGGATGCCGTCGCGGAAGAGGTGGATATCGCTGGGCATGTCGGCGGCGTCGACGGAGCGGTCGGTGTTGGGCATGCCGGTGTGCAGGCCGCAGAGGGAAAGCACCTCGTCCTCGTCGGCGGGGTCGATGCCCAGGTCCCGGAGTTGGTCGGGCGACGGGCGATCCTGGACGATGACGGGCACCTCGTCGAGCAGTTCGGCGATGTGCTCGGGGAGCGAGTCGATCACTCGCTGAAGTATCTCGTCAAACTCTCGCTGCTGGCGTGGCGTCATGGTTGCGAGGGGTCAATCGGGTCATTCGGGTCATCCGCGGCGATCGTGGGGAGTGAACTCCGAGCCAGTACGCGGCCCGAGCACATCCCGCTCACCGATCGGCGTCGTGATGATGGCCGGCAGGATGCGTACGCCGTCGATGAATAGCCCGAGCAGGCCGAAGGTGGTCAGGAGGGAGCCGACTCCGATGAGCGCGGTGCCGGTAAGGCGGGCGATCGAACCGAGCGAGCCGATGCCCATGGTGCTGGCGAGGTGGATGAGGTCGCCGAGCATGGCAACGCCCACCGCGCCCGCGAAGCCGTAGAGGGTCTGGCGGTCGACCTTTCCGGAGCGAAGGAGCATCGACCGGGCGACGAGCAGGCGGGCGTTCGGGCGAACGCCCAGCGCGATGACGATGAGGCACGCGCCGATGGCGAGCCTCAGGAGCACTCGCGTCACCGAGACCGGCGACGCACCGAAATACGGCGTCGGGATAGCGATGTTGAAGACGGAGACAAGACGGTGCAGCGCGATGACCATGGGGAGGTAGGCCACCACCGCGACGGCCGCGAAGAAGACTTGCCGCCCTGGGATTCCCGCGTGAGGCCGGATAAACGCGATCGAGCCGAGGCCGGAGATACCGACCAAGGTGACCGCCAACTCGCCAAGTCGGCGTGAGACACCCTCGGACACCGGCGTGGCGACGCCGAACAAGGTCGCCAAGTCCTCGGTTCGCAGCAACCAGAGGATGCAGGCGGCCAGCAGGCCCGCGGCGGCCCAGACCACCAGCCCCAGCGCGATGGGAACGCGCCAGACAATGGGCTTCAGCTCGGCGGCGTGGGGATCGACCTTGGCAAGGAGAGTGGCGGGGATCGCCAGGCCGCACTCAGGGCAGACGGAGCGAACGGAAAGGCCCTTGAGGTTGTAGCCGCACTTGGCGCAATGAAGATCTCCGGTCAATTCGCGCGCAATGGAATCCGGGCGCGCGTATGGATCGGACAGTTGCGCTGGATGTTCAGACCCGTCGCTGTTCAACGGTTCGGACGTCCTTCCGCGTTGCAGGGCGGCCGTATACTCCCCGCGAGGCAGGAACAGAATACCCGAGGACGCTGGATGACGCACGCCCGAATGACCGAATCGACCGAGCGAATTCGCGCCCTGCGAGACAACGTGCAGCGGGTGTTTCTGGGCAGCCGCGAGGCGGTCGATCACCTTATTTGCTGTGTTTTGGGACGCGGGCACGTGCTGATCGAGGACGTGCCGGGCGTGGGCAAGACCGTGCTGGCGACGGCGTTGGCTCGGAGCATGGACTGCACCTTTTCCCGAATCCAACTGACACCGGACATGCTCCCCTCGGACGTGATCGGCGTGTCGGTGTTCGATCGATCGACGGGGCAGTTCAGCTTCAAGCCCGGGCCGATCTTTGCGAACATCGTGCTGGCGGACGAGATCAACCGCACACCGCCGCGCACGCAGTCGGCCCTGCTTGAGGCAATGAACGAGGCGACGGTGTCGGTCGACGGACGCTCGATCGAGCTCGAACGCCCGTTCATGGTGGTCGCGACGCAGAATCCCTACGAGTTCGAGGGGACCTATCCCCTCCCCGAGAATCAGCTCGACCGATTCCTGATGCGGATCAACGTCGGATATCCCTCGCCGGCGGACGAGCTGCGCGTGCTTGACGTCCGCCCCGCGAACGGCACGCTGCACGACCTCAAGCCGGTCATCACGCGGGCGCAGGTAATCGAGCTCCAGGACCGGGTCGACCAGGTGAAGGTCGAAACTTCGATCCTCGAGTACATCGTCGCGTTTGCGGGCGCGACGCGGAAGCACGAGGCGATTCATCTTGGACTCTCGCCGCGCGGGGCGCTGGCCCTTGCGCAGGCGGCCCGCGCGACGGCGCTGTACGCCGGGCGCGATTATGTCGTGCCGGATGACGTGATCGCAAACGTCGAGCCGGTGTGCGTGCATCGCATCATCGCGCGGGGTGGCGCGGGACGCGCGGGAACGCCGGTGGTTGATCTGGTGCGAATGGTGCTGCGGTCGGTGCCGAGCCCGGCGTGAAGAGCCACAGCAGCACATGGCACACCTTCGCCGCAACTCAGAGAATGATCCATGCGGACTCGGGCCGTTCTCCCTTTGATGTTCGGCGAGTCGGTTGCACAGAGAGCAGGGACACATGGCACGACGAGTCACCTTCCACGCCACGGCCTCGGTCAAGCTCGATCCATCGCAGTTTCCGCGCGATGAGCTCGGGAACCTGAAGCCGATCTCACTGTGCGCGTGCGGCGTGTCGCAGAAGTTTCCGCTTTGCGACGGCTCGCACAAACGCTGCAAGGACGAATCGCCGGGAGTCCTGTACGAGTACGAGCCAATAACACTCGAACGGCGCGAGATCGGGACGTGCGAGGAGCCGAAGCGCGACGTGCCGGCGTGCTGAGTCAACAACGCGCGACGCATTGCATCCCAACGCGCTGGTGAAAGTGCGAAAGCAGGCCGGAGCCCTTGGATGATGGGGTTACTGACGCTTCGCGGCCTCGCGATCGGCGCACCAGACCTGGTCGAGCAGTTGGATCGGGTGGAGCGACGCCGCCCCGACGCCGTCGTGGATCTGGTGGCGGCATGAGGTTCCCGGCGCGACCACGATCGAGCCCGGCTCGGCGCGACGCACCGCAGGAAAGAGCGAGAGCTCACCGATCTTCATCGAGAGGTCGTAGCGCGAGCGGATGAAGCCGAACGAGCCGGCCATGCCGCAGCAACCCGTGTCGAGTACATTCAGCCTCGAACCCACCGCTCGGCGCAGCGCGGCGGCGCTCGATTCGGAACCCCACAGCGATTTCTGATGGCAGTGCGCGTGCAGTAGCACGGGCGGGCCGTCGGGCTGGGGCTCGGGGCGATGGGGGTGCGAGTCCCATGCGGACCCAATGAACTCTTCGACCAGCATCGCCTTCTTGGCGAGCGATCGGCGGAGATTGATCGGCGATCGCAGCTTGAGCGAGAGCCAATCATCGCGCACGGCTGAGAGACACGAGGGCTCGAGGAAGAGGACGGCGCGAACATCCGGGTCGTCGATGTGCGGCCGCAGACGCGCGAGCGTCGCGTCGGCTTCGTCGATCGCCTCGGCGAGCAGGCCCATGGAGACCTTGACGCGGGCGCAGCAGCCGGCGTCGGCGAGCGAGACGCGATAACCAAGGGATTCGAGCACGCGCCGGGCGGCCACGCCGATGCCGCTCTCGTTGTACATCGTGAAGCAATCGCCGAAGAGGACGACGTGCGGACGCGGATCGGCGGTAGCGGCGTCGCGGTGGCTGTTGGGATTGTCGCGTGACCCGGGCGACTCCCAGAGCGACCGCAGCGGCGTGCTAAACTTCGGGAGCGAGCGGCGCGGATCAATTTCGGCGACAGCTCTGGCGAGCAATCGCGAGGGCCACAGTTCCGCGATCATGTTCGACATCGCGGGCGCAAGCGAGCCCATCCGATTCAGCGTGCGCAGGTTCGCCATCAGTCGCGTGCCGAGCGAGGGCCGCTGGGTTCGATACCGCTGCGCGGTGTATTCGGCCTTGAGCTTGGCGATGTCGACGTTGCTGGGGCACTCGGTCTTGCAGGCCTTGCACGAGAGGCAGAGGTCAAGCGTTTTGATCGTCTCGGAGTCATTCCACGCGGCGTCGGGCGAACTCAGTTGCCCGGTGATCGCGAGGCGCAGCGCGTTGCCGCGGCCACGCGTGGAGTGACGCTCGTCGAGCGTCGCCATGTAGGACGGGCACATGGTGCCGCCCTGCTTCTTCCGGCAGACACCAGCGCCGTTGCACATCTCAACCGCGGAATCAAAGCCGTGCTGTTCGGCGTAGTCATAGAACGTATCGACGCGAGGCACGGAGAGTTGCGGGCGCGAGGGCTCGGGCATGATGCGCAGTCGCGTCGTCACGCTCTCGATGGGCGCGGGCGGTGCGTCGACCGCGACGATGTTGCCTGGGTTGAGCAGGTTGCGCGGATCGAAGGCGAGCTTGACGTCGCGCATGGCGCGCATGAGTTCCGGGCCGTAGAAGCGCTCGAGAAGCGGCGAGCGAACGCGCCCGTCGCCGTGCTCGCCCGACATGACGCCGCCCAGCTCGCGAGCAAGATCCGCGATCTGCACGGCGATGGATCGCATGCGAGCCCGATCCGCTTCATCGTGCAGGTCGAGGAGCGGGCGCACGTGGAGCACGCCGACGGAGGCGTGGGCATAGAACGCGGCACGTGTGCCGTGCTGCTCGACGATCGCGCGGAATCGCTTGACGAATTCGGGGAGTCGCTCGACCGGGACGGCGTTGTCCTCGACGAATGTCAGCGGCTTGCGATGCCCGGGAATGCCGTGGAGCAAGGGCTCGCCGGCCTTGCGGAGCTTCCAGGCCTGCAGCATCGCGGCGGCGTCGGTGTGACACGCGACGGCCTTGCCGGGGACCGCACGTTGCAACGCCGCGAACTTCTCGGGGAGTTCGTCGCACGACGACATCGCGGAGTACTCGACATAGAGGATCGCGCGGAGCTCGCCTTCGCGCGGCGCGGGCATGAGGTCGACGTAGCGCCGATATTCGGTGTTCGCGCGGGCGAGGTCGATGACCGTGTCGTCGAGGAGCTCGATCGCGGTCGGCCCCGACGTCAAAACGAGATTGACCGCGTCCATCGCGTCGTCGAGCGACGAGAACGCGACGACCGCAAGGCCCCTCGCCTTGGGAATCGGATGCAGAGCAAGTTCCGCGCCGAGCGTCACGGCGAGCGTGCCCTCGCTGCCGCAGACCAAGTGTGCGAAGTTGACGGCACGGAGCCAGGCTTCCATGTCCTCGGAGTTGAATCCCGCGCGAACGGGCGCGGCGCGGTCCATCTGCGCAAGGATGAGGTCGAGGCTGTAGCCCGCGTTGCGCCGGACGGTCTTCGGATAGCGCTGGCGGATGAGCGGCGCGTGGTTGGCGATGATGGTGCAGACGCGCGATGCGATCGCACGGAGTGGCGGGTCGGCCGCACACGAGCCCTCGGCGAGTCGATGACACGAGCCATCGGCGAGCGCGACGTTGACCGCGACGAGGCTCTCGGAGGTTCGCCCGTAGCGGATGGAGCGGGCGCCCGCGGCGTTGTTGCCGATGCACCCGCCGATGTTGGCGTGGCGCGAGGTCGCGGGATCGGCGGCGAAGAACAGGCCGCTGGACGCGATCGCGCCATTGAGATCATCGACGGTGATTCCCGGCTCGACGCGCACGCGCCGGTTGGCCTGATCGAGGGCGAGGATCGCGCGGCAGTTGGGCGAGAAATCGATGACGACGGCGCGGTTGGTGCATTGGCCGGCGAGGCTGGTCCCGCCGCCACGCGGAAGGATGGGGAGCGAGCGGGCGGCGCAGAACTCGACGGCACGCACGGCGTCGCTCGTGTCGGAAGGAATAACGACGCCGATAGGTTCGACCTGATAGAGCGAGGCATCGGTCGCGTAGAGCATGCGGTCGTGGGCGCCGAAGCGGACCTCGCCTTGAACTGAATTGATCAACTCACGCGCGATCGCGGCGCGTTCGGATTTGGTGAGTAACGGCAGGCGATCGACCGCGTCCGGCGTCGTGCCCGCGGCGGGTGGTGGCGTCATGCGGCGTGACTATACGAGCGGCGTTACGAGGGCGTGACGAACTTTCGGGGCGCTCGCGGGTACATTCATGCCAGAGCGGCGTGCGGGCCGACAATGCTCGTGCCCCTTCCTTCTGGAGAATTCTCATGCGCACCACGCGTCGCCCGTTTGCTCCGCTCGCCCTGGTTTCGATCGCGGGGCTGGCCCTTGGCATCGCCTTTTTCGATCGGGACACGAAGGCCGGGTTGCCGACCGGCACGCAGAATGGAGTGCACGCTGCGGCGCCGGCCAGCGCACCCGCGGGGGGCGTGCTGTTCCACGAGCCGATCGCGGTCAAGGACACGCTGGCGATCCGGCGGATCGTGATGTATCGCTCGGGCGTGGGTTCGTTCGAGCGGCGCGGCACGGTCGAGAACGACGCGGATGTGCAGCTCCGCTTCAAGACCGACCAGATCAACGACATCCTGAAGTCGATGGTGGTGCTCGACCTTTCGGGCGGGCAGATCGCCGGCGTGAGCTACGGGTCAAAGGAGCCGCTGGATCGCCGGCTCGCGTCGTTCGGCATCGACATCTCGAGCAACCCCAGCATGACCGACCTGCTCGAGCAACTCCGCGGCTCGAAGGTGAGCGTGACAACGGCGGACGGCATGGTCAACGGCACGATCCTCGGCGTGGAGATCAGGGGCGAGGCGCAGGGAGAGTCGAAAGAACCGATCAAGGTCCACTATCTCAACCTCGTCACGGACAAGGGCATCCGATCGGTGAGCCTGAGGACCGCGACGAATGTGACGCTGGATGACGCGGCGCTGAACGATGAACTCACCAAGGCGCTCAGCACGCTGGCGGAATACCGCGCGGACCGCACGAAGACCGTCGATGTCCACCTTCGCGGGCAGGGCTCGCGAAACGTGGTGGTGAGCTATGTGCAGGAGATGCCGGTGTGGAAGACGAGCTATCGCCTCGTGCTTCCCGAACTCGGCCAGGACAAGAAGCCCAAAGTCGTGATGCAGGGGTGGGCGATCGTCGAGAACACAACCGATGAGGACTGGAACAACGTGTCGCTGTCGCTGGTGAGCGGGCGGCCGGTGAGTTTCAGGATGGACCTGTATGAGCCGCTCTACATGGGGCGGCCGGAGGTTCCGGTGCCGACGATCCCGGGGGTGATGCCGCGGATTTATGCGACGGGGACGGGGGGAGGCGGGCAGTCGCCGTTCCAGAACACGAGCGCCGGCGTGCCGCAGTTTGATCTTGCCGGGGCGATGGACGATGCGGCCGAGGGCGGCGCGCGGAAGGACAAGGCGGTTCGGAACAGGTCAGCGGGGCGGCCCGGCGCACCGGGCTCGCCGGCACCGTCATCGGCGGCAGAACCGATGATGCTGGGCAAGTCGGTTGAGCGTGTGGTGACCGGAGGAGACATGGCAAGCTACAGCGCCGCGGCCATGGCCCAAGGCCAGGAGTCGGGCGAAGTCTTCCAGTATGAGCTGACGTCGCCGGTCACCATCGAGCGGCAGCGTTCCGCGATGCTCCCCATCATCAGCGGCGACATCGAGGGACGGCGGGTCAGCATCTACAACCGCAACGACAACCCGACCAACCCGATGCGCGGCGTGGAGATCAGGAACACCACCAAGCTTCAGCTGCTCCCCGGGCCGATCTCGGTGTTTGACGGGGCGGCGTACGCCGGCGACGCGCAGATCGGGCACATCGCGCCGGGCGACCGCCGCCTGCTCGCGTACGCGGTCGACCTTGACGTCGTTGCGTCGCTGGAGGAATCCTCCACGAGCGATGTGCGCAAGCTGAAGATCGTCGACGGCCTGCTCCAGCAGACCACGACGACGCGCACGACGCAGAAGTACACGTTCACGAACAAGGACACGGCCCGCGAGCGGACGGTGGTGGTCGAGCAGGCCCGGATGATGGGCTGGACATTGGTCGAGCCGCAGAAGCCCTCGGACCAGACCGAGGCGCTGTACCGGTTCGACGTGCCGATCGCAGCGGGCGGGAACGCACCGCTTTCGATCACCAACGAGATCACGCAGGGGCAGAACCTGCAGCTACTGTCGTATGACCTCAACACGCTCCTGCAATACTCGAAGAACGGCAAGGCGTCGGAAAAGGTGGTCGAGGCGTTCCGCGAAGCGGCGAAGCGCCAGGCCGCGATCCAGGACGTGGAGCGCACGATCGCCAAGCTCGACGCGGAGCGGAGCGAACTGACGCAGGATCAGGGTCGCATCCGCGAGAACATGGGGCGCGTCGATCAGTCCAGCCAGCTCTATCGCAAGTACATGCAGAAGCTGACCGACCAGGAAGAGCGGATGGACAAGCTCGTGACGGAGCTTGACGCGGCCCGCAAGGCGCTGACCGCGGCGCAGAGCAACCTTGCCGAATATCTGCGCGGGCTGAATGTGGAGTAAGCAGCGAAGCAGCGAAGCAGCGAAACAGCGAGACAGCGAGACAGCGAGACAGCGACGAAGGGTAAAGGCAACTCGAGCAAGCCCCGCGCGAAAGCGCGGGGCTTCTTCTTGGATGCGCGGTGCTTGCCACGGGATCCATGATTCGAGGGCGGACGCGGAGCGGGCGTGAAGCCGGACCCGGATGGCGACGGAGGGTCCACGAATGCGCGGGTCTGCTACCATGACGGCCTATGGGCCGATCGGTCGTTTTGGTCGTGAATCAGAGCAAGCCCGAGGCGCGCGACGCCGCGGGGCAGGTGCGTGAGATGATCACGCGTCGTGGCACGCTGGTGCGGGAG
Source organism: Phycisphaerales bacterium (assembly GCA_020853815.1). Lineage (GTDB taxonomy): Bacteria > Planctomycetota > Phycisphaerae > Phycisphaerales > UBA1924 > JABWBC01. The sequence goes on from JADYYE010000046.1 coordinate 33,256, forward strand.
CGCGACACGCACGATCCCGAGCCGTTTCCCGAGTGCGATCTCCTTGTGGTGCTGGGCGGCGACGGCACGCTGCTCGGGCAGGCGCGTCGCCTGGCGGGCTCGCGCGTGCCGATGCTGGGCGTGAACTTCGGCAAGCTTGGGTTCATGGCCGAGTTCGACCTTGAATCGCTCGACATGCACGCGAACCACGTCTTTGGGAACGGCTCGCTGAGCCTGAAACGCATGCCCAAGATCTCGGTGCGCGTGTTCGAGAGCCACGCGACAACGGCCCGCTTCGAGGCGGTGTGCCTGAACGAGGCGGTCGTGACCGCGGGCCCGCCGTTCCGCGTGATCACGGTCACGGTCGCGATCGACGGCGTGACGGGCCCGACCTTCAGCGGGGACGGGCTGATCGTGTCAACTCCGCTGGGCTCGACGGCGTACAACCTCTCGGCGGGTGGGCCGATCGTGGCGCCGGGCGTGGACGCGCTAACGCTCACGCCGATCGCGGCGCACACGCTGAGCTTCAGGCCGCTGGTTGTGCCGTCGGACAGCCCGGTGGAGCTGCGGCTGCATCGGGTCAACGAGGCAACAGCGGAGAACCAGGGCACGACGCTCGTGCTCGATGGGCAGATTCTGGAGCCGCTGCGCGAGCATGAGCGTGTCCGCATCGAGAGCTCGCCGGACGGCGTGTGGTTTGTGCTGAATCCGCGAGCGACGTACTGGGACACGCTCATCAGCAAGCTGCACTGGGCGGCGTCGCCTCTGGCGCCGGAGTAGGGCGACTGAAAGGGCATTCCACCGCGGAGCACGCCGAGATCGCGGAGCGAAGGCGAGCGAGCGTGATCGGGTCCGCGCGGGGTTTGGAACACGTGACGCCACACGATCCAGCGCACCGATGATGCGACGCTCCGCTGACGATGCTCGCACGCCGTATTTGATCGTCCCAACCACCCGGACCTTTGCGCCTAGGTGCAATCGTTCGACCGCCGAGCATCGAGCGGTCGGCCTTTCAAGGACTGAGGCGTTTCTCAGCGGCACGCGCGTGCGCCTCGAGCCCTTCGATCCGGCCGAGTTGTGCTGAATCGCCGACAACGCTCGCGAGCGAGGAAGCGTCGCCGAGTTTCATCCACGTGCGGACACGAAGGAAGTTGAAGACCGAGAGGCCGCCCGAAAAGCGGGCGGTGCCGCCGGTTGGCAATGTGTGGTTCGGGCCCACGCCATAGTCGCCGAAGACCTCCGCGCTGGATTGGCCGACGAAGATGGCGCCGTAGTGGCGGAGCAGCGGGAGCACGGAGTTTTCATCGCGCACGATGACCTCCAGGTGCTCGGGCGCGATGCGGTTGCAGACTTCTGCCGCGAGTGCAAGCGATTGCGTGAGCACGATCGCACCGTTCGCAAGTGCGTTTCGCGCCGTCGCGGAGGTCGGCAGCGTGGCGAGCTGCGATTCCAGTTCCTGTTCCACACGGCCCGCGAGCGATTCGCTGGTTGTCACGAGGATGGGCACCGCGTCGTCGTCGTGCTCCGCCTGTGCGAGCAGGTCCGCGGCGACAATCGCGGCATCGGCGGACTCGTCGGCGAGGATCGTGAGCTCGGACGGGCCGGCGAGCATGTCGATCCCAACTTCGCCCGCGAGCAGCTTCTTCGCGGCGGTCACGTAGCGGTTGCCCGGGCCGGCGATGACGTCGCACGCGGGCACGAGCACTCCGAACGCCATGGCGGCGATCGCTTGCGCACCACCGACCGCCAGGAGCATGTCCGCGCCCGCGATGGACGCGGCGGCGAGCGTTGCGATCGTGGGCTTGGGAGACGCGACCACGACCTGCGCGACGCCCGCGGCCCGGGCGGCGAGCACGGTCATCAGCACGCTCGACGGGAGCGGGAACCGCCCGCCCGGCGCGTAGCAACCCGCGGCGTCGACCGGCGCGACGGTGTGCCCGGCGCGCCCGGCGGGGACGCTCAGGTTGAGGTCGCGCAGCGACTCCCGCTGCGCCTCGGCGAAGGCTCGGATGCGAGTTGCGACGCGCTGGAGCAACTCGCGATCGCGGGGCGGGATGGCTCGCTCCGCGGCGGCGAGATCGTCACGCTGATAGATCGATTGCGCGCCGGGCGAGAGATCGCCGAGCGACGTTGCGATGTCGAGCAACGCGGGCTCGCGGCCGGCTCGCACCTTATCGATGATCTCCGCCGCTCGCGCGAGCGTGGCAGCATCGATCGATGAGCCTCGCTTTGGCACGAACTTGGCGGCGGTGGTTTGTCGAAGCAAGGTCATGAAGGCGACTCCGGGGAGCGTGCGGTCGTCGAAGGTCCCATTGGGGATGGCGTCTGGTCCGGTGTTGCGGATGCTGGCGGCTTCGCGTTGCCCGGGCGGCGCGTGATTTTCAATGCGCGGCGATCAAGCTCCGCGGCGACATCGGAGAGTGACCTGCCTGAGGAGATGAGCTTGGCCAGCGTGAAATACAGCACGTCGGCCGCCTCCGCGACGACATGATCGGGATCGTGAGCCTCGACCAACTCTCGCGCTTCCTCCGTGATCTTTGCCGCGAGGAGATCGGGGTTGGTGAAGAGACGATGCGTGTAACTGCCTTCGGGAGCCGCGTGCTTGCGTGCAAGAAGCGTTCTCTCCAGCGCAGGGAGGCCGGGGCCGACACCGGCGCTGTCGCCCCAGCACGTCGCGGTGTTGTTGTGGCAGAAGCCGGGGGGGCGTTGGCGCACGACGAATCGCAGCGCATCGCGATCGCAATCGAGATCGACGCGGAGAAGGTCCTGTGTCGCACCGGACGATTCGCCCTTGATCCACAGGCCACGCCTGCGCGAGCGATACACGCCGCGGCGGAAGCGGATCGCTTCGCGCAGCGACGCACGATCTGAGTATGCGAGCCCGAGCGCCACGCCATGCTCGTTCACGACGACGGTCGGCCATAGGCCGTCGGGGCGATCCGAGCAGAGCGGCGCGGCGATGGCGTCGGCGAGCGACATGTGACCGGTGTAGATCGCCATGCCGACCTGCGCATCCGCGCCGAGTCGATCGAGCGTGGCGACCTCTTCGGCGCTCGTCACGCCGCCGGCGATCGTGACGCGCACGCCGCCCGCGGCTTCGATCACTGACTTGGCTTGGGCGACGTCCAGCCCCACCATCCGCCCTTCACGTTCGACGAAGGTGACGAGGAAGCCGGACACCAGCGGCGCGAGTCGACGGAGCACCTCGCTCGCGAGCTCTCCCGTGCCTTCGCGCCATCCCTTGACCACGACCCGCCCATCGAAGCAATCGACGGCGGCGATCAGACGCTCGCGAGGCAGGCGCGAAAGAAGCTCGGGCTTGGCCGCGGTGCCGAGGATGATCTTGGCGGCCCCCGCGTCGAGCCAGCGGACGGCGGTTTCGTAGTCGCGGATACCGCCGCCCACGCGGCAGGGCGCACGACGCACGAGCGACTCGATCAACTCGCGGTTGCTCCCTGTCCCGATCGCAGCGTCGAGATCGATAACGGCGACCTCGCCCGCGAGCGAGAACTGATCGAGGATGGGATGCGGATCGCCCGCGTCAAGGGCCTTTTCGCGGCCGCCAACGAGTTGGACCGTCGAGCCGCCCATGAGATCGATCGCCGGGATGATCATTCGTTGATCTCCATGCGGAGCGGGATGGCCCGCTGCGCGAGCCAGTGCTTGACGCCCGCGACGGTCCACTTCGCGTCGTGGAAGATCGACGCGGCGAGCACGGCGTCGGCGCCAGCGTGGATCGCGTCCACCAGATGCTCCGGGCCGCCCGCACCGCCGGACGCGATGACCGGCACATGCACGGCGTCGGACACGGCGCGGAGGAGTTCGAGGTCATAGCCGGCGTGCGTGCCGTCGCGGTCCATGCTGGTGAGGAGGATCTCGCCCGCGCCCCGCTCGACGCACGCGCGAGCCCAGTCGATCGCATCGAGGGTCGTTGCCTCGGTCCCGGAGCGTACGACAACTCGCCACGCGGGTTCGGCTCGCGAGTGATCCCGCTTGGCATCGATCGCGATGACGGTGCATTGCACGCCGAACCGCTCAGCGATGGATGAAATGATGGACGGGTCGCGTACCGCGGCGGTGTTGACGCCGACCTTATCCGCGCCGGCGTCCAGGAGACGCATCGCGTCGTCGATGGAGCGCACTCCGCCGCCAACAGTCAGCGGGATGGACAGGCGGCGACGGATCGCGCGGACGGTGTCCGTCGCTGTGTCGCGAGCGTCGGGCGTCGCGGAGACGTCGAGCATGACAAGCTCGTCGGCTCCGTGCGATTCGTAGAGAGCGGCGAGTTCGGCGGGATCTCCGGCATCGCGGAGGCCTTGGAAGTTCACGCCCTTGACGACACGAGAGTCACGGACGTCCAGGCACGGGATAATGCGGGTGCGCTCGGGCGAGCCGGCCGCGTCTGGGCGAGAGGAGAGGAGCCACGGCGAGAATTCGCGCGGTGCGGAGTCGATGCTCGGCGACGTCACGTTGCGCGTGGGCCCGGACGGGTCCTTGAGCCACTCTCGCATGAGCTCCAGGCCGGCGACCCCGGAGAGTTCGGGGTGGAACTGGCACGCGAGCACGCCGCGGTCGCGGAAGCACGCGACGAACGGCGCGTCGTAGTGCGAGGTGGCGCACTCGGCGCCCAACGGCGGAACACGGAGGCAATAGGAATTCGCGTAGTACGCCCAGAAGCCGGCGCGAGCGTTCCACGGTCCCACAAAGTTCCAGCCCATCTGCGGCACGCACAGCGGATGCTCCGCGCCGCCACTTTGAAATCGCGTGATGACGCCCGGGACGAAGCCAAGACCGCGAACGCCCGGCGATTCCTCGCTCGCTTCTGCGAGAAGTTGCAGGCCCAGGCAGACGCAGAGCGTTGGCCGGCCGTCCCGCAGGCGCGCGAGCAGTGGCTCGATAAGACGGTGCTCGTGCAACGCGGCCATGCCCGCGCCGAACGACCCGACGCCGGGAAGCACGAGGTGCGTCGCGCTCTCGACATCGCGATGATCGCTGGAGAGCATCGGCGATGCTCCGAGACGCCCGAGCGCCGCGAGCATGGACGCGGTGTTGGCCACGCCGGTCTTGATGACAACAACGTCGCTCACGACGCGAGCACTCCCTTCGTGCTCGGGATCGAGTCGCCCTCGATCGCGATGGCCTGGCGCAGCGCGAGGGCAAGGGCCTTGAACGCGGCCTCGGCCTTGTGATGATCGTTCTCGCCGCGGAGGACATCGAGATGGATGGCGGCCCTCGCGTTGCAGGCGAGCGTCTGCACGAAGTGCGAGATGTTCTCACACGCGAGGGCGCCGAGCATCGGGCGGCGAAGGTCGAGTTGCACGACCGCCGACGCTCGACCGGAGAGATCGACGACGGCGCGGGCAAGGGACTCATCGAGCGGAGCGTACGCGGAGCCGAATCGCGCGATGCCGCGACGCTCGGCGAGCGCGGCGTCGAGCGCCTTGCCCAGCACGATCGCACAGTCTTCAACGGTGTGATGATCGTCGATGTGCAGATCGCCCTTGGCGACAAGATCGAGCGAGATTCGTGCGTGGACTGCGAAGGCAGTGATCAGGTGGTCAAGAAAGCCGATGCCGGTCGCGACATTCACGTCGCCCGACGCGAGGAAGAGTGTGGCCTTGATCGCGGTTTCCCTGGTTGTTCGTTCGATCGTGGCTTGACGGGTGGTCATCGGCGGCTCCGTGCGGCGGGTTTGGTGCAGATCAGTGGCGTGTGCGGGAAGGGCCCGTTGCCTTACATGGCTGAAAGGGCGATCAACGCCCGAGTCACGTTCAGGTCGACGGGCTGGACGCCTTGGATGAGATGACTGATTCGAGAGAATCCCAAAGGCGCGCGAGATCGCTCTCGCCGACCGGGATGGTGATGCGAAGGGCGTCCTCAAGGCAGGGTCGGTTGGTCCATCGACGCACAGCGATACCACGAGAGGCAAGCGCGGCGTGAACCTCCGCGGCGTGGGGCGTGCGCAGGAGTACGAAGTTCCCCTGCGACGGCTGCGTATCGGCGCCCCACTGCAGGAGGGAACTCGCGAGCGCGTCGCGATTCGATTTCACCCGCCGTACTTGATCGAGCATGGCGTCTCGCCCGGTCACAAGGACCCGCAGCGCGACGGCGAGCGACAGACCCGACACGGGATACGGCCCGCCGGCAACGCGAAGGCACGAGATCAACTCTTCAGGGCCGATCGCGTAGCCGACGCGAAGGCCCGCGAGCGCCCATGCCTTTGAGAACGTGCGGACCACGATCGCATTGCGATTCCGGAGCGCGGCGTCGGTCAGATCCTCGTCGGCGAACTCGGCGTAGGCCGCGTCGATAATCACGAGTGGGTTGCCCCCGGACGCGTCCGCGGCGGCGCATATCGCATCGACATCGGCGCCGGTCGCAACCGCGCCGGTGGGGTTGTTGGGGGAGACGATCGCGATCGCGCCCGTGCGGGGCGTGATCGCGCGGAGGACTTGCTCGCGTGGAAACGGACCGCTCGGCCACGGAACGCTGTCCACGGAGGCTCTTGCGAGTTCCGCGTAGCGCCGGAACATCTCGAAGCTCGGTTCGGGGAGGAGCAGCGAACGCGTGGAGGAGAGCGTCATGCGGCAGGCGCGATCGAGCGCGTCATCGCCACCCGCGGTGACGATGACCTGCGAGGGCCTCACGCCGAATCTCGCGGCGAGGGCTGCCTCCAGATCCGCGGCACTCGGATAGCGGCGCAGATTCCGGGATTCGCGGATGCAGTCTTCAAGCCCCTGCCAGGGCGCATCGCCTTCGTTGGCGTCGAGGTGGAGGTCGATCGGTCCCGGGGCGCGGGGCACACTGTACACGCCGCGGGATGCGATCGCGGCGTGGACCGCGACGCGCGAGTCTGCGAGGGTGATCGTGGAGTGTTCCGTTGTCATGCAGACTCCGATCGGTGCCGCGCGAGATCATTTCGCATGCGAGAGTTGTTGTTGGGGTGATTCACGGGACGATCTGGGCGACGGGCGACACGACGATGTCCGTGCCACCCGCGGCCTTGATATCAGGGATCAGCTTGGGGAGTTGGTCGCGCGGGACGGCGGCCTTGACGGCGTACCCCGATTCGGCGTGCAGGGTTGAGATCGTGGGCTCTCGCATGCAGGGAATCACGCTGCAAACGGCTTCGAGACGATCGCGAGGCACGTTCACTTCCAGCATCACTCGCTTTCGCGCTTCCAGCACAGAGCGGAGCAGAAGAACAAGGCGGTCCGTGAACTCGCGCGTTTCCGGGCGGCGCATAGCGGCGGGATTTGCGTAGAGGCGTGTGGAGCTGGTGAGGAGTTGATCGAAGATCTCCAGGCCGTTGGCGACGAGTGTCGCGCCGGTGGCCGCCACGTCGACGATGCAGTCGGCGTCCTCGGGTGGGAAGACCTCGGTCGCGCCGAACGAACGCACGTAGCGAGCGTCGAGGTTTCGAGAGGCGATCCATCGCCTCGTGAGGCGCTCGTATTCGGAGGCGACGACGATCGCACGCACGGGGACGCGGCCGCGATCGAGCACTTCGGGCGATGCAGCCGCGACGAGACGAACGACATCAAGGCCGGTGTCCATCAGTTCGACGAGCTCGGCGCCCAGTTCGGCGACCCAGTCGGCGCCGGCGAATCCGATATCGCGCGACCCGGCGTGGAGCATCTCGACGATGTTTTGGGGCTTCAGGATCTTCGCGTTCACGGGAGCGGGTGAGCCCGGGATGACGACGTCGGGGCGATATCCGCGGCTGCTGGCGCGGAGCACGACGCCGGCGTCCGCGAGGAGGGCCTGCACGCCCTTTTCCATGCGTCCCTTTGGAAATGCGAGTTTGATCGAGTTGTCGGGGGCGGGTGACATGTCGGTTCCTTTGGGGCGGGATTGACGCGCGATTCGTGATCGGGCTTCGTGGTCGGGCACTGGTCGACAGGGAAGGTGCGGGACGCGGACAGGGACAAAAAGCACAACGCCGGTCTCGATTGAGGCCGGCGTGGGTGAATGCCTGAAGTTGGATCAGGTCACGCTTACACGGCCCCACGGATCGCGTGGTGGTGGTGCTTGGCGTGATGATGGCAAGAACTGGTCACGAATGAAGTCTTGGCGCTCGGGAACGCGGCGTCAAGCGAGGGAGACACCCGGGAGATTGATGAAAGTCGATATGCAGGTCCGTGCGCGCCGGCTGGTCAGGACGGCGTTGGGCGGTACACTCGGCCCGTGCGGCGTGCGTTCTCGCTCATTGAGTTGCTGGTGGTGATCGCGGTGATCGCGATCCTGATCGCGATTTTGCTGCCGACGCTGGCCGCGGCTCGCGAGAGCGGAAGGCAGGCGGCGTGCCTGTCGAATCTGCGGCAGATCCACTTCGCTTTCCGATCGTACGCGGACACATATAAGGGGCTTTCGCCCGGGCTCGGCAGGCCGTACACGACGATGCCGAACTGGGCGATCGCGGTGCAGACGGCCTTCGGCGCGGCGGGCGATACATCGAGCGAGCAATACGCGACGAGGCTGGTGCTGGTGTGCCCGAGCGCTTCGGCGTGGTATGGAACACCCCTCACGCGGACGTATGCGGTGAACGCGACCGGGCACTCCGGGATGCCGGACGACCCGGATGACTATGACAATCCGCCGGCGGGGCGGAGCGTCCATGCGAGGATCGACTTGATTCCGTTTCCAGGACAGACTCCGGTGGCGATCGACTCGGCGATCGTGCAGCAGAGCGAGGGGCCGCCGCCGACGCAGACCTCGGGTGTGCTGGATTTCCGGCGCGCGGAGCACGACGCACGGATCGGGCGTGTTCACGCGACCAAGGGCGGGAAGCCGGGGAAGTTCGACGCGGCTTTCTACGACGGCTCGGCACGGATGGTCGTCGATGTAAGCGAAGCGTTTCGTGAGAGGCTGCCTTGAGCGAGAGGGAACCGGAATTGGAAGTCCGTGGGGCGCGATGGCGAGGCCCTCGGCGTGAATACGAGCGCGAAAGTTGGCACGGAGGCCACTGACCGAGCGTGGCCGCAAGGGTCAAGGAACGCGCACACGGGAAGATGTTCGCGGCGCGGCGGATATTCCGGCGCGTCGCGTACCGATCGCGCGGCTCACTCTTCGCGTTCGATCATTCCGAGATCGATCACCACGCCGTCGGGTTGGTAGAGATCGATGTTGAGTTCGCCCTCGGCGATGCCGCTAAGGACGAGGCTGGTTCGCCCGTGACGAGCCGCAAACTGGAGGTCCTCGACGCTCGGGCCCGCGAAATCGGAGTTGCGCCAGGTCTGGACGTGGAAGTGATAGTGGGCGAGCGCGAGTTCGCCCGCGTCGAGCATCTCCTGGGGCGCGAAGAACCGGCGGTCGCCGGCACGCTCGCTCCCGCGCGGCATGTACAGCACAAAGCGTGCGAACGCCGAGGGATCATCGCGCAACGTGATGATCCCGCCGTATTCGGTCGAGTCGTCACGCTGATCGGCGTCGACCTGCGTGAAGATCGCGGCGCTCGCGCCCGGAGCGTGAATCGCTTCGTCGACCGCCAGGATCGTGAGCACGTCGGCCCACGAGAGCTGCTTGCTCCAGTCTCGCAAGCGAGTCGGCACGGGACGCTTGAAGCTCGACGTTTCACCACGCTCGCGGAACGAGCGGTCCTTCAGGCGTGCTTCGAGCTCCACGAGCAGCTCGGAGCGGCTCGCTCCAAACCATGCGCTGCGATTGGCCGACGCCCATCGGATGGGCTCGATATGGCGCAGGCGAAGTCCCTCGGCCTGGTCGGCACGGAGCGAAGAAATGACGGGGGTGGCGCGCGCAAGCCACGCGGAGGCGGCGGTGTTGGTTGAATCAAGGAGCGAGGTCATCCAGGCGATCTCACCGCCGGAGATGGGGACCACACGCAACTCCGCGAGCAGCCGCCGCATGTCTCGGACCACCGGTTCGTCGGGCGCGGCGGCGGCGAGCCACGCGCGACGCTGATCGCCGGCCGGATCGAGGCGTGCCAGCAAGTCCCACGCGGCCTGACGCGTGCGCTCGCGCAGCTTGATCGGCGCATCGGTGCCGTCCTCGGGTGGATGAAGGAAAACATCGAAGGCAACCCGCTCGGGCGGAACGCTGGGAGAGATCGATTGCATCGCGATGCGCTCCGCGCGCTTTTCGTCGGGAACCTTTTCGACCTCGCGCGCGTAGCTTCGCACCAGCGCCGGCCCGAACTCCGTCCACTGACCCGCAACGATTTTGCGGCAGATCGCGGAGACGACCTCGCGATCGGGCTCGACGGGCAACATGCCCCGAAGCTCGTTGCGTGTGTCGGCAAGCCCCGTCGGATCGGTATCGCCCGCAAAGGTGTCGATGATCGCGATCCGCACCTCGGGCGGCGTTTGCTGCGACCACATTTGGTCCTTCAACGACTCACGGATGCCGGCACGACGGGTAGGATCGGCGTTCGCCCACGCCTCCCTGACAGCGTCGACTCGGCGCCAGTCGGCGAGCTTGTCGTTGCGGGCATCGACCAGCGGGTCGCCCGAAGTTTCACCCGAGCCGGAGCAGCCTGCGAAGAGGGCGAGCACGAGGGCCGAGAGCAGCGTGTGGCGCATGGTGGCAGTGTAAGCCCGCGCCGGACCGGTTGCCTTGGGCACGAACCGCTCACCGAGAAGGTGTGCTTCCGTCTCACTTTTCTAGTGTGCGATTGCCCGCCCGGCGTTGCCAGGCTTGGCACGCACTTGGGCGTGTCAGCGAGGCGTCGTCTCGCGGCGCAACCTGAGCTCCTGCGTCTCGCCATCGAGCGATTCGAGCGTGACGGTTCCGCCCTCGGGGTTGATGTGCTTGATCGTCCATCGGTCGCCGACGCGGGCGCCGGTGCGGAGGAGCTTTCCGTCGATGATGGCGAACGGCTCGCGCCCGGCCATGATCGAGCTGAGCACGAGCTTGGGCTCCTTGCTCTCGGGGCGTTTGGGCTCGTTGGGGAGCGCGGGTGTCGGGGCCTTGGGCGCGTAAAAGATCGCGCCGAACTCGCCGGGAGTTGATCGCTGGGCGATCTCGGCCACGAGCAGGTCGTTGCCCGGAACGGCGGGCAGCTCAAAGCGCGGAGAGACCGGCTCGACGGGCTCGGCCTTTGTTGGAGCGGCGGTGGCCTTGGACGGGCCCTGCGAGCTGGCGATGGCCCGCGCCGCCAGAACACCGATCCCGAGCGATGACATGCCGCCGAGCACGAGGAGGGCGTCGAGAACTTTGGTTCGCGTCATTTCCCGGCCTCCTTGGTCGGCTGCTTTGGTTTACTCGCGGGCGAGCCGTTGGCTTTGACGGGCGGCTTGCCGACTCGCTCGGCGAGGCGCAGGTGGGTGGTGTCGATCATGGCCGTCAACTGGTCGCCCTGCGAGCCGGGGACGGGTGCAAGGCGGGTCGACGCGACGCGGCTCATGCCGAGCTGTGTGTCGATGGCGGTAAAGAAATTCGCGAGCTGCGACATAGTGCCGGTCGCCTCGATCGAGTGAACGGCGCTGATGACGATCTCGGGGCACTGACTGACGGTCGCTCGCCCTCCCTTGCCGGGCTCGACGCGCTCCAGGCGGACACCAGCGCGGGCGGCCAGCGCGCCGAGCGAGTCGTACACGTGGGCGGGGTTGGCGGAAGGCGCGAACTGGCTCTCGATCGCGGCACGCCTCGACTTGAGGTCGGCCGCGATGGTCTCGGTCGAGAAGGGCTCCGACCCAAACTGGCGCGTGTGCTCGTCGATCTCGACCGCGAATGAGTCGAACGCGGCGCGGGCCTGTCGCAGCTCGTCCGTCATCGGACGCACGGCGAAGTACCAGACGGCGCCGGCGACCGCCGCCAGGAGCACCGACTTGGACGCGTAGGTTCGTGCGAGCGTCGGGTTCACTTGGAGTCCTCCCCCACCAGGCCGAGGGCGGCATGGTCCTGACCAAGGTGCAGCGCGCGGACCTGCGCGCTGACCGAGAATTGCTTGGCGGCGCGGCCTTCGACCTCGATGCGCCGCGTCGCGCCGACTTCCACGCCCGCCACCAGAGGCGAGCGCTGGAGCGATTCGATGAATTGGCTGAGCGGGTCGACCTGCGAGTTCTGATCCAAGAAGACGATTCCCTTGAGACTCCACGAGGTTCCGCCCGGAACCGTGCTGGTCGAAACATCGGTCATGCGCACCGGGTGAAGCTCGCACAGGCCCGCGATCTCGCGGAAGAAGGCTCGCCATGGGGTGTGCTCGCCGCCGACTTCGTCGACGCCCCTTTCGAGCCTTGCCAGGTTCTTGGAGACGACGCCTGCCTCGCGGCGTGCGTCGACTTCGGCGTGGAGCGCGTCGACCTTTGCCTGGCGCTCGGCGAGCACGGCTCGCTCGGTGGTCAGTTCGCGCGAGACACTGAAGCCCTCGTAGGCCAGCAGGCCCACGGCCAGGATGCCTCCCGCGATGAGGGAGGCGTGCAGGAGTCGGCGCTCCCGCCGCAGCGATTCGCCCGCGGGAACGATCCACTCTGCACCGGGGAGCCCGGCGGCGGCGGCGGCCATGGGCGCGCCGATCAGCTCCGGGCCGCCCGGTTCGCAGACAACTTCCAGGTCCGTGTGCGAGCTGAGGGTCGTGGCCAGGTTGGGAATGGCCGAGCCCGGCCCCCCTACTTCGATGCGGCAGGTGACGGCGTCGCCCTCGGGAAGGCCGAAGCGGATGGTCTGGCGGACCTCAACGACAAGACGCTGCACGGCGGCGCGCATCAGCGGTTTCATCGAGTCGTCGATCGCGCCGTTGCTGATGGCCGAGAGGTCGCCGCGGGGAAGGAGACCGATCTTGGCGATGACGGCGACGGCGGCGTCGAAAGCGAGTTCCTCGTCGCGCCGAGAGCTCTGCGAGCGCATGACCGCCTCGATGAACGCGTCATAGCCGAGGTCGACGCAGCGGAGCGAGGTGACCTTGCCCTGGTGCGAAGTCAGGATCGCGGACGACGCCGCGCCCAGCTCGACCAGGCAACGCGAGTGGCGATCGGCGCTGGCGGCGAAGCGGCGCGTCACGGTGTCGATGAGCATGGCGCGGTCGGTCAGCGCGTCCGCGATGCGGAAGCCGTTGCGGGAGGCCAGCGCGTCGAGCAGATCGGTGTTGCAGCGACGCTCCGCGACGCCAAGGTACCACGCGCCCTCCTTGGCATGGACCTTCAGGCGACGCACGCCCGAGACCGCCTCGGCCCAGGGGAACGGCGTGGACTCGGCGAGCGCGAGACGCGCGGGCTCCGTGAGATCGGCTCCGGCGGCCTTGAGGTTGATGGGCTCGGTCACGCTGTCGGGCGATCGATAGATGAACCGCAGGCTCGCGCCGGCGCGGACGCCTGCCTGCTGCAGGGCGACGGCGAGCGGCTTGTCGAGGGGACGGAGGGACTGGTTCCAAGCCGCCTCCATCGCGGTCTCCCCCAGCGAGACGCGGGCGGACTGCCGGACGATTCCGCCCGAAAGGCGCGCCACTTCAAGGCACGACGGCCGCAGCACCACGATGGCATCGATCTTTGACACGCGGAACTCCCGGGACGCCTGTTCGAGGCGAATCCCGCATCGGATATCGGCCCGTGGGTGCGCCGACTTGCGGGTCCGTCGCTGTTATTCGCTGACTTCGGCGGTGATGTGGACGCGTCGGAACGCCGCGCCGCTCCGCCCGTCGATCACGAGCGTTCGCGTCGCGCCCGAGGTCGGCACGCGCGTGAACGTAACCTGGCCCGTCTCCAGCGAGAGCACGTCGCCGGCGGCGGGCGGCGTCTTCTCTTCGCACAACCACTCGACAGCGATCACGGACCCGGCCTCGGCGGCGTAGAACGCTCGCACCGTCTCAACCCGGATCGCGGCGCTCATGGCGTCGTCCGTGCCGCCCTCCAGCGACGCGATCACGACGAGATTGATGAGCGCCAGCACGATGACAACGGCGGCGACGGCCATGGCGCGGCGTGTGCGTGGGCATCGGTGGATCATGAAGCACCCCCGGCACGCACACGGGCGAAAGCCGAGCCACGCAGCTCAAATCCGCCCGACTTGATCGTCACGTTGAAGCGTTGCGTGGTGCTCGGGGTCGACAGCGTGCTGGACTGGCCGTCCTGCGCGAGGTAGGTAATCTCAAAGGTCTGGATGTCACGACAGAGCGGGGCGTCGACGCCGGCATCGGTGAGCATGAGCGAGCCGGAGCCGAGCCACAGGCGTCGTCCGTCGCTGAAGGTGACGGCGTCGGTGCTGGCGGCGGCGATGCCGACGGTGGCGTCGCTGGCGCCGAGCGGCACATCGCGGAGCAACCGGAGGGTGCGCTCCATCGCGTAGGCAACTCGCTCAGAGGTCTGACGCGTGGAGACCGACGATCCATAGGCGTCGGCGGCGCCGTGAATGACGGGGATGAGAAGGGAGGCGACGATCGCCATGACGACGACAGTCACCGTCAGTTCGACGAGCGTGAAGGCGCGGGCCTGGAGTGAGCTTGCTTTCATGCGCGGCTTCAGGAGAGATCGGCGAGCACGGTCTCGATGTCCATGGCGGCGGTCGTGCCGTCGGCGAGCGGGAAAGAAACGGTGACCGTTACGATGCGGAAGAGGTTGAGCGTGGTGTCGGCGTTGACGACGCCGGTGGCATCGACGCTCGCGCCGATCGATACGGAATAGTTGTACCCGAGCGCCTCGTAGGGTGAGACAACTCCGGCTAGGCGTGCCCGCAGTCCCGTGGTCGGCGCGTCGAGGTAGGTCGCGGAGTCGGCGAGCGCGGAGAATCCAAGCCCCGCGCTGGTGCTCATGCAGTCGGCCATGATGTTCTCGATCACGCCCTGGGCAAGCGTAACGGCGCGGATCGAGTTCACCTGGTCGGCACGTTCATCGCTCGCCTGCGCCATCCACGACAAGGTCGGCGGCACGGCGAGCGCCAGCACCACGACCACCACGATGCACTCCAGGAGTGTCGAGGCGCGCCGGCGGAATCTGGCGATGCGTGGACTCATTCCTATTCCACCAAACCCGAAAGACGACGCACCGTGATGGTGAGCCCGTTGTTCAGCGTGATCACGGCGTCTTGCGTCGCCGAGGCGGGCGATTCGCCGTCGGCGTCGCGGGTCTGCGGCTCGCCCTCGAACGAGAACCAGATCGTGCCGTCGCCCGTGCTTCCGTCGGAGCGGGCAATCGACGAGATCGAGACTCCAGGGAACGCGCGCGGGAGGAACCATGGAGCGGCGAGTTGGCCGAGCGGATCACGGGCCGCCTGCGCGATGCCGCCGGGACGCTTGCTCAGCATCTCGAAGCAACCGGTGCTCACGCTGATGCGCAGGCCGGTCGCTTCGCCGACCGCCAGAGCACTCTGGCGACAGAACTGGAGCCGGCGCTGGACTTCCTGCGCGGCCGCGGCACCACGAGCCTCGTCCATGCTCGATATCGCGGGGACGACCGATCCCGCGAGGATCGCCATGACGACGATCACCACCACGAGCTCGAGGATGGTGAACCCGCGGCGTGCGTCTGCCCGAGTTGGCACGGTGAGGTTCACAGCTCGTTGGCGCCCTTGAATCCGCCCGATCCGTCGCTGACGGTCGTGGCGGTGTCGCTGTTTGCATAAAAAACGCACTGCGGCGGAGTGGAAGCGTTGTCGACCCAGTAGTTCCAGCCGTATTGGTCCGCGCCGCTCACGGTCCTCGCGGCGGCGGCGCCGGCGCTGACTTCCTGCACGGTGTCCAGGCCGTTGTACGGATTCTTGGGGATCGCCTGTTGAACCACCGTGCCGACGCTCGTCAATTGGGCGGTGGTCGGGAACGTGGTCGTGCCCGAGATCACAGCCTTGGCGCGAAAACTCGCGATCGAGGAGCGAACGCCGCCCAGCGCGCCCTGGAGCGCGGAGGACTTGGCGTCCTCGGTGACGCCGCCAAACCGCGGCACGACGACCGCAGCGAGAATCCCGATCACGATGATGACAACCATCACCTCGAGCAGGGTGAAAGCGCGGGCGAGCGTGCGTTGGAAGAAGCCTGGAATCACGGTACCTCCGGATCTCGGTCAGTGCTTGATCTTGACCATCTGCCACATGGGCAGGAACACGGACAGCGCGACGAGCAGCACGATGCCCGCCATGGCGACGGTGAGCAGCGGCTCGATCACGGTGTTGATGTTCTTGGTCATGTGAGAGGTCTCGCGGTCGAAGTGCCGCGCGACGATGCCGCAGGCGCGCGAGAGCTCGGCCGAATCTTTGCCCGCAACAAGCATCCGTTTGGCGAAAGGAGGGATGTACCTGGTTTCCGCGAGCGCGGTGGGAAGTTCCTGCCCGCCACGGAGCGCCGCGGAAACACCCTCACACTCGGCGCGGATGACCGATCGCCCGCTGGCGCGCCCGCCGAGCTCGATCGACTCGATGAGGCCAAGGCCCGACGACAGACCGATGGACATGACGCGGGTGAGCTGTGCGACCGTGGACGATACGACGATCTTGCCGAGGTACGGGATGCGGAGAAGCAGACGCTCGAAGAACTCGCGTCCGTCGGGGCTCTTGGCATATCCGACGACTGCGGCGGCAACTGCCCCCAGGCCGCCCAGGTACGCCCACCAGTAGGCCTTCACCGATTCGCCGAGCACCTGGATCCACTTGGTGATCGCCGGAAGCTCAACGCCCTGCGAGCCGAAGGTGGCGGCGAACTTGGGAACGACGAACACGACGATGACGGTGACGGCCGCGACAACCACGCTCAAGACGATGGCCGGATACGTCATCGCGCGACGCAGTTGCTGCGATGATTCGATCTGGCGATCCAGAAGCTCCGCGAGGTAGCCCATCACCTCGGCGAGGTTGCCGGACTTCTCGGCCGCCCGGAGGGTCTCCACGTACACCTCGCCAAAGGCGTCCCGGTACGGGTCCAGCGCGCGCGTGAGCGGCTCACCCGCCTCGATCGCGGTGGCGATGCTGCGCATCATGCTCGCCAGCGCGGGCTTGGACTCCTGCTCGGCGATCGAGTGCAGGCTTCGCGCCAGCGGAATCTTTGCTTCGATGAGCACCGCCAGTTCGCGCGTGACGTCGGCGATGTCCTGGGTGCTCACCCGCTGCGACGAGAAGAGCGGTCCTCGCTTCCGCCTGATCGACACCTTCAAAGGCGTGAGCCCGCGCGCCGAGAGCGCGCGGCAGGCTTCCTGCTCGCCGATCGCCATGACTTCGCCGCGGACACGGGCGCCCGCGGCATCGAGGGCGGAGTAGGCGTAGATCTCGCCGTTCATGCCGCGGCCCTGCTTTCGCGGGGCTGTTCGGTGTCGATGATGGTGCGAAGCTTCATCAATTCCTGCCAGGTGGTCTGCGCCTTGATGGCCTTGGCGACGCCGTCGTCCCACATGGTGCGCATGCCCTCGGCGGCGGCGAGGCGCCGGAGGTCGGTGACGCTGGCGTTCTGCTCGATCAGCTTGTGAACGCCGGGCGTGACACGGAACATCTCGTAGACGCCCAGACGCCCGCGATAGCCGGTCTGGCCGCACCCGTCGCATCCCGCGCCGTAGCGGAACTTCTGGGCGTCGGCGGGCGTAACGTTGACATGCTCGATCACTTCCGCGAGAGCGGGCGTCTTCTGTCGGCAAGCGCTGCATATCTTCCGCACCAGCCGCTGCGCCAGCACGCACAGAAGGCCTTGGTTGATGCCGAAGGCCGGCACTTCCAAGTCGCGCAGGCGAGCCACCGCTCCCACCGCGTCGTTGGTGTGCAGGGTCGAGAAGACCAGGTGTCCGGTCATGGCGGCCTGCACCGCGATGCGCGCGGTTTCGCTGTCGCGGATCTCGCCAACCAGCACGACGTCCGGATCCTGACGCAGGATCGATCGCAGCGCGGTCGCGAAGTTGAGCCCGATCTCCGGGTTCACCTGCACCTGTCGCACCAGCGGCAGGCGGATTTCGACGGGGTCTTCGATGGTGCCGATGTTCCGCTCGGGGCAGTTGAGCTCCGCCAGCGCCGTGTAGAGCGTGGTGGTCTTGCCCGAACCGGTGGGCCCGGTGACAAGGATCATGCCGTGCGGACGCGAGATCGCATCCTCGTAGCCCTTGCGGACGTCGTCGGGCATGTTGAGGTCTTCGATGCGTCCGATGGTGGCGCCGCCGCGCAGCACGCGCATGACCGCGTTCTCGCCGTGGATCGTGGGCAGGAGCGAGAGGCGGATGTCGACGGGGTCGCCGGTGGCGGGGGTGAAGCGTATCTTGCCGTCCTGCGGCTTGCGGGTCTGGGCGACGTCGAGCTTCGCCATCACCTTGAGCCGCTGGACGAGGCCGGCGTGCATGCCCTTCGAGGGCCCGTGGAGCGTGCGCATCACGCCGTCGACGCGATAGCGAAGGTGCAGGGCATCGTCGTCGGGGTTGAGGTGGATATCGCTGGCGCCCAGCTCGATCGCGGTCACGATAATCTGGTTCACGGCGGCCACGACGGGTTCGTCGCCGCTCGTGGTATCCTTGTCGTCCTCGACGCTCACAGTCACGTCGGCGCCGCTGGTTCGGACCAGCGAGTAGGCGCGGGTGATGAGCGCCCCGAGTTGCTCGGCGTCGCAGATAACCGGGTCGACCTCGCACTTCAGGAGCTGGCGCACCTGGTCGATCGCGCTCAGGTTGAGCGGGTCGAGCATGGCGACGGTGGCGCCGCCGTCGAAGCAGAAGAGGGGGAAGACACCGAGTTTTTCCGCCGTGGCGCGCGGGATGCGCGCGGCGTGGCGCAGGTCGATGTCGAACTGCGCAAGGTCCACGAAGGGATACTCGCAGATTTTCGCGCGGAAGATCGCCAGCGTGCGGGCGCTGACCGCGCCGCCCGCGACAAGCATGTCGAGCGGATCGCGGCGCTGGGTCTGCGCGGCCTGGTTGGCGCGCTCGACCTCGGCCTGGGTGATGACGCCCTCGGCCAGCAGCGTGCGGATCAGGAAGTCGCCGGAATCTCTCATGCGCTCTCTCCCTCGAGCAGATCGAGAACCTCCGCGATCTTGTCGCGGATACTGTCGGTCGGCTCGTGCCAGCCCAGGCCCAGGAGATACGCGGGACGCCGATCAGTCATGACGACGCGATTCACCGTGCATTCGACCGCCAGAAGGGTCTTCTGGGACTCGGCCTCGCCAGCGAGCACTTTGATCCACACGCGGCAGTTGCGCGGGAAAAAGCAGTTGGTGATGACTCCCACGCCGCCTCCGGAGAAATCGATCACGTCGCACGGAAGCCATGCATCGCGCCCACCCAAGGCCTGTGACAGCCGGACCATCGTTCGGTGAACGGGCGACACGCTGACCAGAGCCCGTAGGCTGACGGCGTGGCGCGTGGTGCGGCGCAGGAGCATCTGGTCTGGATCGCGCATCGGAACAACCCCATCTCGGCTACAGGCGATTCCCCTAGGTCATACGTCGGCGATCCGAGAACCTGACTTCAGGCCAGTCGGAACATGCGCAACCGCCGCGCCCGAAGCGCCCGAACGGTCCTCCTTACTTCACCCAAACAGATCGGCGTTTCAGGGAAACACCGGGCTTTGCTCCGTGCCCTTGGTACGCGCCAGATGTTGCCCCATGACGCCCGTGACCTATACTCGGGAGCATTTCGCTGATCGGGCGGACTGCCTGGAATCGCTGCTTGTCGCGGCGCCTCCGTGTTTTTGCTCCGCGGCCTTTGCCGCACTTGAAGCGCCCTTGCGCGATCGTTCCCTACCGGAAGTTCCGATCCGGTCGCCGGTGTCGCTGCCAGAGGATTGAGCCATGTCGAACACGCTCGTTCAGGACTTGATTGAGGCCGGAATTCACTTCGGCCAGCGCTCCAGCGGCTGGAACCCGAAGATGCAACCGTTCATCTACGGCAAGCGGAACGGCATCCACATCATCGACATCAAGGAAACGGTCAAGGGCCTGCTCCTTGCCAAGCGCTTCATCGCCAAGATCGTGAGCGAGGGCAAGGACGTGTGCTTCATCGGCACCAAGCGCCAGGCCAAGAGCGTGCTCGAGACGCGCGTCGCGGACGTGAAGATGCACTGGGTCACGGAGCGTTGGCTGGGCGGCACGCTCACCAACTTCCGCACCATCCGCCTCCGCCTGAAGCGCATGGAAGAGCTCGAGGCGATCGAGAAGAACGACAACTTCGCCAGCTACTCCAAGAAGATGGAGAGCCAACTGCGCCGCGAGATGATGAAGATCAAGCGCAACCTCGAGGGCATCCGCCACATGGACAAGCTCCCGGGCGCGCTGGTCGTCGTCGATATTCAGCGAGAGGTGACCGCCATCCGCGAGGCCCGCAAGCTCGGCATCCCGACGATCTGCCTGGTCGACACCGACGGCGACCCCGACATGGTCGACATCGCGATCCCCGGCAACGACGACTCGATGCGTTCCATCGACGTCGTGATCCGCGAGCTCTGCCTCGCGGCGGCCGAGGGCAAGCAGCAGCGCCAGGGCGGGGGCGAGATCGACACCGAGGCCGGCCAGGGCGGCGATTCGGGCGGCCCGCGCCGCAGCCGTCGCGCCCAGTTCCGGCGCGATGACCAGGACGCCGCCAAGGACGCGCCGCGCGGAAACGACGCGCCGGCCCCCAGCAACGCCTGATCCTGTCCGGTGCCGCGAGTGATTGAGGTATGAACCAGCGCGGCGTGTCGGCACGGCCGGCATCGTCCGCATTTCGTCCCAGCATGGCGGGCCCACCGCCCGCGTGGAGTAAGCAATGGCCGAGATCAATTCCAAGGACGTGATGAAGCTCCGCAATCAGACGGGGCTCCCGATGATGGCGTGCAAAGCGGCGCTGGAGAAATCCGCCGGCGACTTCGAGAAGGCCGAGGAGCTCCTGCGCAAGGAGCTGAAGGGCAAGATGGACACGCGGACGGACCGGGCCGCGGGCGAGGGTCGTGTAGCGATCGCGCTCAGCGCCGATCGTTCCGCGGCGGCGCTGGTCGAGGTCCGGGCAGAGACGGACTTCACCGCCAAGAGCGAGAAGTTCGACGCGATGATGAAGAAGGTCGTGGGCGAGGTGCTGGCGGGCAATGCCGGCGTGGCCACCGCGACGCCCTCGATCACCGGCGCGGTCGACGAGGTCCGCATCTCGACGGGCGAGAACTGCTCGTTCGCTCGCGGCGAGAAGCTCGTCGGCGCGCCGGGCGCGTTCGCGTTCTATGTCCATCACGACGGCAAGACCGCGTCGCTGGTGCAGGCCAAGGCCTCGCAGGATGAGGTGGTGCTGAAGGACGTGTGCATGCACGTCGTCGCGGCCGTCCCTCGCCCGCAGGGCCTTTCCGCGGCGGAAGTGCCGGCGGCGATCGTCGAGAAGGAGCGGAAGTTCCGCATCGAGCAGGCCATGGAGTCGGGCAAGCCCAAAGAGATCGCGGAGAAGATGGTCGAGGGCGGCATGCGGAAGTTCTTCGAGGAGATCGCGCTCCTGGAGCAGCCCTTCGTGAAGGACCCGTCGAAGAAGATCAAGGACATCGTGGGCGGCGCGGACAAGCTGGTCGCGTTCCGCCGCTGGGCCGTGGGCGAGGGCGCCTAAGCCGATACGCATACACAATTGATCGAAAGGCCCGGGAATCCCGGGCCTTTTTCATTGGCGTGAAGCGGTGACGAACGATCGCGCGGCCGACCGATACGAGATCAGTCGTTCCACGCTCGCCCGGTCCACGATTCAAAGATCCGCTTCTGCTCGGGCGATGGGTTCTCAACCCGGCGCACGCGCCACGAACCGCCTTTGGCCTCGTCGAGCGTGATCGCAAGGCGGCGCAGCACGTTCATGCGGAAGAACGTAAGTTCGACCGTCGCCCCCGCGCCAAGCTCATTCATGCGGGTCGCGATTTCGCCGCCACGCACGCGTCGATCGTTGAGTGCGACGATGATGTCGCCAACAAGCAGCCCGGCCTTAGCCGCGGCGCTGCCCGTCTCGATCGACGAGACGCGGGCACCGCCGTCGGCATCCTCGAAAGCTGCCCCGATGGTGCGACGTGCGGGCGCCTCTGAGAGTGAGACCTCGAGCCCCGCGGCCCGGAGCGCCGACTCGTAATCAACCGGATCGGTTCGCGCGACGTGTCGATCGAAGAACCACGAGAGGTCGACGCCCGCGGCCCGGTTCGCGGCCTCGCGGAAATCGCGAGAGGTGAACGCGGGCCCGGAGAGAGGGAACTTTTCGAAGAGCTCACGCATCACGTCGTCGAGGCTGCGCTCGCCCGATGACGCGTTGCGGATGAGCATGTCCAGGACGAGGCTGAGCTGCGCCCCCTTGTCGTAGAAGGAGACGGTGGTGTTGGCGTGGTCGGGGCTGGGCCGGTTGAACTTGATCCACGCGTCGAAGCTCGATTCCTCGGCGCTCTGCACGCTCGAGCCGATCCGCTTGCGATCACCGTCGACCAAGCCGCCGATATCTCCGAGGAAGTGGTCGAGCGTGATCAGGCCGGCCCGGACGAGCGCGACATTCTCGTAGTAGGTCGTCGCGCCCTCGGCGACCCAAAGGAGATCGGTGTAATTCTCACGCTGGTAGTCGTAGGGCTTGATGCCCGCGGGACGCAGCTGCTTGACGTTCCAGGTGTGGAACATCTCGTGGGAGATGAGCGTGAGGAAGCTGCGGTAGCGGGACTCCTCCTCGAACGCCGCCGGAGAGCAGCCGACGATGGTGGAGTTGAGATGCTCGGTGCCGCCGCCGCCCCCTTGGTAGCAATGGACGAGAAACACATAGCGCGCGTAGGGAAGCGAGCCGAAGATGTCGCGCTGGGCGCGAATGATCTTGGTGAAATCCTCGGCGAGTTTCTTCTCGCAAAAGAGCTTGCCGCGCCGAGACGGCTGGACACCCGGGGCGACGCCCCCCCACCACACGGCGATCTGGTGCGGCGTGCCGTCTACATCGAAGTCGAAGAGGTCGTGAAAGCCGGCCTCGATCGGCGAATCGACCAGGATGTCATAATCCGGCGCGACGAGCGCCGACGCATCACCCGGGTCGGGCTCGAGCCCGGTCGCGATCCTCCAGCCCTCGGGCATGATCAGACGAACAAGCAACGGCTCCTGCCGCATCGACGGCGCGTACATGAACACCGAGGCGGGGGAAAGGTAGGCGTGAGATTCGTCGGCGTGGCGCGTGCGGTCGCCGATCGAGTTGGCGTAGACGCGATAGTCGATGATGATCTCGTCGTCGCCTGGCACGACGCTCACCATCCATGTGGCTTTCTCGACCTTGCGGATGTCGCGCGGCCTTCCGTCGCCCGAACGGGCCGAGACACCGCTGACGGTGCTGGCCATGTCAAGGACCTGGTAGCGGCCGGGTCTCCAGACGGGAAGGCAAAGTTCCAGTTCGCCGGGCGGCACGGCGCGCACGATCATGCTGACGCTGATGGTCTGGGCTTTGGCTTCGGTGAGGCCGACGACATACTCGACGCGCCGCGGCGGATCGCGATGTTGACGCGCGGCCGGAGACTCCGGCAGAGGGCCGTCAAGCGAGGCGCAGCTGGCGAGCATGGCGAATGCGACGACGGCGAAGACTGACGTGCCGAGCATGAAGCCCCCTGAGTGTGGAGGCAGAGCTTACAGGAACCGCGGCGTGGTAGCGAGCGGGGAGCAGTTGACCGAATCACGGAGGATCAGCTGGCACTTTCCGCCATCCACCCTTTCTCGAGCGTTCACTCCACATACGCCTCAACCTGACGAAGGAGTGCATGCGATCGGCCGGAGAGGTGCTGCCACGCCATCGCAAGCGCCGCGGTGCAAGACCACGAGCGCACGCTCGCACGATCTCCGCCCATGGAGAACCGGCGCGTATCGCTGCCTCGCGCGTGCGCGAGCGAGACCCAGACCGTGCCGACCGGTTTGGCGGGAGTGCCGCCATCGGGGCCCGCGACGCCCGTGATCGCGATCGCGATCGACGCGCCGGATCGCTCGCGCCCGCCGCGGGCCATCGCCAGCGCGACCTCGCAACTCACCGCGCCCGGGCCGCCGGACGCGAAGAGCTCGCTCGGCACGCCGACCAAGGCTTGCTTCATCTCGTTGCTGTAGGTGATCCATCCGCCGAGCACGCACGCCGAAGAACCAGGGATCGCCGTGAGTTCTTCGCCGAGCATGCCGCCGGTGCAGCTTTCGACGACCGCGATGGTCTGCCCGGTCTGCTTGAGCATGTTCAACACGACCGATGCGAGCGACTCGCCGCCCTCACCGAACACAAACTCACCCACGAGACTCAGCGCCTTGTCCGCGGCGTCATTGACCGCGGCCTTGGCTTGCACGCGCGGCGCTTCGCCCTCGTAACGGATACGGATGCTCACCACGCCGCCGCTGGCGGTCGTGCCAACCAGCGGCACGCACTCGCGATCCATCAGCGAACCGAGGCGCTGCGCGAGGTCAGACTCGCCGATGCCGACGGAATGAAGCACGCGCGTCTCGATGACCTTGCCCGCGGGCGGCCGGAGCGACGGACGCACCGACGCGTCGAACATCGGCATCATCTCGCGAGGCGGACCCGGGAGGCAATACACGTCGCACTGGCGTGCGGACGAATCGATCGACGCGAAGAGTCCGGGCGCCGTGCCGTGCCTGTTTTCGAGCAGCAGCCCTCGCGAGGGGCGCTGCGCCTGCACCATGTTGATCGACGCGGGCGACCGACCTCGGGCGGCGAACCATGCACGCACCTGCGCTTCTCCCGCTGCGTCGTGCACGAGTGAGTCGTGCGACGCGACCGCCAGCGCCCGGCGCGTCAGGTCGTCGGCGGTCGGCCCCAAGCCGCCGGAGCTGACGATCAGATCGCAACGCGCGGCAAGCCGGGCAAGGACCGCGACGTGGGCTTCCAAGTCATCAGGGACGGTGACATGCTCGACGATCGAGATTCCCAGGTCGACGAGCTGCTGCGAGAGCCATCGCGAGTTGGTGTCGAGTTTCTGGCCGAGCGTGAGCTCATCGCCGATCGAGAGGATGGCGGCCAGCCTGTGCTCGTGCGTGGCGTGCGTGGCGTGCGTGGCGTGCGGGGCGTGCGGGGCGTGCGTGGTCATCGAACAACGCTAGGCGTTCTCAGCAGATTCCGCAGTCATCACGCGATCACGCGAAAGGCGTGCGGAACCCCGTCGGCTCGCCCACGCGGTGGATCGCGATGCGGTTGGTCGCCTTGGCTTGCCCGAGCGGGTGGCCCGCGACGAGCACCAGCGGCTCGCCGCGCTTCGCGAGTCCGCGACGCAACATGAGCTCGTCCACGGCCTCGTTCCATTCGGAGAGGTGCCCCGATGCCGGCGGCTGGGCGCACACCGGTATCACGCCGCCGAGGATAGCCATGCGCCGCGACATGACGGGGTTGGAGGAATAGGCGACGATGGGTATGTTCAGGTCGTTCTGGCTGATGAATCGTGCCGTGCCGCCGTGCTCCGACCAGCACACGATCGCGGGCGAGCCGAGATCACGCGCGACCTGGGCCGCGCCGTGCGCGAGCGCGGCGGTGTCGCGGTGCGCGTGGCTGACCTGCGTCGGCACGCCCGCGCTCCGCCCTTGCTTCACGCTGCTCGACTCCGCGACGCGCACGATGCGGCTCATGGTCTCCACGACCAGCGCCGGATGCTTGCCCGTCGCGGTTTCGGCCGAGAGCATGACGGCGTCGGCTCCGTCGAAGATTGCATTGGCGACGTCGCTGGCCTCGGCGCGGGTCGGGCTGGCGTTCTCGATCATCGTCTCGAGCATCTGGGTCGCGACGATGCAGGGCTTGCCGTGGGCGGCGCAGCACGCGACGATCTCTTTCTGCGCCACGGGCACCCGCGCGATTTCCATCTCCACGCCGAGATCCCCGCGCGCCACCATGATCGCGTCCGCCGCCGCGACGATGGACGAGATGTTTGCCACGGCCTGGGGCTTTTCAATCTTGGCGACAACGGGCATCCACCGCGCAAGATGGCGCGCGTCGTTCTCCGGGTAGCAGGCGCCCAGTTCATCGAGCTTTCGCTTGAGTTCGAGCACTTCCTCGGCGTTGCGCACGAAAGACAACGCCAGGAAATCAAGAGCGTTCTCGACCGCCCACGCGACGCACTCCCAGTCGCGATCGGTAATCGCCGGCGCGGAGATCACGCTCTGTGGCAGGTTGATCCCCTTGCCGCTGGTCACGAGCCCGCCGACCGTCACGCGGCATCGCAATTCACCAGCGGCGCTGTCGCTGGAGACGGCGAGCATGCGGATGGCGCCGTCGTTGATGAGCACCTTGTGCCCCGAGTGGACCTCGCGGACGAGCGGCTCGTACGTCGTGGGCAAGTACGCGACCGGCTGGGATGCGTTGGCGGGATCGACATAGGCCAGCGGGAGCCCGAGCTTGAAGCACACGTCCTGACCCGCGCTCAGCATGATGCCTCCCTCGGGCACCTTGCCGACGCGGATCTTCGGGCCTTGCAGATCGCCGAGGGCCGCGATCGGACGATCGAGCTGCGACGCGACCTCGCGCACCACATCGAGACGCTTCTTGTGCCCCGCGAAGTCGCCGTGCGAAAAGTTGAAGCGGAAGATCGAGACGCCGGCCTCGATCAGCTTGCGCACCATCTCGGGCGAGTCGCTCGCCGGGCCGATCGTCGCCACGATCTTGGCGAGCATGGGCGAGGGATCCTCGGCACGCTCAAAACTCTGGGGCATGATCGGCTCCGTGGCCTCGGTCGGGACAAAGGCGATGTGTGACTGGCGCGTCGGCATCTTTCATTCATCGGCCCGACGGCGCCGGCGAGTGCCCCGGCCCCGGCGCGGTCTGTGATGCCTGCGACGCCGGGAGGGTTCGCGTCCGCGAAATCTCGACGATTTGGGCGTAGGTCTTGCGGAAATACCGGACGTAGGAGACCTCCGCCGCCTGACGGGCCTTGGCGTCGCGCCAGTCGTCACGGATCGCCTTCATCGTCTCGGGGCTGAACCTGATCGTCTCGCCCTTGGAGGTTGTGTGCGGCGGGAACGAGAAGAACATCTCTTTCATGGTCGCAACGACTTCGCGCGGGAACGCCGCGTCCCTCTCGGCCGCGATGATGGCTCGCCATGCCTCGCGCTGCTCGTCGGCGGTATCAACGGCGCAAGCGCCAAGGATCGGCCCGATCGCGGAGCGCCAGCCCGCGGGCTTGTTGCTCGTCGCGACCGCGAAGGGCTCGACCTTGTCGATGAAGAACGATGCGTTCGACCTGTAGAAGTCCCGCCTGACGGGCATCCGTCGCAGCTCATATTGATCGGGGCCCATCGGCTCGCCCGCGTCGTTCTTGGGATTCGACCCGGACCGCGGGTCGCTCTTGGCGTGGAACTGCCAGAGCGCCTGGCCCTCATCCGTCAAGCAAAACTCGATGAATCGGCGTGCCAGTTCGGGATGCGGCGCGCCGCGCAGCACCGAGATCGGATCGGCGTCGATGTACACAACTCCCGGCGGGTCGACATAGCCAACACGGCTCTCGCTCGCGTCCTGCCCGGGGCGCAGGATCGATTGGGCCTGACCCCGTCCGTAGAAATCGATCGCAAGGCCGATCGCCGCCTCGCCCTGGCTCACGTCGATCGGCGGCTTGGAGGACGCCGCGGTGTAGTACCGCGTGTTGGCACACATGGAACGCAGCACGCGCCAGCCTTTTTCCCAGCCATAGGCGCTGAGGATCGCGTCCATGCTCGTGGTAATCGAACCCGAGAGGCGAGGGTCGGCCAGCGCGACAAGCCCAACAAACTCAGGGAGACCCATATCGTCAAAGCTTGTCGGATCACCCAGCTGGAGTTTCCCCAGCCAGTCGCGGTTGAACACCACGCCGAAGCTGGAGAACGCCACGCCGATCCAGTATTGATCGGGGTCATAGATCGTCTGGGCTCCGATGACGTTGTCGCCGATGAGTTGCTTGAGTTGCCCTGGGTCGAGACCGGCGGGCGCGGACATCGAGACCTGCACCTCGCGCTCGACGCGCGAGAGATCGACCCTCGCGGAAACCGGAGCATCGGCCTTCATCGCCCGTACCACGCTCGTGCCCTGCTCGATCGCGGAGACGGGCACGCGAACCACAATCGTCGTGCCGTCAAGAGATACCGGCAGCGTGACTTCTCTCGATCCGGCGAGTTTGGCGGCGTCGGCGCCCTTGGGCAAGGGGCCGATCTGCACGTCGGTCACGCCGCGCTCTTTCCATGGCTTGATCCACACCGCGACATTGGCGCTGTCCTTGAGTCGCCCGTGGTCGAAGCTTCCGCCGCCGAAGACGATGTCCGCGTCCATCGAACCGGGCTTGAAACGATCGCCGATTGACAGTTTCGGGTCGGCCAAGGCGGCGGGGTCCTGAGAACGAATCTCATCCAGGACACGAATAGCGTGCGCGGAATAGACAGACTGCAGAAACCGAATGATCTCGCTGGTGCCTCCGGGCGTGCGATAGTCGATCGAGACCCCGCTCCCGTGCTTCCGCCGGTGCCAGCGATCAAAAGCCGCGGCGAACTCGGCCCTGATCTGTGGCACATGCGGCGTGATGACCACCAGCGTCTGCTCGGCGGAGGCGCGCGCCCTCGCCGCCGACGGACGCATGACGAGCGGCACGCCCAGAACCGCGACCAATCCGAGGATGACCAAGACGATGGAGCGATTCATGCAACCGCGAGTGTACGGGCACGACACGGCCTTTGGGTGTGCCTAGCGTGAGGCATGGCACGGAAATTGGCTCCGAACGATCCAAGCGTCAAGGTCGCGCTCGTCACCGGCGCCGGCTCCGGGATCGGGCGGGCGACCGCGGTCGCCCTCTCCGACCTCGGCTACCGGCTTTTCCTCGTCGGGCGGCGCCGCAATCCGTTGCTCGAGACCGGCTCGCTCCTCAAGCGCGAGGCAGCGGCCTATGCCTGCGACCTCACGGACCCGCGCGCCGCGTCGGCCTGCGTTGATGAAGCCATCCGCCAGTGGGGCCGCCTCGACGTACTGGTTAACAACGCCGGCTACGCCGCCCTGCTCACGATCGACCAGCACACACCCGAAGTGATCGAAGAGACGTTCCGCGTAAACGCGATCGCGCCCGCGGCAATGATCGCGCGAGCCTGGCCGCATTTCGCGGAGTTGTTCACGTCAGGCCGCGGCTCGGGGATCATCGTGAATGTCTCGTCGTTCGCGACCATCGACCCCTTCCCGGGGTTCTTCGCGTACGCGGCCTCGAAGTGCGCTCTGAACATGCTGACGCAGCTGGCCGCGACCAATGGCCAAGCGATCGGCGTGAGGGCGTTCTGTGTCGCGCCCGGCGCGGTGGAGACGCCCATGCTCCGCTCGATCGTGGACACCGCGACCCTCCCGCCCGAGCGAACTCTGACGCCAGACTCCGTCGCCCGCACGATCGCGGCGTGCGTGGCGGGCGAGCGCGATTCGATGAGCGGGGGCCTGATCCCGATCCCAAGCGGCTAACCACATTCCGCGAGCATTTCACAAAGGTCCGACCTTCCGCCAAACGCGGATTTGCTGTATCTTGTTCCCCATGCGCGCATGGCATGAACTGGCATGGTGTGCCGCCCTGACGGCGGCGGGGATCGGACTTCTGGCGACCGGCTCGGGCCCCACCCCGGGCCCCGACTCGAGCGAACTCACGGCCGCCCCGCCGGCGGGCCGCGTTGATGAGCCGGGTGACAAGGGCGAGGGCTTCCGCGTCAGCTACGGGCGCGACATCCGCCCGATCCTCTCCGATCGCTGCTTCAAGTGCCACGGGCAGGATCCGGGTTCGCGCCAGGCGGAGCTGCGCCTGGACGATCGCGAATCGGTGACGATGGAGCGAAAGAGCGGGCGGGTCGTCGCTCCCGGCAAGCCCGACGAGAGCCTGATCGTTGATCGCATCACGTCGCACGACCCGGACGAGGTGATGCCGCCCCCCAGCGCGGGCAAGAAGCCTTTGACCGAGGATGAGAAGACCCTGATTCGGCGCTGGGTCGCCGAGGGCGGGGAGTTCGAGCGGCACTGGGCGCTGGTGCCGCCGAAGAGTGGCGAGGCCCCCAAGGTGAAGATGCCCGGCTGGGTGAAGAACGAGATCGACGCGTATGTGATGTCGGCGCTGGAGGGTGTGGGCCTCACGCCGTCGGAGCCCGCGGACCATGAGACGCTGGTGCGTCGGATCTACCTCGACCTGACCGGCCTGCCGCCCACGCCCGAAGAGATCAAGGCGTTCACCGACGATCGCGCGCCCGATGCCTACGCAAAACTCGTCGATCGACTCTTCACGCAAGAGCCCTACCGCACGCGCACCGCCGAGCGCCTCACCATGCCCTGGCTCGACAAAGCCCGCTACGCCGACACCAACGGCATCCACATGGACGCCGGGCGGCAGATGTGGCTGTGGCGCGACTGGGTCATCAACGCCTTCCGCGACAACATGCCCTACGACCGGTTCATCGTCGAGCAGCTCGCGGGCGACCTCATCCCCGACGCGACGGTGCAGCAGAGAATCGCCAGCGGGTTCAACCGAAACCATGTCACCACCGACGAGGGCGGCGCCATCCCCGAGGAGTATCTCGTCGAATATGCCGCGGAACGAACCGCCACCACGTCGTCCGTGCTTCTCGGCCTCACCATGAACTGCGTGCGGTGCCACGACCACAAGTTCGATCCGCTGACGCAGAGCGACTACTTCTCCATGTTCTCGTTCTTCAACTCGATCGAAGAGCCGGGGCTCTATTCACAGCTCCCCGACCCGCAGCGCGCCTTCGAGCCCTTCATCGTTGTGCCGACGCCCGAGCAGGTCGCCACGCGCGACGAGCTCACCAAGACCCTCGGCGAACTGAAGGCGCAGCTCGAAACTCCTTCGCCCGAGGAGGACGCGCAGCGCGAGAAGTTCTTCGCCGGTCTCTCGGCCGACAACGCCGCACGCTGGGCCGATGCGACGCTCGTCTCCGCCAGCGCCCGCGGCGGGGGCACGCTCGCACCCCAGCCCGATCAAAGCGTTTTGGCGGCCGGCGAGAACCCCGACAAGGACGAGTTCACGCTGGTCTACAAGACCAACGCCACGGGCCTGAACGCGATCTCGCTGGAAGCACTCCTCGATCCAAGCATGGTTGAAGGACGGGTCGGGCGGGCCTTCAACGGCAACGCAGTGCTGTCCAAACTGTCCGCCAAGGTCACGTCGCTGGCCGATCCCAGCCAATCTCGAGACATCCTCTTCAACTGGGCCTGGGCCGATCACGAACAGCCCAACGGCGATTTCCGCATCACGTCGACTTTTCACCCCTCGCCCGCCGCAGGCTGGGCGGTGCAAGGGTATGACATGAAGGAGAATCGCCTGGCGCTCTTCCGCGCGTCCGAGCCCTTCGGATACGAGGGCGGGAGCGAGATCCGCGTCACGCTTTCCTTCGATTCCCAGTACGACAAGCACACCCTCGGGCGCGTCCGCACCAGCTTCGGCGGGCTCTCCAACGCCGATCTCCTTCCCGCCTCGCTCGGCTCGTGGCATCGCGTCGGCCCGTTCATGCAAGCCTCGACCGAAGAGGCCTACACCAAGCACTACGGCCCGGAAGACTTCAGCTCGCTCGACCTCGCCCACGACTTCGGCGGTGGGCTCAAATGGGCCTTCCCCGGACCGCTCCCCGACGGCGTGGTTTCCAACTCGCTCTTCGGCGGCGCGGCGGTCACCTATCTCGGCCGCTATGCCTACGCGCCCAGCGCCCGCAAGATCACAGTTTCCCTCGGCTCCGACGATGGATTCCAGCTCTTCGTCAACGGCGCGATGGTCGCCGAGAACCGCACCGACCGCGGCGCCGCGCCCGACCAGGACAAGGCCACCTTCGACCTCAAGCCCGGCGAAAATCTTGTTGTCATGAAGGTCGTCAACACCGGCGGCCCGGGCGGCTTCTACTTCCGCGTGCTCGAAGACGGTCAAGCCCTTCCCAAGGACCTTGTCGCCGCGCTCGCTCCGCCGACCGCACGCTCCGAGTCTCGCACTCAATCCATGCAAACCGCGTGGAAGATGCAGTATTCAACCCGCTACCGCGATCTCACCAAGGGTGTGGCCGCCAAGCAGCAGGAAATCGCGGCTCTCGACGCGGCAGCACCCAAGACCATGGTCATGAAGGACCTGCCCACACCCCGCGAGACCTTCGTGCTGAAGCGTGGCGAGTACGACAAGCCCGACAAGTCGCGCCCCGCCACCCGTGCGATCCCAGCGTCTCTTGGAAAACTCCCCGAAGGTGCGCCGGCCAATCGCCTGGGCTTGGCGCAGTGGATCGTCTCCGCCGAAAACCCGCTCACCGCCCGCGTGATCGTCAACCATTACTGGGAAATGCTCTTTGGACGCGGCATCGTCCGCACCAGTGAAGACTTCGGCTACCAAGGCGACTGGCCCTCCCACCCGGAACTGCTCGACGCCCTCGCCGTCGATTTCCGCGAGGGCGGCTGGGACCTGCGACGACTCCTCACCAAAATCGTCACGAGCAATACCTATCGCCGATCTTCCAAGGTTCGCGACGACGCCAAGGCCAAGGACCCCGACAATAAACTTCTGGCCTACTTCCCGCGCACCCGCCTCTCCGCCGAGCAGATCCGCGATCAGGCGCTCTATCTCTCCGGCCTGCTCGTGGAAAAGGCCGGCGGCCCGTCGGTCAAGCCCTATCAGCCCGAGGGGCTTTGGCAAGAGGTCGCGATGCTCCAGTCCAACACGCGCATCTTCGAACGCGGCAAGGGCGATGACCTCTGGCGGCGCAGCATGTACACCTACTGGAAGAGGGCCGCCCCGCCACCCACCATGCTCACCTTCGACGCGCCGACGCGCGAGTCCTGCACCGTCCGGCGCACCGCCACCAGCACCCCGCTCCAGGCCCTGGCGCTCTGGAACGACGAGCAGTTCGTCGAAGCGGCCCGCGTGCTGGCGCAACGCACCCTGAAGGAACCGGGCGACGACCGCGAGCGACTCGTCCGACTCGTTACCCGCTGCACAGGACACGCGCCCAGCGACAGGGACCTCGACGCCCTGACCAGCGCACTCGCCGCCTTCCGCGATCGCTTGAGGGCAAACCCCGAGGACGCAACCAAGATCGTTGCGGTCGGCGAAGCACCCACGCCCACCGATCTCGATCCTTCCGAACTGGCGGCGTGGACCATGATCTGCAACGCGGCGCTCAACCTCGACGCCTGCATCACCAGGGGATAAGCATGCCCTTTGATCCGCTCGAAGAACATCTGCTCAACCTGACCCGTCGCCGCTTCTTTGGCAAGGTCGGCAAGACCATGAGCTCGGCCCTTGGCGCCGCGGCGCTCACCTCGATGCTGACCAAGGCCGCCGGCGCGTCGGGCGACCAGCCGCGTCTCATCCTCCCGCGCGGGCCGCACTTTGCGCCCAAGGCAAAGCGCGTGATCTACATGCACATGGAGGGCGCGCCCAGCCAGCTCGATCTCTACGACTACAAGCCCACCCTCCGCCAACGCTTCAACCAAGATCTGCCAGACTCCATCCGCCAGGGCCAGCGCCTCACCGGCATGACCAGCGGCCAGGCGCGCTTCCCCGTCGCACCCTCCATCTTCCGATTCTCCAAGTACAAGAACAACGAAGACGGCGTGTGGCTCAGCGAACTCCTCCCACACACCGCCTCGGTCGCCCACGAAATCTGCTTCATCCACTCCATGCACACCGAGGCCATCAACCACGAGCCAGGCATCACCTTCTTTCAGACCGGAACGCAGCAGCCCGGCCGACCGTCATTCGGTTCCTGGGTAAGCTACGGCCTGGGCAGTTCCAACGCCAACCTCCCCGACTTCGTCGTCCTCATCACCCAGGGCATCGGAAACATGCAGGCGCTCTCCGCCCGCTTCTGGGGTTCCGGGTTCCTCCCCAGCGAGCACCAGGGCTGTCGCCTCCGCTCCGGCGGCGAGCCCGTGCTCTATCTCAAAGACCCCGACGGCATGAAACGCGAGGATCGCCGCGCCATGCTCGACCTGGTCTCCAAGCTCAACGAAACCGAGTTCCAGCGCACCCTCGATCCTGAAATCCAGACGCGCGTGGCGCAGGCCGAGATGGCCTATCGCATGCAGATGTCGGTCCCCGAACTCACCGACCTCGCAAGCGAAGACCCTGAAACGCTCGACATGTACGGGCCGGACGTGAAGAAGCCCGGCTCGTTCGCCGCCAACTGCCTGCTGGCACGCCGACTCGCGGAACGCGGCGTGCGCTTCATCCAGCTCTACATGCGCGGCTGGGACCAGCACGGAAACCTCCCCGCCGAGATCAAGGCCCCGACCGGCGCCGTCGATCAGCCCCAGGCCGCCCTCATCAAGGACCTGCGACGCCGCGGGCTTCTCGACGAAACACTCGTCGTCTGGGCCGGCGAGTTCGGGCGAACCGTCTACAGCCAGGGCACCCTCACCACCGAGACCTACGGGCGCGATCACCACCCGCGCTGCTTCACCATCTGGCTCGCCGGCGGCGGCGTCAAGCCCGGCATCTCCTACGGCAAGACCGACGAATACTGCTACAACATCCTCGAAAACCCCGTCGACGTGCATGACCTCCACGCCACGCTCCTCCATCTCCTGGGCATGGACCACGAACAGCTCACTCATCGCCACCAGGGGCGCGACTTCCGGCTCACCGACGTTTCTGGGAAACTGCTCAAGCCCATCGTGCTCTGACCCGCCCGCTCTGCCCCGTCGCCCCGCGCGACGCGGAGGTACTCCCGTGCAGGAACTGATACAGGTCTTCGGCCGATTCCACCCGCTGGTCCTCCACGCGCCGATCGGCATGCTCGCCGCGATGGCCATCATCGAAATGCTCAGCCTGAAGCGATCCGACGATTCGGTCCGTCGCGCCTTCAGCGGCCTGGCGTGGCTCACCGCGCTGGCCGCGATCGTCGCGGTTGTCAGCGGCTGGGTGCTCGCACGCGAGGGCGGCTATGACCAGATCATCGTCGATCGCCACTTCAACCTCGGTCTCGCCACCGCCGTCCTCTCGGTCCTGCTCGCCGTCGCCTCGCACTTCAAGGCCCACGCCTCACCGCGCCGGGGCCTGCTCGTGCTCACGCTCCTGGTCCTGGTCCCCACCGGACACTTCGGCGCGTCCATGACCCACGGCGAGGATTTTCTCCTCGAACCCCTCGCTCGCAAGGACTTGCACACCCCGAAGCCAGAGCGGCAAGCCGCGGAAACCCCGCCGCCAATGCGGGAATCACCCGCCGCGGGTGTCTCAACCGCGAAACTGACCGGAAATACCGTCGGCGCTGCGACCGCGTGGCAAACCGATGGCGCCGACGCCTTCACCAAGGACATCGCGCCGATCCTCAACGACGTCTGCATCAAGTGCCACAGCGCCACCAAGATGAAAGGCGGACTGGCGCTCCACACGCCCGACGCCATCTGGCTCGGCGGCGACAGCGGCACGGCCCTCGAACCAGGCCGCCCCGAGGACAGCGAGATGCTGATCCGCATGCGCCTGCCCGCCGCGCACAAGGACCACATGCCGCCCAAGGGCAAGCCGCAGCCGACCGAGGCACAGATCGCCGCCATCGAGGCCTGGATCAAGGCCGGGGCGCCCATGCCCGGCGCCGGGTCCACCATCGCAGCCTCAAGCGACGCCCGCGCGACAACCACGGCTGAGTCGACGCTCCAAGACAACCTCGAAAACAACGCTGCTGGCATCTCACCGGAGGTCGCGGCCAAGCCCG
Source organism: Phycisphaerales bacterium (assembly GCA_020853815.1). Classification (GTDB taxonomy): domain Bacteria; phylum Planctomycetota; class Phycisphaerae; order Phycisphaerales; family UBA1924; genus JABWBC01. The sequence continues at coordinate 68,681 of JADYYE010000046.1, forward strand.
CGGAACCCGCCAAGCCCGCCGGCCCCGCGCCCGCCAGCGCCGACGCGATCGCCGCGATCCGCGCCGCCCTCGCGCACGTCGAACCCCTGTCGGTCGATTCGACGCTGCTCATCGTGACGTTCAACGCGATCGCACCGACCGTCGACGATGCGATGGCCGCCAAGCTTCTCACGCCCATCAAGAACAACCTCGCCGACCTCTCGCTCGGCCGCACCAAGATCACCGACCACACCGCCGAGCTCCTGGCGTCCATGCCCAACCTGCGCCGACTCGACCTCCGCGCCACACCCATCACGCCCGCGGCCATCCGCAAGCTCGCCTCGTCTGGCTCGGTCGAAGAACTCGTGCTCGCGCAGACAAACCTGAGCGACGAAATCGTGCCGATCATCAGCGGCATGAACGCGCTCTCGCGCGTCTACCTCTGGAACTCCGGCGTCACGCCGGAGACGATCGCCAAGCTCCGCGCCGACCGCCCCGAGCTTGAGGTCGACGCCGGCGATCGCCTCGTCACCCAGAACCTCGGCGCCGAAGAACCGCTGAAGTTCTCAAGCGACGCGCCGCTACCCGGTGTATCCATCGCCGCTCCCGCCTCCCTGGAACCGATCAACAAGGTCTGCCCGGTCTCGGGCGCACCAATCAACCCCAAGTACCTGGTGCTCTACGACGGCAAGGTCATCGGATTCTGCTGCCCGAATTGCCCCAAGCAGTTCTGGGCTGACCCCGAGGCGTGCCTGGCGGCGCTGAAGGACAAGTAGGTCTCGACCCGGCCTGAGTTTGACGTAAATATATGTCTTAGCGAGAGTTGCGGATTGTTGACTGAAAAATCATCAATCCGAGTTGACGCCGTGCCTCGATGCACGATATCTTTGTACAGATATTGTCCATTCCGCGCGAGGGCACCATGGCAACCAGCACGTCCGAAAACCCGACCTCCTCAGTCCCCATCAACTCCTCGCACGCTTCAGAATTCGGCAAGAGCGCCCTGATCGCACTGGCGATCGTCGCGCCCTTCGCCTATCCGCTGTGGGTGAGCGCCACCGCCGAGCCGCCTCGTCCGGCCCATGAAGTCCTCCTCGCCAGCGCGCCGCTCCCGCCCATCGCGGTCGACGACGCCGTGGCAGGAAGAGAAATCTTCGTCACCACCTGCGCCGCCTGCCACAAGGCCGACGGCACGGGCATGCCCAACCTCGGCAAGAGCATTCTGAAGAGCGACTTCCTCGCCTCGCAGACCGACGCCGAGATGGAATCCTTCATCAAGAAGGGCCGCCCCGCCACCGACCCCATGAACACGACGCGCATCCCCATGCCGCCCTTCGGCGGGCGATCGTCGATGTCGCCCGCCGAGCTCCGCGGCGTGGTGGCGTACATGCGCGCCCTGCAAGACCCGCGGCGCCTGCCCTCTCTTCCCGAATACGTTCCCGCGCCGGCGCGCGACATCGTCGCCGAACTCCCCAAAGACCTCGACCCCGAAGAGGCCAAGTACATCGCCAGCGGGCAGAAGCTCTTCGCCAATTCCTGCGTCTCGTGCCACGGCAAGGACGGGCACGGCATGGCAGGCCTCGGCAAGGACCTGGTCACGTCTGACTTTCTCACCAAGCTCTCCGACGACGACGCGCTGGCCTTCATCAAGAAGGGCCGCTCCACCAGCGACCCGCTCAACACCACCAAGGTCGACATGCCCCCCAAGGGCGGCAACCCCGCGCTCTCCGACGACGACATCCTCGACATCATCTCGTACCTCCGCTTCCTCCACAAAACGCAGACCGCAGGCAAGTAACGGCGCAACACGGACCCGGCGCGGCTCGCCGGGCCCGTTTCATTTCTCGAGAAAGGAAGACCCATGACTCGCAAAGCTCGTGTTCATTCCTCCCGCCTTGGCGTGGCGATCACCGCCGGGGTTGTGTTGACCATCCTCGCCGGAGACGCCTTGGGTCAGGACACGACGCGCCGGCGCCGGCGCGACGAAGCCGCCAAGCCCATCGAGCTCACGCCCGCGCAGGTCGCGGACCTCACCAAGCTGGCCAACGCCCGCAAGCTCTCGGTCGACGATCTCGTCGCCGCCGCCAAGACCTACATGCCCAGCGGACGCCACGACGATTACGTTCTCTTCTCGTCCGGCGGGCAAAGCGGGCAGATCTTCGCCATCGGCGTCCCCTCCATGCGCCTTCTCCGCTCCATCTCCGTCTTCACCCCCGAATCGTGGCAGGGCTACGGCTTCGCCGGCGAGAATGATCCCGTCCGCGAGCGCCTCAAGATCAACGGCAAGCCCGTCGAGTGGGGCGACACGCACCACCCGGCCCTTTCAGAAACCGCGGGCGACTACGACGGCCAGTTCCTCTTCATCGGCGACAAGGCCAACGCACGCCTGGGCGTGATCGATCTCCGCGACTGGGAAACCAAGCAGATCGTCAAGAACCCCCTCACCGTCAGCGACCACGGCGCCGCCTTCGTCACCCCCAACACCGACTACGTCATCGAGGGCGGCCAGTACGCCACCGTGCTCGGTTACGGCTACGCCACCCCCGAGGACTACAAGAAGTCCTACCGCGGCATGGTCACCATGTGGAAGTTCGATCGCGCCAAGGGCCGCATCGATGAAGCCCAGTCCTTCGCGCTCGAGCTCCCCCCCTACTTCCAGGATCTCGCCGACGCCGGCAAGCTCGTCAGCGACGGCTTCTTCTTCGTCAACTCCTTCAACAGCGAGATGGCAACCGGCGGCATCGAAAGCGGCAAGCCCCCCTTCGAGGCCGGCGCCAGCCAGCGCGACACCGACTACCTCCACATCGTCGACTGGAAGAAGGCCGAGAAGGTGTTCAAGGAAGGCAAGGCCAAGAAGATCAACGGCTTCTCGGTCATCACCATGGACGTCTCGGTCGCCGAAGGCATCCTCTACTTCACCCCAGAGCCCAAGAGCCCGCACGGCGTCGACGTCACGCCCAACGGCCAGTACATGGTGGTCGCCGGCAAGCTCGACCCGCACGTCACCGTCTACTCCATCGACAAGATCAAGAAGGCCATCGCCGACAAGAAGTACTCGGGCAAGGACGACTACGGCATCCCGATCCTCGACTTCGACGCCGTCAAGGAAGCCCAGGTCGAACTGGGCCTCGGGCCCCTGCACACGCAATTCGACGACAAGGGCTACGCCTACACCTCGCTCTTCCTCGACTCCGCGGTCGCCCGCTGGTCGCTGGGCGGCGAGTACGACAGCAAGAATGCCGACGAGCCTTGGAAGCTAGTGCAGAAGACCCCGGTGCAGTACAACATCGGGCACCTCTGCGCCGCCGAGGGCGACACCGTCAGCCCCGACGGCAACTACCTGATCTCCATGTCCAAGTGGTCGGTCGATCGCTTCCTCACCACCGGCCCGCTCCTCCCGCAGAACTTCCAGCTGCTCGACATCGTGCAGCCCGGCACCACCATGCCGGTCATCTACGACGCGCCCATCGGCGTCGGCGAGCCCCACTACTGCCAGATGATCAA
>JADYYE010000224.1 GCA_020853815.1 Phycisphaerales bacterium
ACCGGCCCCGCCGGCAACCCCGTGAGCGTGAAGCGGCCGTCTGCGCCGGTCGTCGCCGAGCGCAAGGTGCCCTCCGCTATCACCAGCGCGCCCGCAATTGGCTGGCCGGTGTCCGGATCGACCACGCGCCCCGCCAGCGTGGCCGCGCCCGCGCCCACCTGAAACGCCGGCATGGCCCAGGCCGTCTCCGCCCCCGTCTCCACCCGCACCGCCCGCGGGCCCACCTCAGCCCCTGCCGCCACCACGATGCCGGCCTCCGCCTGCGTGGCATCGATCACCGTGAGCGAATGCACCACGATCCCCTCGCCAAACTCCGCGACGCTCTCGCCGGCCGCGAAGTGTGTCGCATAGGGCGCGGCCCCTTTGCCGCTCAGGCGCACCGCCACCGCCTCCCCCTGGCGCGCACCGCTGGGCGACAGCCCCGTGATCAACGCCGACACCGGCCCCGCGTGCGGCGGCGGATTGGTGTCGGCATTGACCACGCCGCTGACGCGCGCCTGCGCGAGCAGGGTTGGCGACTCCAGCGGGTGAACCGTCAGCACGAGCTGGTCCGGGTCGGACATGAGCGGCGTATCGCGAACCGTGATCCGCAGGACGCTGCTGGTGCTGGTGCTCATGCCATCCGATGCGCGGCAATCCAGCGTATACTCGCCCGCCTGCTCGTAATCCGGGGCAAACGTGAGCGTGCGCGTCGCCTGCAGCAGCACCGCGTTCGCGGGCAACGGTTCGGCTTGCACTGTCAGCGGGTCTCCGTCCTCATCGGCGGCCGCCAGCGCAATCGCGACCACGTCGCCTTCGGCTACCTCAACCGGCGGCGGCACGCTGATCGTCGGCGGCCGGTTCGTCGGCCAGACCGTCAGCAGCACCGGCACCTCGTCGCGTGGCCCAAGGGCATCCGTCGCCACCCGGGGCAGCACCCACGCGCCCGATGCACCGGCCGGCGGCGTGAAGCGTGCATGCCCGACCGCGCGCACCCCGTTGCTGGCCGTGAACGTGAATCCATCCGGCGCCGACCCGACCGTCAGCGCCACAACTTCCCCTTCCGGGTCGCTTGCCGTGGCCGAGAACGTCAGAACACCGCCGGCGCTGACGCCAAAGGCCGGCGCCACGCTCAGCACCGGCGGCGGGTTCGA
>JADYYE010000225.1 GCA_020853815.1 Phycisphaerales bacterium
ATTCAACATAGGTTAAGATGGAATTAAAATAATTTTGAGCATTGTTAATATCGCCTTTTATATGATGAATGCGAAACCAGAAAAAGTCGTCAAAGGGGCAGTAATTGCCTTTTTTAAATTTGCTATCCAATATAAAGGCCGCCGCATTAATGTTTTTATTAGCAAGTTCGGCGCGAATTAAATAATAGGATAATAACCCTTGTTCTAAATTGTAATTGATTTGTTCATTAGTGTATTTATGAGCCCAACACAATGCGTCTTCAGGTTTATTTTTACAAATACTATCGAGTGAAAACAATAGCCAATCTTCTTCGATATTTTTGTCTAACTTTTCGCCACTATTGTTAACCATTAATTCATAAGCTTTTTCATATAGAATTAATGTGCCATCCCAAAAATTGTATTTAATCTCAGATTTTAATTTCTCAATTAGTGGTTTTATTGCAATGAAATTACCAAGCTCGAAATTTTTGAGTAATAAAATAAAATCAATTCGATTGGCTAGTTCGGTGCCTTTAACTAATTTTGAAAATTCTTGAAAACGAGTTTCGAATTTTATATATTCATTAGTTTTGCATAATTGCATTAAATAAATCCAAAGAATCAATTTGTAATGCCCAGATTTTGTGCCTAAAATTTCTAGACATTTTTCCATAGATTCTGATTGGTGTTGATTGTTGCCTTCTTTGCTTTGTATGGCTGACTCTAAAGAGATAGGAAGAATTAAGAATTCAGGCGCCATATTAGGCGTAATTAATCTTTTAACATTCGAAAGAATTGAATAGGCGTTTTGTACTCTATTATTAGCGGAATACGCATGACATAATATCTGAAGTAGAATTAATTGCTCTTCTACCGCATATTGTTGGTAATCGATTTGTTTTGCAAAAGTAATTGCCTCTTCAAATAAACTCTTATTTGGAATGGAATCGCGCACTTTTTTCATTGCTTGTGCTAATTGATGATCTGGGTTTTCTTTTAGAAAATTAACTAAGGATGCCCCTATGGGCTCGCCTTTCATGTAGCTTTCTAAAAATGGCCCCATGGTAATCATATATATTCCCTAGCGATAACTTTTTCTGTGTTCAAAATATTTGACTATCGTAGCCTAAGGCTCAATTCTTTTGAAGGTAAATGGTACGAATTATTTTAA
>JADYYE010000226.1 GCA_020853815.1 Phycisphaerales bacterium
AAATTGAATTCCACGGGACAATTTCTCTGGGCGACACGCGCTGGAGGAATAGACACCGATGGTGCAGGTCAAATCCGAATCGACATTTTCGACAACGTTTACATCGCCGGGTGGTTTACGGGGAAGGCGGAATTCGGCACGCTCTCGACGGAATCGGCCGATGACAAACAGCGCACGTACCTTGCAAAGATAACCCAGGACGGTCACTTCAACCGCTTAATCACGGCGGAAGGTCCTACGGAATGGTTAATTACCGACATGGCGATCGATCGCGACGGAAACTCGTTCCTCGTTGGGTCAATGGTGCTAACGATCAACCCGCCTAACGTCGATACCAATGCGATTGCGCTCAAATTGTCGCCGGACGGTAAAAATCTTTGGCAAAAATATGCGGGAGGAAATGGGCGCGATATTGGAACCGCTATCGGCATCGACGGAAAAGGGGCCGTTTACGTTGGCGGCAGCTTTCAAGGTGATGGTCGATTCGGTCAAACCGATTTAACCTCGAACGGTTCCGACAACATTTTTATTTGGAAGCTGAAAGATATTCCTTAAAATCTGCGTTGTTGGTTTTTGCCAACCCAAAACCATGATCACGTATACTCGACGAAATAATTTAGTGCTAATTAGTTTTTTTGGAACGCTTCTTTTCTTTTCTCAGTCACCGTCGGCAGCACCCGGAAAATGGGACGTGATCGCCGAAGAGCAGGGGGTTGTCGTCAGCAGCCAAACTATCAAAGAAGAAGGCGATGACACACGCTTTCGCGGAGTTGGAATTATCGACGGCGAGTTTTATCACGTGCTTACCGTGCTTCACGATGTGCCACGTTTTACCGAGTGGATGTATAAAACGATCGAGGCCCGCACGTTAAAGAACGTCGATTCTCATGCGTACATTATTTATTCTCGCGTCGACGCGCCGTGGCCATTTCAGGATCGCGATGCCGTCGTACTTGCGCGTGCGCGCGTGATCGTTCCCGGGAAAAAAGCGATCGGTGAATTTGAAGGAATCCAATCGCCGCTGATGGGCAAAGTCAAAGGCGTCGTGCGATTTCCGACGATCAAAGGCCATTATCTGATCGAAGCGGTCACGCCGAAACAAACGCGCGTGACGTATCAAGTCGAGGCCGATCCTGGAGGGTGGATCCCACGATGGGCCGCTCGTCGAGCAAACAAAGAACTTCCACTTTTTACGTTGCTCAGCCTGCGCGAACAGGTCAAAAAAACAAAGGGCTATTACGACAAGCGCATCAAAGAGCTGTATCCGGAGGCAGGAAAAACCGCATCGAAGTAATAGCCCTCTTGCCATCCTACTGCGCGGACCTAATCGCGGCGTCGCCGCTGCGCTCCGAGGCTCATATTCAAATATGCTCCGCTTCGGTGCTCGCATCGCCTTGAGCGTGTGCCGCGTGACGGTTATGCAAGGGGGCTAATTGAACTTGTTTTTCTTGTGCATTAGATCCAAATTTTCATGTAAATTTAGATCTAATGAGCCCATATACACGGCTAATTCAGCTTCCCGTTCCTATGGAAACCTTCTTTTTGTGGGGCCCGCGACAAACGGGC
>JADYYE010000227.1 GCA_020853815.1 Phycisphaerales bacterium
CCGACACCTTTCCCGCAGGCATGCAGGTCTATCCGACGCCCAACGCGAGCACCAACTGCGCCGGCGGCACGGTCGGCGCCGTCGCCGGCCAGGGTCAGGTCACGCTGTCGGGCGCCACCCTGGCGCCCAGCGGCACCTGCCAGGTTTACGTCGACGTCACCTCGGTGGTGTTCCTCAACCTGAGCAACACCATTCCGGCGCAGGCGATCACCAGCGCTGAGGGTTATACCAACGCGGTCGGCACCACCGCCTCGCTGTCTACGCTGCAGGGCGTCGGCCTGGCCAAGGCCTTCGCACCGGCCTACATCGCGCCGGGGCAGACCTCCCGCCTGCGCCTGCGCCTGATCAGCACCTATGACCCGAATGCGCTCAACCCGGTGATCCTCAACAACCTGACCTTCACCGACAGCCTGCCGGCCGGTGTCACCTTCGCCACGCCGGACAACGCCAGCACGGACTGCCCCGGCGTACCCTCGGTGGTCAACGCCAACCACGGCACCAACATGCTGACGCTGACCGGCGCCGTCGTCTCGCCCGCGACCAACTGCGTCATCGAGGCCGACGTCACCGCCGGCGCGGCCGGCGCCTACAACAACATCATTCCGGCCAACACCATTGTCACCACCGAGGGCGTCTCCAATACCGCGCCGACCAATGCCTGGCTGTACGTCATCACGGCGCCGACGCTGTCCAAGGCTTTCTCTGCCGCCAGTGCCAACGTCGGTGCGCCGGTCACGCTGACGGTGACCGTCACCAACAACGCCGCCGTGGCCCTCAGCGGCATCGCCCTGACCGACACCCTGCCGGCGGGGCTGGCGATCGCCGGCACGCCGAACGCAACCACCAATTGCAGCAATGGCGTCGCCACCGCCGTCGCCGGCGACAACGATCTCGTCCTCACCGGCGCCAGCCTTGCCGCCGGCGCCTCGTGCACCTTCTCCGCCAGCGTCGTCGGCAACACCCCCGGGGCCTACACCAACACCCTTGCCGCCGGCGCCCTCGTCACCGCCCAGGGCGTGACCAATCCGAACAGCCCCTCGGCTCCGCTCGCCATCAACCACCCGGGGTCGGTCGCCAAGTCCTTCAGCCCGGCCAGCATCGCACCGGCGGGAACGTCGACGCTGACGCTCACGCTGGGCAACGCCAACGCCGGCAATATCACGCTGAGCGCGGCCCTGGTCGATGCCCTGCCCGGCAACGTCGTCGTCGCCGCGGCGCCCAATGTGGTCAAGACCTGTCCGGGCGCCGTGACGGCGGCGGCCGGCGCGACGAGCATCAGCTATGCCAGCGGCGCGCTGGTTCCGCCCGGCGGCTGCACGATCTCGGTTGACGTCACCTCCGCCCTCGCCGGCAACTACACCAACACCATCGCCGCCGGCCAGCTGCAGACCAACTTTGGCAACAACCCGCAGCCGGCCATCGCCACCCTCGGTGTCGGCGGGCCGGCGGCGCCGACGCTGGCGAAGGCCTTCGCGCCGGCGACCATCGACCTCAACGGCACCGCGACGCTGACCATCACGCTGGGAAATCCCAACGTCGCGGCGCTGACGCTGGCGGCCGATTTCGTCGATGCCTTGCCGGTGAACCTGGTGCTCGCCGCACCGCTCACGCTCGGCGGCACCTGTCCGGCCGCCGCAACCGGCATCGCCGGCGGCGGCACCCTCACGTATCCGAACGGCGCGCAGATCCCGCCCGGCGGCTGCACGACCACCGCGCTGGTCACCTCCGCCGTGGCCGGCGCCTACACCAACACGATTGCCGCCGGTGCGCTGCTCACCGATGGCGGCGGCAACCCGGTGCCGGCGACCGCCGGCCTGGTGGTGCAGGCGCCGACGCCACCGACCGTTCTGAAAGCCTTCTCCAACAACATCAATCCCGGCGGCATCAGCCGGCTGACCATCACGCTGGGCAACGCCAACGCCGCCGCGGTCACCCTCACGGCCTTGTTCACCGACACGCTTCCGGCGCAGGTCGCGATCGCCAATCCGCCGAATATCGGCGGCACCTGTCCCGGCGCCGTCACCGCTATTGCCGGCGGCGGCAGCGTCGCATACGCCAACGGCGCGAGCATCCCCGCGGGCGGCTGCACGATCCAGGCGGACGTTACGTCAAGCACCTCCGGGGGACCGTGGACCAACACCATCCCGGCCAACGCGCTGCAGACGACGGCCGGCAACAACGGCGCACCCGCCTCGGCCAACCTGTTCGTCAACCCGCCGG
>JADYYE010000228.1 GCA_020853815.1 Phycisphaerales bacterium
CAGCGGGGCGGCGGTGCGTCGCCTTCGCGGACGAAGGCCTTGTTCACTGCGTCGCGCCAGCCGCGGCCTTGGCGGCCGCCTGCGCCATCTCCCGTCGGAAGCGCCCCGCCTGTGCCGTGTCGCCCAGCGCCTCGTAGGCCGCCACGAGGTCGTTGCGCGCGTTCTTGAGCCAGTTCTCGGCCGGATCGGGTTGTTTCATCAGGCTCTCGTAGCCGCCGCGGCTCTCGGGTTCGGCCTCCGCGTAGCGCTTCTGCAGCAGCAGGGCGCGGCCCAGCTTGAGGCGCGCCACGGCCATGTACAGGTGGTCCGCGGGCAGCGTTTCGGCGTAGCGGCGCTTGGCCTCGCGGAAGAGCTTCTCGGCGCCCGCGTAGTCCTTGCGCTGCTGGTGGACGCCGGCCAGATTGGCACAGGCCAGCCCGATCAGATAGTGACGATCGTCATACGCCACGCGATAGATCTCGATCATGCGCTGGAAACAAATCTCGGCCTCGTCCAGGTTGCCCTGGTTCTGCGCCAGCAGGCCCAGCTCGTTCAGCGTGGAGGCCACGTTGGGGTGGTTCGGCCCGTAGATCCGCTCGCGGATGCCCAGCGCCTCGCGCAGCGGCCCGGCCGCCTCGGCCGGCTTGCCCTGCTGCACCAGCTCGCGCCCCACCATCGTCAGCGTCGAGGCCGTCTCGTAGTGATTCGTGCCGTACCAGTCGCGATAGATATCGAGCGCCTGGCGATAGGTGGCCTCCGCCTCTTCGTGATGCCCGCCCTCCTGCTGGATGGCCCCGATGGTGATGAGGTCTCCGGCCACGTGCGGATGGCGCTCGCCATAGAGCCGCCGATCCAGTTCCAGCACGATCCGGTTCAGCGAGTCGGCCACGGCGTAGCGACCGGAATAGAAGTGACAGTTGACCAGCTCGGTCAGCGCGGCGGAGCGATCCATGTCCGTCCCGCCCCCCGGCAGCGCGTGCGCCCGCAGCGCCTCGGACAACAGCGCGATGGCCGGCTCGTACTCGCCCTTCACCTCCAGCACGAGTCCGAGCGCGGTGGCCGCGCGCCCCACGCCGGCCGGGTCGGGCGGATCCCGCCGCCGCATGATGCCGAGGCCCAGCCGCGCCAGGCTGTCGGCCTCGGGCAGGCGCGACTGATCCGCGCGCAGGAGGCCCAGCGCCGTGAGGCTGCGCG
>JADYYE010000047.1 GCA_020853815.1 Phycisphaerales bacterium
AATCTGTCGTTCGAGCACCGAGGTTGGCCCAAAGCGGCCAACCTACGGTGGCACGGCGCAGGGAGAGGTCGGGGCCACCCGCCGAGAGCACCGAGATCGCCGCGGGGCTGCCGATCTCGGTGCTGATGGATGAGTCGTTTGCTCCGGACATGGCTCTCTTGGCGCTAGGTGCCTATGTGCCGCATCGCATGGGTGGGAAGTCTGCAGCAAGCTGTGCGAGTGCTACTCAAGAAGCTGCGCTTGGCTGCGTATCCACTCCCAGGCTTTGGGCGGCAATCGGCCCTGGCGGCTTGAAAGACGTACTTCCATCACCAGGTGTGTTGCAGGTATCCCCGCGTCGCGGGCGCATTGAGTAAAATGCTGAGATAATTCGTTGGCATCAAGCGATGTAATAATAATATATGCCGATTTTATGTAGTGCCACCAATTATAAATTTCGTCATGGGTAATCAAGGCATTGTGTAGCTCTTTGTACGAGCCTTTCTGATGACGATCAAATGTTATTATAAAGCAATAGCTCACGGGTGCTTCTCCGATGGGTCGGATGGAAGCTGTGGGGCAGGTACTGATTCATCAATCAATATTCGATCCTCGTCGGCGGCTGGTATTTGCTCCTCTTTGGATCCGAGCGGCTCTCGTTCTAATCGTCGCATATTCTCCAGATGCGTCTCAGAGCGGCAGAATTCTGGCTGCTGGAATGCTTTAATGGTGTATATGACCAAAAACCATAGTACAACAATCACAAAAACGCACACGACAATCGTCGATAGATAACTCGTCGCGCCGGCGATTGAAAGAACAATTGCGACTCCAATAAGAACCAAAAATACAAAAAACAGAAGCGGATAAAAGCCGCTGGAGCGTTGCGTCTTTACCAGCCATTCCTGTGCTCCGCGTATCCAGTCATATGCTGATGACATACGCCTCCTTGCAATGGCTGGCTTGTTGCGCCGAGCGCGAGCAGTTGTTTACCACTCCGGCCCGCCGCCGTACCTGCCGTACATGTCGGCCATGGCCTGGACCATCTCGCCGAGGGTGCAGTTGGCGAGGGCGCCGTCGATGAGGGCGGGCATGACGTTGGTGGGGTGGAGGCCGTTGCCGGTGCTGGGCGAACCAGACCCCGAGCTTGCGCGCGGGGCTCCCTTCAAGGCACCGATGGAAGTGCCCGCCTTGCCGACGCCGGGCAGGTCGTTGATGAGCGTGTAGGGCTTGCCGACGCACGCGAGGCGGATGTTCTCGAGGGCCTGCTCCACGTGCTTGGCGTTGCGCTTCGCCTTGAACTTCGTCAGGCGGTCGACCTGCTCGGTCTCGACGGAGTCCGGGATCACGAGGATGTCGATCGGGCGCTTCTCGTCCTTGTCGATGTACTGATTGAGGCCGACGATGATGCGGTCGCCGGCCTCGCACTCCTCGCTGAAGCGGTACGACGCCTCGGCGATCTGGCGCCGGAAGTAGCCCTTGTTGATGCCGGCGATCGCGGAGCGGCCGAAGGTCTTGCGGGGTGCGTAGGCGGCGTGAGATTCGAGAGAGAGTGACGGAGTGACAGAGTGACGGAGTGACGGAGTAGAAGACACAGAAGAAGAGGCGGATCCAGAGGAGGAGGGAGCGGGATGCCAGTCGGTGTATGTGCCAATCGAGTCGATCTCGTGGATGTAGTCGAGGGCGTCGGCCTCCATCTTGTCGGTGAGGGCCTCGACGAACCAACTGCCGCCGAGCGGATCGGTGACGCGGGTGACGCCTGTCTCGTGGGCGAGGATTTGCTGCGTGCGGAGGGCGACGGTGACGGCCTGTTCGGTCGGCAGTCCAAGCGTCTCGTCCATCGAGTCGGTGTGGAGCGACTGGCACCCGCCGAGCACCGCGGCCATCGCCTGGTAGGCAACCCGCACGATGTTGTTGAGGGGCTGCTGCTCGGTGAGGGAGCATCCGGCGGTCTGCACGTGTGTCTTCATGTACCACGATCGCTCGGACTTCGCGCCGTAGCGGCTCTTCATCACCCGCGCCCAGATCCGCCGCGCCGCCCGCAGCTTGCACAGCTCCTCGAAGAACTCGTTGTGGGAGTTGAAGAAGAAGGAGAGGCGCGGCGCGAAGTCGTCGATGTCCAGCCCGCGCTCCATGCACGCCTCGACGTACTCCATGCCGTCGCGGAGCGTGAACGCCAGCTCCTGCGTCGCGGTGCTGCCGGCCTCGCGGATGTGGTAACCGGAGATCGACACGCTGTTCCACTTGGGGACGTGGCGCGACTGGAACTCGATGGTGTCAACGACGAGCTTCACCGACGCCTCGGGCGGATAGATGAACTCGTTCTGCGAGTGGAACTCCTTGAGGATGTCGTTCTGCAGCGTGCCGCCCAGAGTCGACCACGAGATGCCGCGCTGCATGGCGTGGGCGAGGTACATCGCCCAGATGACCGCGGCCGGGCCGTTGATGGTCTGCGACACCGTGACCTCGCCGACGGGGATGTCGGCGTAGAGGCGGTGCATGTCCTCGATGGTGTCGATCGCGACGCCGCACTTGCCGACCTCGCCCACGCAGAGCGGGTCGTCGGAGTCACGCCCCATCAGCGTGGGCAGGTCGAACGCGGTGGAGAGGCCGGTGTTGGCGTTGGTGCCCTTGGCCTGCGAGAGGAGGTACTTGAAGCGCTTGTTGGTGTCGTCGGCGCTCCCGAAGCCCGCGAACTGGCGCATGGTCCAGAGGCGGGTGCGATACCCCTGCGGGAACAGGCCGCGGGCATAGGGGAACTGGCCGGGCTGCGCCTTCGTGCCCAGGTCGCGGTCGATGTGCATGAGGGATTCGGGCGGACCGCCCGCGATGGTGTTTGGGCCATAGGAAGGATCGAGCACCAGGCCCGAGATGGTGACCGCGTTTGGGTCGACCGGCGCCTTGGCGGGCGGCTTGGACGCGGCGGGAATGGCGACGCCAGAAAGTCGATCGGGGGTCGAGGTGCTCATAAGGGCAATTCTATCTGTGCCGCCGTTGCGGCCCAAGCGCGGAGTGGCCGAACCGTCCGATGCCGCTGAAATCGCGCCACCGGGTGGATTGAAAACAACCTTTACGTTTGCTTGTCCGAATAACCCGCGAGTGCGGTAAAGCCGGGGGGAATCTCCACCGATCAAGCATCGACGACGGAGGGTCGGCCGCGGGGCCGTCCTGGACATCACCGCAGATTGGGTAAGGAGCACTTCATGTTGATCCGCGCTCGTGGCTGTCGGCTTGCTTGTGTGGCGGGGTCGAGCCGCTCGTTTGATCTTCTCGAGCCTCGCACGCTGCTCAGCGGCGACTACCTCCGTTTCGACCTGGCCGCCCAGGCGGGCACAAACGCCGTCGTTGCCGCCGATTTCGATCGCAACGGCATCATGGACCTCGCCGCCGCCAACGCCGACGCGGGGAGTGTCTCGGTCATCCTCAACCGCGAGGGCGCGTTCCAGGCCACCGACAACTACGCCACCGGCGGCACGCCCTACGAGCTCGGCATCTTCGACTTCAATCGCGACTCCTTCCCCGATCTCATCACCCTGGACCGACAGAACGCGAAGATCATCACGCTTCAGAACAACGGCGACGGCACCTTCGGCAGCGGCCCGGAGATCGATCTCCCCGAGGGCGCCCACGCCGCTCGCGTCGGTGATTTCAACCACGACGAGAGCATGGACATCGCGCTCCTCATGCCCGCTGAAAGCGCCGTCCGCATCTACCTCATCGGCGAGGGCGACGAGAACGGCCCGCCCACCCTCGGCGAGTACGCGTCGTACGCCGTGGGGAACGGCGCGTCTTTCCTCGAGATGGGCGACGTCAACTCCGACGGCGTGCTCGACCTGGTCACCACCAATACCGACGACGACACCGTCACCGTGCTCACCGGCGTCGCGGGCACCCCGAGCAACAGCGACTGGCTCCACGACGTCTTCACGCGCCTCATCCATCGCGAGCCGAACACCGGCGAGCTCGACACATGGCTCTCCGACCTCGACTCCGGCGCGAAGGAGCGCATCGACATCGTGAGCGAGATCGCGGGGAGCGACGAGTTCCTGCGCATGGCGATGGACCGCGCGTATACGCGCCTCTTCGACCTCATGCCCGATCAGGCCGCCCGCGACGTGATGCAGGACACCTGGGAGTTCACCGGCGAGTGGAACGATTGGTTCGCCCACATGGCGACCAGCGACTGGTTTGTCGCTCAGAACGGCCACGGCAACGAGAACTGGTTCAACGCCGCGTTCCCGCGTCTGATCGGACGCCAGCCCAGCGTCGCCGAACGCGTGCAGTACATGTCGATGTTCGACGATCAAAGCACGCAGCTCATCGACGTCTGCCGCGCCATCATGGACTCCGACGCGTATGTCGAGTCCTCGCTCCGGCGCGTCTATTTCGACATCCTGCGCCAGCAGCCCGACCAGGGCCAGTTCGATACCCTCGCGGCGATCTACGACGAGCAGGGCGAGGGTTCCGTCATCGCCCGCCTGCTCGGGTCCGACGACTTTTTCAACCAGTCTGCTTCCAGCGATGGATCGTTCGCCGAGATGGGCGTGTACGACGTGGGCGACCAGCCCGGCTCCGTCCGCATCGACCGCGCGGGCGACGACCACAACATGGACCTGGTCGTCACCAACGCCGGCTCGGGCAACGTCACCATCCTCTCCGGGAACGACGCCCGCGATTCCTTCGCCACTTCCTTCACCATCGACGCCGGCAATCAGCCCTCGTCCAGCTTCGGCTTCTTCGAGCCCGGCAACGGCTACATCCTCGCCGTCGCCAACCGCGGCGACGACACCGTCTCGGCCTTCAAGATCAAGCTCGACGGCACCGTCGTTCTCTTCGATGTCGTCAAGGTCGGCGACCAGCCCGCCTGGGTCATCCCCGGCTGGTTCGGCAAGGCCAACGGCATGGCGGTCGCCAACCAGGGCGACGGCACCGTGACCGTCATCCTCTTCGGCGAGGGCGGCGATCAGAACAACAACGACGGGAACAACGACGACATCGCCGTCCCCGGCGCGCCCGATCTGGCCGACCTCAGCGACACCGGCGACGACAACCAGGACAACATCACCCGCTACAACAACGCCGGACGCCCGCTCAAGTTCATCGTGGGAGACGTCCCGCAGGGCGCGTTTGTCAACGTCTTCGCCGACGGCATCTTCCTGGGCAACGCCCTCTCGCGCGACGACACCGGCTTCGTCGAGGTCTGGACCGACGGCTTCACCGTCCTCCGCGACGGCGAGCACGAGGTTCGCGCCTCGCTCACCATCAACGGGCGCGAGGGCGACAAGGGCGAGGCCCTCGTCATCACCGTGCGCACGCCCAAGGTCGAGGCCGACCAGTCCGGCTCGGGCAACGTCATCACGCGCGGCGACGACGGCGCGCCCATCGTCCGCCGCCGCGGCGACGACGGGCAGTACCAGGACTTCAACCTCCACGAACTCGCCGGCGGCCCGGACATCACCGGCGACGTCGTCACCATGGACGAACCCAAGAACGAGCAGTACTACGCCGCCGGCCAATCCGACGACGGCGTCGTCCTCTATACCGAGGACGGCGACGGCGGCTGGCGCAACCGAAACCTCACCCAGGAAGTCCCCGGCGCCGAGCCCTTCGCCGGCGCCGACATGGACGTGTACACCACGCCCTGGGGCTTTGTAAACATCGTCGGCGTCAACGCCGAGGGCGAGCCCATCATGTATTGGCAGGACGGCCAGACCGACGATTCCGGCGACTACCGCTGGAACTGCACCAACATCGGCGAGACCGAACTCCAGGCCAACGACCAGCCCGTCCCCGACTGGACCAGCGACATCGAGAGCTATGTCACGCCGTGGGGCGGACTGAACGTCGCGGGCATCGACAGCAACGGGCACGTCTACGTCGTCTGGTGGTCGCCCGCGTCCAACGGCTGGATTTCCAGCGACCTCACCAGCCTCACCGGCACCCTCGGCATGGTCGGCTCGCTCTCCACCTTCGTCACCGAGTGGGGCGGCATCACCATCACCGGCCTCGACGAGCAGGGGCACATGATCGCGCTCTGGTGGTCGCCCGGAAACGAGTGGCAATACACCGACATGACCACCTACCTCGGCGCCGCCGACTTCGAGCAGGGCTCGCAGTTCTCCTTCGTCACCGACGACAGCAAGCTCATCATCACCGGCCTCTCCAAGGAAGGCACCGTGATGTTCTTCAAGTGGACCCTGGAATCCCAGACCTGGGAGTACACCAGCCTCGCGCTCCCCGACACAGAGACCAGCCCGATCGTGGGCGCCCTCTCGGGATATGAGGGCGACGACGGATCGCTCCACGTCGTCGCGTCCAATCTCGACGGCCAGACGCTCGACTGGTCCAACAACCCCAGCGTCGACAACGCATGGGCCTTCAGCAACCTCGGGTAACGAATTGATCGCATTCGCACGACCCCGCGGGCTCGGTGATCGCACCGGGCCCGCGTTTTTCTTGGCCGAGACTCTCTCTTGGCCGAAACTCTCTTGGCCGAAACAAGGGCGCACGTGTGACGCGGCGCCTCGACGGCATCGCTCCTGCCGCCCGCACCGATTGCCGGGTTCGGGCTTCATCGTTCCCCAGCTACCCTCATCCGCTCATGAACGAGGCCTTGCCCAACCCGCCCGCCCCCGTTCCGCTCGACCCCGAGTCCGTCGGATTCGTGCTCGAACTCGGCCGCGCCCTGCACATCTGCGGCACGCCCGCCCACCGCCTCGAAGAAGCCCTCATCCGCATCTCCGATCGCCTCAACCTCCCCAACGGCCAGTTCTTCTCCACGCCCACCTCCATCATTGCCTCCTTCGGACCCATCGGCGCGCAACAGACCGGCCTCCTCCGCGTCGAGCCCGGCGAGACCAACCTCGACAAGCTCGTCCGCGTCGATCGCGTTGCCGACGACGTCGCCTCGGGCGCGACCAGCGCGCACGACGGCCTGGCGCGCATCCGCGAAATCCTCGCCATCCCCGCGCGCTTCCCGTGGTGGATCCGCGCGGGCTCGTTCGGCGTTTCATCGAGCGTCGCGTGCCGGTTCTTCGGCGGCGGGTGGCGTGAGATCGTCGTCGCGGGCATTGTCGGCCTTGCCGCCGGCGCGCTCGCCATCACCACCTCGCGCCTGCCCACCATGGCGCGCCTGAGCGAGTTCTTCGCCGGCCTCGCGGGCGGGTTTCTCGCCGCCGCACTCTCGCCCGCGATGCAGCCGTTCTCTCCCGTCCTCGCCACGCTCGCGGGCCTCATCGTCTTCATGCCCGGCCTGACCATCACGCTCGCGATGACCGAACTCGCCACGCGCAACCTCGTCTCCGGCACCGCCCGCCTCATGGGCGCGCTCATGACGCTGGTCCTCGTGGGCATGGGCGTCGCCGTCGGGCGAGCGATCGCCGAACGCTTCGTCGGTGCGATCGGCGACCCCGATCCCTCTCCCCTCCCCGACTGGACCCAGCTCATCGCGCTGGTCATCGCGCCCGTCTCATACACCGTCCT
Organism: Phycisphaerales bacterium; assembly: GCA_020853815.1. GTDB lineage: Bacteria > Planctomycetota > Phycisphaerae > Phycisphaerales > UBA1924 > JABWBC01. Next base: position 7,462 of record JADYYE010000047.1, read on the forward strand.
CTTCAACTCTCGCTCCGCGCACTTCTTCACCGCACTTGTGGCGGTCTTCGTCGGCTTCTTCGGCGCTCGCGCGGGGGCGCATATCCTCGGCCCCGAACTCGGCGTCAGCGTCGGCGCGTTCATGGTCGGCCTGGCCGCGAACCTCTACGCACGCCTCCGCGCTCGCCCCGCGGCCCTCGTCGCCGTCCCCGGCATCATGGTCCTTGTCCCCGGCGGTCTGGGTTTCAAGAGCCTCGAAGCGCTCCTCGGCCGCGACGTCCTCTCCGGCGTCGAGATCGCCGTCAGCGTCGTCCTCATCGCCGCCTCGCTCGTCGGCGGACTGTTCCTCGCAAACGTCGCCGCACCGACCAAGAAGTCGGTCTAGCGAGGCAGCGAGGCAGGGAGGCAGGGGAAGACCAGAAGTGGTCAAGTGGTCAAGTGGTCAGGTGGCCAAGTGGCTGAGTGTGCTCTTCGGTAGCCCGATCGACAGGCAGGGCAACTTCGCGCGTGTCTTTCCCTGCTTCGCTGTCTCGCTGTTTCCCTGTCTCGCTCTCCGTTTCCTTTCAAACGACAACCGCCTTCGCCCGCGGATGAAGAAATCGCGGGCAGAGGCGGTTGCAGGAGGGTGCTCATCACCAGTGTCAGTGATGAGCGTTGAGGAGTGTCTCGTTTGCTGCCTGTCCCTTCTGGAAATTCGTGTACAGCCACACGGGCATCTCGATATTGCCCAGGTGCTTGTGGATGAGCGGCGCGACCTCGTCCCACTTCAGGCCGCCCACGCCCGTCGCGAGCTTGGGCAGCGCCACGCTCCCGGGCTTGTCGGCGTCGATCAGCGAGCGCAGCTTCTTGAGCGCGTGATTGACCGATTCGTGCGTCGCGCGCCCGGGGTGCTTGCCGTGGTCATACGCCGCCTCCTGCGTCAGGAGGCACGCGATCCGCACCGGCCCGCTGGGCCCCGAGCCCGACCACACCCACATGTCGCCCGACTTGGGGTGATGCGTCTGGCAATAGTGGCGGAAGTCCTTGTACATCGCGGGGAAACGCTCGCGGAGCTGCAGCGCGAGCCCCGCGTGGAAATCGTCGTTGGGCGCCACGCCGTGCGCGATGACCGCGGCCTTGCTCAGCAGGATGTCGCCGGTGACCTCGTGGATGTTGTGGGCGGGCTTCACGGGTAGACCTCCGTGGGCGGCGGGAAATCGTGGTGGAAACACACGCCGCAGCCCACTATACGAATACAGGATCGGCAAGTCAAGTATTCAAGAGAAGGGAGAGTTGAGGGAATCGCGAAGATTGGGGTGGGGCTATTCGGGGGGCCGTCGCGTTGTCGTATTGGGTTCTTCGCCAAGGTAGCGTCGCTCGATTACCCGGTTGCTTGGGATTGCGGCGCCCAGCTGATCGGCGCATTCAAGCCCACCGTCCGGCGTAATCGTGATTGAGTGAAGTGTGGACAGATAGGTCGTGCGTTCATCGTAGACAACGAACACATGTGGTGGCTGTAGTTCAACGCGGTACTCAACCCAATGACCATTGGAGATGTCAAGAGCATCCCAGTCAATCGGAATGCGGGTCGTCGTGCTCGCATCCTCGGTGCTCCATGTTCCCCCGGGCAGAATCACTCCACGGTACCCCTCTACGCGGAAGATCTGGCCCCAGTTCTTGGTGCCCCAGTCGGGATGAATGACGACCCGAACAGGCTTGTCGATCTGATTGTGGACGACATACGGCCCGCCCGCAGGAGAAACTACGCACCCGCCAAGGCCGATTGCCAACGCCGCGGCCAGAACCGCCGCAAGCACACGACGAGTGATGCACGTCGTTATCGTCATCGCTCCTTCCGCGCCTCACCGATATCGACCCGCACCAATTCGATCACCCGACCCGACGGCAACTCGATCCGCTGATCGCCGCCGACGGATTCTCTCCGTGCACGACGAACGGCGCACGATCTACTTGCCTTGCTCTTTGAGGATCTCCGCCGCCGCCGAATCAAAGAACGCCACGCACTTCCGCACGTTCTCTTCCAGTTCCTTCCCCTCGGTGTTCTCGTACTCGACCAGCACCACGCCCTTGAAGCCCTGGCGCACCAGCTCGCGCATCATCGCCTTGGCGTCGGCGTGCCCCGTGCCCCACGGGCGATCGAGGTACTCGCGCGGCTTGCCGGGCGTCGGCGCCACGTCCTTGAAGTGAAGCTCGATGATCCGCCCCTCCAGCTTCCTGAGCTGCTCCACCGCCGTCAGCCCCGAGCGCGGCCAGTGCCCCGTGTCGGCGCACGCCCCGATCAGCTTCGAACGCTTGCCCACGTGCTCCATCACGATCTCGGGGCTCCAGTACTTCGACGGCTTGGGATGGTTGTGAACCGCGAGGCGGATGTTATATTCAACCGCCAGCTTCTCCACCATGTCCCACGCCTCAAACTCCGGCTCGCACGAGATCGCGCTCATGCCCATCGCCTTGGCGAAGTCAAACTTCGCCCGTGCGTCGTCTTCCTTCGTGGAGAAGCCCACCACGCCGAAGCTGCCGGCGACAACCTTGCGATCCGCGAGCTTCTTCTTCAGCGCGTCCAGGTGCTCCTTGGCCATCCCCGGCCCGACCTTCACGTCCTGGTGCTCGGGCGAGAGCGCCTGCCCCGCGAAGAGCTCGACGTTCGTCAGCCCCATGTCCGCCGCGATGTCAATGGTCTCAAACGTGGTGCGATCGCGAAACGTCCACGCCTGCGTGCCCAAGGTCAGGCCCAGCGCGTCCGCGGCCTCAGAGTTGCGAGGCGAGGCCTTGACGCCGGGGGCCGCGGGAGCGGTGGGGGCGGCGGGCTGAGAGGTCGCGCTCAATCCCGCCAACGCGGCAACGCCGAAGGACAGGGCGGCGAACGAGACGGCGGTCATCAGAAACGTGCGATCCATCGGAAAGCTCCGGGAAGTGTGCGAGTGTCCGACCAGCATACCGCCGAGAGCGCGCACGCGAGGTCGAATGGCCCTTCTCAACGCGGGATCCCGCGCTTTTCTTCCCCGAAGAAGCACCAAACTCTCTGGATGCTCCGGGAAATCCCGAGAGCCGCGCGCACGAAAATCAGCGTTCGGGCGGACACTGTCTCGTCCGCAGGTCGCACACGCCGAGCCACTCCCGCGTACGCCGTGCCGCGTCCGCGATCAGCGCGCGATACACGACCATGCCGACCAGCATCAGCGCCACGCCTCCCGCCGTGTGATACCAGCGCAGCGCTTTGCTCGCATTGAACTTCTCCGCGGCATCGAACGCGACCACATCCCACAGCGTGTGGATCGTCGCCGCGCCCAGCAACGCCAGCGCCGTGTACAGCACCGCACGCGGCGCGCCCGTCACGAGCAGCCCCACGCCGTAGCCCCCGATCCCGCCGAAAATCAGGTGCCCCGCCAGCCGCACGGGCTCCTGCGGCGGGAGATGGGTCGCGTGGTCAAGCCCGAGCACCCACACCGATTCCTCCAGCGCCGCCCCCAGCCCTGCGAACGAGCCATAGATCATGCCGTCGATCGGTTCATTGACGTGCCGCGCCGCCAGCCGCGCCAGCACCAGCACCACCAGCAGCTTGGCGATCTCCTCCGACAAACCCGCCAGCGACGCCAGCGAGATGTTGGGCATGATCCTGCCCTGCTCGGCGAAGTGGTTGATGGTCCACACCTGCAATCGCCCCGAGAGCCACATGAGGGCGGCGCCCATGGCCGTGGTCAGAACGATCATGCGCAGCGGCTCGCGGTGATACACGTCGTAGCGCCACGCCGCCGCGCCGATCAGCACGCCGCAGACCGCGAGCGTGAGGTACAGGATGATCGTGGAGAGCAGCACGGAGAGAGCGTATCAGAAGCCAAGGAGTTACGGGGTCACAGGCTCCGTGAGCCGTGGGCGGTGAGTCGTGGGAGAGGAGAGCGGGAGTGGGGAGACGGGAATGGGGAGTGGTGGGAAAGCAAGCAAGCGAGCGAACTCTGAGACGATTACGGTAGAGTTCTTCCACTTCGCCACTTCGCTGCGTTGTCCGATACACTCGCCCCATGCCGCAGACTCGCGAGCCGGTCGGAGTGATTGGATTCGGCCACTTCGGACGGGCGCTGGTCTCGCTCCTTGATTCCGCCGGCGTGGCGTATCGCGCCTTTGACCCGCAGGTGCTGCCCGGTCAGCTCCCCCACGCGGCCGGATCGCTCGATGAACTCATTCGCCAAGCGCGCACGATCGTCTGTTGCGTTCCGGTTCGCACGCTTGAGAGCGTGCTGCGGGCCGCCCGCCCGTTCCTTTCGCGCGAGCACCTCGTGCTCGACGTTGGGAGCGTCAAGTTTCTTCCGACGAAGCAATTGGCGCGAGAGCTTGGGCCCGATGTCGCGTGGTGCGCCACGCACCCGCTCTTCGGCCCGGCGTCGCTTGCGCGGAACGAGCGCCCGCTTCGCGCCGTCGTCTGTCCCAACACCCAGCACCCCGCGGCCGCCGACGAGGCACGAGCGCTGTACGAGCGCATCGGCTGCCAGGTCATCGACCAATCGCCCGAGGAGCACGATCAACTGATGGCGATGACCCACGCGCTGGCGTTCTTTGTCGCCAAGGGCATGATCGGCGTCGGCGCGGGCGAAGACGCGGCCTTCGTTCCACCCTCCTTCCGCGCGATGAAGCAGACCGTCGATACGGTACGCGTCGACGCGGGCCACCTTTTCAGCGTCATCCAGAATGACAACCCATTCGCCGCCGAGGCTCGGCGCAAGCTGATCGACCAGCTCCAGGCCATCGACGCGGAACTCCGGGCGGCGAGCGACGGGAGGGCGGGCCTGGACCTCGAGATACACTGACACCGGGCCAGTTGTGAATCCGCCCGCGCCCCCGTAGCATCCGCACATGCGCAGCAAGCCTTGCGGTCATTCGGGCGTCGGTCGGCTGTTGGCTCGGGTCGGCCAAGGGCACGGGCTGCGGCGTGGGCTGGCCACCGGGCTGGTCGCGGCGGCGCTGCCCCTGGTGATCGCACCCGTGTTCAGCGCCTCCGCGGCGCCGTGGTTCGACGGCGCGAATCCTGAAACTCCCCGCCTCGATCAGCCCGCGAACCAGCCCGGCACCTATGACCTCATCACCGGTCGTGACTTCGCCGGCCTGAAGTGGCCCCTCAACCCCGCGGGCGGCCCGCTCAGTTTCGCCGCCCAGAAGGTCTGGGCCTGGACCGAAGAGCCCGACGCCGCGGGGAACGTCACGCAGCGCCTGCTCCTGGACGGCGAGGTCGAGGTTGACCTTGGCCTGTACCACTTTTCTGCCAAGCGCGCGGTCGTCTGGCTCTCGCCGCGTCCGGAGATCGGGCCCAATGCCTACCAGGTCTTCGCGCTCTTCGACCGCGCCGGTTCCGCCACCGATGACGCTGTCATCTCCTTCAACGCCGAGCGTTTGCCCGTGCGCGGCGTCATCAACGCCAGCGACCCGGTCCGCATCGTCCGCCCCGCCCTCTTCAAGAGCCAGCGTCCGAACGACCCACTGCTCATCGAGGGCGAGCGCACGCTCGCGGCAGCGTTGCGATCCATGGTCGCGCCGACGCCCGCGAACACGCCCGAGCTGCCGACGCGCCCCGGCGGCGTGGAGACGTTGCCCTTGGACGAGGGCGACCCCGACGCGCCCGGACGGAACCTCACCGCCGCGCCCACGCCCACCGACGCCGAACTCCGCGACGCGCTCCGCAACCTCCCGCCCGCGACCGAGGTTCCCCAGCCGATCTTCGCCAAGAACGGCATCATCTCCGTTTCCTCCCGCGATGTCACGCTGGTTTCCGGCGCCGATCGCAACAGCGTCATCGTCTCGGGCGGCGTGGTGGTGCAGTACACCGACCTGGCCAAGGGTAACTCGCTGCAAATGACGGCGCAGCGCGCGGTGATCTTTCTCCCGCCGGGACCGCTCAAGAACCTCGGACGCCTCGATGCCTCCGAGGTGCTGGGCGTGTACCTCGAAGGCGACATGGTCGCGACCGACGGCAAGTACACGCTCCGCGCGCCCAAGGCTTATTACGACGTGCAGACCGGCAAGGCGGTCGTGATCGATTCGGTCTTCTGGACCTATGACCAGCAGCGCCGCCTGCCGCTCTACGTCCGCGCCGAGACGATCCGCCAGCAATCGCAGCAGGAGTTTGTGGCCGAGCACGCGACGCTGACCAACACGGCGTTCTTTGATCCGATGTTCTCGATCGGTGCCAGTAACATTACGATCACCCAGCAGAAGCGCGCCGCGGGCGAGCCCGGACGCTCGACCCAGACGCTCGTCGACGCGCGGGACATCACGCTCCGCGCCGGCCCGGTGCCGTTCTTCTACTTCCCCGTTTTCTCTGGCGACCCCGAGCAGATCCCGCTCCGCGACCTGCGCGTCGAGAATTCCTCCGGCTCGGGGAGCGCGATCAAGACCGTGTGGGATATCCCCGGCGTCCTTGGCGTCGACCGCCCCGAGGGATTCGGCGCCGAACTGCTCGCCGACATGTATTTCGAGCGTGGCCCGGCGATCGGCACGCAGCTCGAATGGAACGACCTCGATTCCACCGGCAGCCTCCTGGCCTACACCATCATCAAGGATGACGGAACCGACGTGCTTAAGCCGGGCACCGAGGTCGAACGCGAGAGCGATACCCGCGGCATCGTTGCGGCCGACCACATCCAGAACCTCGACGAGTCCTGGAAGATCTACTTCGAAGGCTCCTACATCTCCGACGAGTCCTTCGTCGATGCGTTCATGGAGTCCATGGGCGAGAATCGGCGCGAGTTCACCAACCGCGCCTACCTCCGCCGCGCCGAGGACAACTCCATCCTCGCCTTCGACGCCAAGGGCACGTTCAACGATTTCATCGCCAACGAGTACCTGCTCCAGTCGCAGGGCTACTCCGTCGAGAAGATGCCCGAGGGTTCCTACGTCCGTCTGGCCGACGACCTCGCGGGCGGGGCCGTCAGCTATTTCAGCGAGTATCGCGCCGGTCAGGTCGCCATGAACTTCGACGATCCGCTCGCCAAGGACCGCGGCTTCAATACCAACTTCCTCGCGCAGCGCGCCTTCGGAATCAACGCCGATCAATCTATCTCCGAGCGGCTGCGCGCCGCCGGCCTTGAAGAGGGTTCCGTGACGCGCCTCGACACGCGCCACGAGTTCGTCGCTCCCCTGATGCTGGGTGATTGGAATCTCACGCCGAGCATGGCCGGGCGCGCCACCCATTACGACGATTCCTTCGATCAATACTCGCCCGCCGACGACGACCACACCCGCCTGTGGGGCTCCGCCGGCGCACAGCTCTCGACCACGCTCCAGCACGTCGACAACAGCGTTGACTCGCGCGCCCTGGACCTCCACCGCGTGCGCCACCTCGTCACACCCAGCCTGGGCTTCTGGGCCATCGGCACCAACGTCGACAACGTCGATCTCCCCGTCTACGACGACACCATCGAGGGCATCGCCGAAGGCTCCATCGCCACACTCGGCCTCGACCAGGTCTGGCAGACGCAGCGCGGCGGCCCGGCCCGCTGGCACTCCGTCGATGTCTTCAAGCTCCGCACCGACCTCACCATCACCTCCGACGACGCCAACATCGAATCCCCCATCTCGCGCACCATCTTCTATCGCCCCGAACTCTCCAACGTCGGCGATTCCTTCACCGCCGAGGGCGAGTGGCTCGTCACCGACTCCTTCTCCCTGGTCGGCAGCGAGATCTACAGCCTCGATTACAACCAGCCCGCCCGCACCAGCGGCGGCTTCACCATCCAGCACTGGCCCGGCTTCGGCAGCTACATGGAATACCGCGGCGTCAACGCCCTCGATTCCAAGTTCCTCGACCTCGGCACGCAATATGAACTCACTTCTAAGTACGCCCTCGGCGCCGACGCGGTCCTCGACCTCACCAACGGCGGGCTCCAGACCATCTCCTTCGAGGTCCGCCGACGCTTCCCCTCCGCCGTCTTCGGCGTCGGCGTCTCCTTCAACGACACCACCGACGAAACCAGCTTCGGGTTCATCTTCCAGCCCGTGGGCGTCCGCGGCCCGGGCGCCCGCCTCTCCGGCCTCGGCGCTTCCGACCCCCGCGCCCGCACCAACCGAATGGGCGGGTGAGCGGCTACTGGGTGGCCCGGCGGCCCCCGCCGGTTTTTCTTCGCTTGCGATCCATGTGGAAGATCGCGATCAGTTCCGCCGTAGCGAAGTCACGACGGCAGCGCGTACCCTTCTCTCAGATGAACGTCGCAGCGACGAAAGAACAGTTCCTCAGAGACACCAGAGTCTTTGGTGTCAACGACGCGCCCGAGCGGGCGCTCCGCGAGAGTTTCAATGCTGCGGTGAGGACTCGAAAAGCGCCCGTCTATCGCGAGGATGCACCGCCTGCTGCCCGCGCCCGATTCGCCGACGACTTCAAGGCGTGCGTACGACGCGAAGCCTACTCATTCCGCAACGTGGCGAGCGAATCACACCTCGTATCGGCGATCGAGAGATTGTCCTCGGCCTTGACCGAGAGACATCAAGGGATGCTGTTTGGCGAAAGGCTGCGAATCGGCATTACCCAGAAGGCTCTCAACCTCTACTTGAAGTTCATGTGGTGCCTCGATCCCGCGTGGCCAACACCAGTGCATTGCCCGCTCGATCGCATTGTGCTTGACAAGGCCCGTGTGACTGGCGTTTGGACCCAGCTCGATTGCATCGATACCTACCGAGATTGGATTGGCAAGGTCGCATCCTGCGCAAAGCAGTACGGCTTTGCGTCGATGGCCGAGTGGGAATTGAAGGCCTGGCAAGACCACAGGAACCAGAACAACTCCGCTGAGCGAAGCTGCTGATCCTCGTGACTACAACCTGCTCGCCGCCAGGCTCGCCAGTTCGCTCCGCTCGCTCTTGGCCAGCGTGATGTGACCGAACAAGCGCACGCCCTTCATCTTCTCGGCCGTATACGACAGCCCGTTCGACGACTGGTCCAGGTACGGGTTGTCGATCTGCCCGATGTCGCCCGTCAGCACCAGCTTCGTCCCCTCGCCCACGCGCGACACGATCGTCTTGATCTCGTGCGGCGTGAGGTTCTGCGCCTCGTCCACGATCATGAACTGGTGCGGGATCGATCGACCGCGGATGTACGTCAAGGGCTCCAGCACCAGCTTGCCGTCCGCCACCAGCTTCTCCACCCGCTGCTCGGTCGTGTGGCTCTCCGGGCCCTGACCGCTGGCGCCCCGCGTGCTGAGCAGATACGTCAGGTTGTCGAAGATCGGCTGCATCCACGCGCCGAGCTTCTCGTCCTTGTCGCCCGGCAGGTACCCGATGTCGCGCCCCAGCGGCATGATCGGACGCGCGACCAGCAGCTTGTCGTACCGCTCCTCGCTGAACACCTTGGCCATCCCCGCCGCCAGCGCCAAGAGCGTCTTGCCCGTGCCCGCCGAGCCAAGCAGCGTCACCAGCTTCACGTCGTCATCCATCAGAAGATCGAGCGCCATCATCTGCTGCACGTTGCGGTGCATAATGCCGAACACCGGCTTGCGCGGGCCCGTCACCGGGATCACGTGGTCCGTGTCCGCCAGCCGCCGCCCGATCCCCGTGTGGTTCTCGTCCTCGCGATCCTTCAGCACCACGTACTGATTCGGCAGCAGCTCGCGCGGATATTCAACGCCCTCGGAGTCCTTGGCGACCAGGAACGGCGCCACCCGCTCCACCGGCACCAGTCGATCCTTGTAAAGATCGTCGATCAACTCGCCGTCGGTCGTGGCGGCCAGGTACCCCGTGTACAACCGCTCCGCGTCGACCTTCTGATTCTCGAAGTCCTCGGTCTTGATTCCCAGTGAATCAGATTTGATGCGTGCCGACAGATCCTTGGACACGAACACCGAGCGGATGCCCTGCTGATGCAGGTGCCACGCGACCGCGATGATGCGATTGTCGGGCATGTCGAGCGCGATCGCGCCCGGGCGGTCGTACACCGTCACGTCGATGCGGATCGAGCCCGTCTGCCCGCCGGGGCCCAGGGCCGCGCCCGCGCCGACCCGCGGCGCCACTTCGCCCCAGTACACGCCGTGCGTCAGGCTCCCCACGTTCCGCAGGCGGTCCAAGTGCCGGATGCATTCGCGCGCGTTCCGCCCCAGGTCATCCTCCTTGCGCTTCATCTTGTCAAGCTCTTCGATGACCGCAAATGGAATGACGACGTGGTGCTCCTTGAACACGAAGAGCGCGTTGGGGTTGTGAAGCAGAATGTTCGTGTCCAGCACGAAGTGCTTCACGCTCGCGTCCGTCGCGGGATTCGCGGCGGTCGCCTGATTCTGGCCCGTTTGCTGGCGTGTCGTCGGCATCTCGCTCCCAGGGCACGGCCGGTCGCGCCGGCATCGCCCCACCCAAAGGCACCTCCCACCCGCCCAAGCATATCGAGTCGTCGAGCCCGAGGCGCGACCGCCCCCGGTGGCACCGCTCTTGGTGGCACCGCTCTCCAGAGCGGTGCGCTCCGAGCTTCACACTCACTTCACAAACGCCGCCACCACCAGCGTCACCGCCACCGCGCCCGCGATGCACGTCTTGATGATCGTCGCCGCCAGACGCCCCGCCGCCGCACCCGTGCCGACCTGCGCCGACTCGCGCCACCCCTTCTTCGTCACGCCCCGCTCCGCGATCAGCGCGCCAACCCCCGCGCCGAGCACCGCGCCGCCAACTGTCCCGATCGGCGGAAAGAACGGCGTGCCCACGATCGCGCCCACGATCGACCCGATCACCGCCGCCACCGCGCTCGGGCGGCTTCCGCCGAACTTCCTCGCGCCCGCCGCCGACGCGAAGAACTCCAGCGCCTCGCCGATCGCCGCCAGCACCACCATCGCCCCAATCGTCCACCACGAGATCAGCCCCGGCTGCCACACGTTGCAGCCCACCGCCACCGCGATGGTCAGCCACGCGCCCGGGAGCGTCAGCAGCGTGAGCCCCACGCCGATAACCCCGAGCAACAGCACAATGCACGCGGCCAGGATCTCCATCCAGGTCATGAATCCCTTTCAATCCGCCCCCGTTGGGCCTCGCTCATTCTTCGGATTTCGCAAAGCGATCGTTCGAGGGTAGAACGCGAGACGAACACGATGCAAGGCGACCGCCACCTACGAGTAATGTGCTTCAGGGGTTACCGGGGTTTCAGTCCGACGGCCTGCCCGCCAGCAAGCGACTCCCTGAAATGCGCCGCGAATAACCCGCTGTCCGAAGGGCTTTTGGTGGGGCGGATGGTCCGAGAGAATCCTCGCCCCAGGAAATCCCGCGGGACCACAGTAGATCGCCTTTGGATTGCGGACCAAAATGGGTAAACTAGGCCGCAGCCCGCGCTTCGAGGATTACGCCTCGCCCGCTGTCGCTGATGAATCTTCTCGGTCGGGAGACCCACACTCTCGCGGGTCGTCGGAAAGGGCATTCATGGCCACGAACAAGCAAACCCTCGCCCGCGTCGCCCTCGCGCTCCTCGCCGTCGGCGGTGTGATCTCCACCCTCGTCTGGGCCGGTCCCCTCGATCCGCCCGCCGGCGCGGTCTCATCAACCTACAAGACCCTCACCGAGGTCGAGCCCCGCCTCGCCATCAGCTCCACCAACACCCCCGGCGATGCCGACAGCCTCTACAAGATCACCCAGCCCGGCTCCTACTACCTCACCGGAAACGTCTCCGGCGTGGTGGGCAAGCACGGCGTCGAGATCGCCGCGTCCGGCGTCACGCTCGACCTCAACGGCTTTGACCTGCAGGGCGTCGCCGGTTCCCTGGATGGGGTGAGCACGACCGTGGGCAGCCTTGCGAACATCGCGGTCGTCAACGGCTCGGTCCGCAACTGGGGCGACGAAGGCGTCGACTTGGGGTCCAATACCGCGCTCAACATCCGCGTGACCGACGTGCTCGCCAGCGGCAACACCGGTCATGGCATCGCCACCGGTTTCGACGGCACGGTCTCGAACTGCTCCGCCTATGGCAACACCGGTTACGGCATCGTCATGGGCGTAAACTGCTCCGTGTCGAACTGCTCCGCCTATGGCAACAACGGTTACGGCATCGTCACGGGCGCAAACTGCTCCGTGTCGAACTGCACGGCATCCTACAACGGCGTCGACGGCATCAACACCGGCAACAGCTGCACGGTCTCGAACTGCTCGGCGTACAGCAACGCCGGCGACGGCATCAACGTCGTCAGCGGATGCACGGTCGAGGGGTGCTCGGCCCGACACAACACCTTGGACGGCATCCAGTGCACGTTGGGGTGCGTCGTCCGCGGCAACACCTGCACGAGCAACGGCAGCGACGGCGACGGCGCGGGCATCCACGCTACCGCCAGCGACAACCGCATCGAGGGGAACAACTGCACCGGCGCCGACCGCGGCATCGACGTCGACGGCGCCGGCAACATCATCATCAAGAACACCTGCTCCGGCAACACCACCAACTGGGATGTCGTCGCCGGAAACACCATCCTCGTGGTCCAGGGCTCCTCCGCAGGCGCCGTCCTGGGTAACACCGGCGGCACCGCCCCCGGTTCCACCGATCCCAACGCCAACTTCACCTATTGATCGCGACCAAATCGCACCACTCGGGCGCACGTCGCTGCCGTCACTTCGATTCACACTCACCAATTCTCGAGAGATACATCAATGACCACCACCGACCAAACCTTGCCCGTTTCGGCCTCGCGCTCCTTGCCGTCGGCGGCGTGATCTCCACGCTCGTTTGGGCCGGCCCGCTCGATCCCCCGAGCGGCGCGGCCTCCTCGAGCTGGTCGCTGAAATCTTCTCACTCTTCAAGACCCAGGGCTTTCGACGCCGCGCCCAGTCGCGCGTCGGACGGGGCGGCGATCAGCGTGAGCGAGACATCCGCGAGCGAGCGCGGTGCTTCGGCGGCGTCGGGGTCGCTCTTGGCGATCCACACGACGATGTCCGTCTCGCGCGCGCCGCCCAGCCAGCCCTGGAGCTTGGCGTGGACCTCTTCGATCGGCGCGCCCAGCGAGCCGGCGGCGGCCAGGGCGCGGGCGGTCAGGTCGAGCTGGGCCGAGAGCTCCTCGGGCGTTGCGCTGTTGCCGGGATAATCGCCCTGCACGTCCAGCCCGATCGCGCCCAGGCGAGCGGTGATCGACGTGATCGAGTCGGCGAACTCCTTGGAGAGCGGCTTGTTCAGATTGACGATGACGAGTGCGCGGCCCGAGACCCTCCGATCGGGCGCGATCGGCGCGATCGGCGGGACGGGCGTCGTCGCGCCGATCTCGAACACCCGCGAACCATCGGCGCCGGCCTCGATCGCCATGGCGGGCTGCTCGCCCGCGGTGACGATCATGGGGACGATGCGCACGCCGTCGTATGAGATGGTGGGCTCGGGGATGGTTGCGAGGGTGGCGGACTCCGTGCGCGCTTCGCGGAGAACCAGCGTGAACAAGCCGCCGCACACGCCCAGGAACGCAAGGGTGGCGACGATCACGCCGGCGTTGGGCTTGTTGGAGTAGTCGCCCTTCTCGCGCCGGCGGCGCGAGACGCGTGCCTGGGCGGCGTCGCGCCGCGCCTGCACGCGGGCCCGCGCGCTCTTGAGCTGCTCATCGGCGCTGCGCGACACCCGCGCCGGGCGCGCGTCGCGCCGTGCCGCCGGCGTCGCCATGCCTCCCACGTACGGCGCGGCGGCGTTGCGGAATATGCTGCCGACTTCTCGTACGGCCTGGTCGACCTCGCGCACCGCGTCGTTGATCTCCTGCTGCATCGTCGGCGGCACGCGCCCGCCGGGCGAAGCCTGGGCGGCGTGCGGCCCCTCGCCAACGACCGCGTCGGTCTCGTAGCGACCGCTCCACCAATTCACGATCTTGAACTTGGGCTTGGCCGCCGCAGCACCGGCGACGCCAACAGATGCGCCCACACCCGGTGCCACGCCCGCGCCGGGGATCGGCGGCGGCACCGGCGACGCCGCCCGCGCAAACGCCACCTGCGCCGCGTCGGGCGCGGGGGATTCGATCTCCTCGAGTCCGGCGCGCATGCTGGGCAGGTCGATCGGGCGCACCGCGAAGGGATCGGCGGCCCGCCGTATCACATCAACGTCCGCGAGCATCTCGGCGGCCGAGCGGTAGCGCTTGTCATAGTCGGTCATGGCGCGACGGACGATCCAACGCAGCGCCTCCGGGCATCGACGCGAGATCTGCGACAGCACGCCGTGCGCGGGGAAGGAGTTTTCAATGATCGAGTACAGAACCGCGCCGGCGGCGAAGATGTCGAAGCGCGTGCCGTCCACCTCGTGAACGCGCACCCCCTTCAGCGCCAGCCGAACCAGCTCGGGATCGCGGAAGTACTCGGTGCCGTGGGTCGTGAGCGTCATGGCGGAGGCCAGCGGCGTGACCAGCCCAAAGTCGACGAGGTGGGCGCGCACGCCGTCGACGATGATGTTGTCGGGCTTGACGTCCTTGTGCCACAGCCCGCCCTTGTGATAGGTGTCGAGCGTGCGGAGCAGGTCGCTGGTGTAGCCCAGCGCCGCTCGGAGCGCCGAGGTGTCCAGGCCGTGCGAATCGCCCGAGGCGGCGTGCATCTGCGTCGTGAGCGCGGCCAGCGACTGGCCCGGCACGTACTCCATCACATAGAAGAAGCGGTCCTTGGTCAGCTCATGGTCGAGCACGAGCGCGAGGCGCTTGGCGGCCTCGAGCGATTGGCTCTCGCGGATGATCTGCGGGAGCGACGAGCCGTCGCGGAGGCTGAAGGACTTGATGACGACCTGGCGGACGTCGGGGCGCCCGGCGCGAGCGAAGACCGCCTGCTTGATGGCGTCGGGCTCCGCGATGTACAGCTTCCCGCCCGAGCCGCCCGAGGCCAGCGAGCCCACGATCTTGTAGCCGTCGAACTGACCCGTTCGCTTGCTCGGCAGGTCGGCGGTGGGGGCATAGGCGACGACCTGCGGCAAGCGCTTCTCGATGCCCTCGGTGATCGCGCCCAGGCCCAGGAAGCGGAAGGGATGGCCGATCGCGACGCGGTAGAGGCAGAGGAAGGCGTTGCGGACCTCGCCGCCGATGGCCTTGCCGTAGTGGGCCGAGGCCGACCAGCGGCCAACCAGCACGTTGAGGATGGTGAGGGGGACCAGGACGATGCTGGTGACGACGGCGCCGACGAAGCGGAGGGCGTCATAGACCATGCCGCTGACGAAGCGCCAGAGGTGCTTGAAGAGGAAGGCGAGGCCCTTCATGGCGGGGACGAAGAGATAGATGATGAGGAAGACGCCGAGCGGGATGGCGACGACCACGCCGAGAATGATGAGGAGAACTGGGCTGATCGCCATGGCGCGTTCCTTTCGGACTATCGGTCGAGGCGTGTGGCCTGGTCGAGGCGGCGCAGCTCCATCTGCTGGTGGTAGATCTCGGCGATCGCCTCGTCGAAGAGCGCTTCATCCGCCCCGACGGGTGCGTCTTTGGGTTTGAGGACCAGTCCGTTTCGCGCCGCCTCGGCCCGTTCCTCTTCTGTAAAGGAGTACGTGGTGATGACCTCCGCGAGGCGGTCGCGGAGCTTGTCGCGAACCTTCGCGAGGCGTCGTGAGACCGTGGGCTCGCTGGTTCCCAGGGCGGCGGCGACCTCCTTGCCGGGCGTGCCGTCGAGCACGCGCATGCGATAGATGGAAAAGTCCATGAAATCGCACTCCTTTTCCACCATGCGGATGGCGGCCTCGACCTTGGCGCGGAAGACCGCGGCCTCGTACGCGTCGTCGACGCCGGTGCCCGCGCTGGCGGCCATCCAAGACTCGTCGAGCTCGGCGGGGCGCTTGGTCCCGCCGCGTTTCTGGGCGTTGCGCCGGTCCATCTCGTCGCCGAGCACGTGCTTGGCGATCGCCAGGAGCCAGGTGGAGAAGCGGGCGCCGCGCGCCGGGTCGTAACGGTCGATCGACTCCGAGAGCGCGGTCATCGTTTCCTGGGAGAGGTCGCGCACGGTCTCGCTGCCGATCCGCCCCCGTCCCCATTTGGCGAGCTGCGCGCGCACCACCGGACCAAAGGTCTCCCACAGCTCGAACCACGCGGTTTCGTCCCGGCGTTTGAGCTTGGCGATGAAGTTCGTTGTCAGTGACGTCAGCATGCGCGCGTGACCCTCGGGAGTGATACCAGCGAAGGCTCGCTCGTTGTTCGGGAGACGAGCGTCCGTGTTTCAATTGTTTGCGCGTCGGCACGAACAATCCCAGAACATCGCGGATTTTGTGCGGAAGTGAAATCGGCCGCGTCCACTTCCGACCAATGGGGTCGGATACGCCAAGCCGGGCGGGTCGCTCCGGGCCGCGGATCGGTGGATGTCGCGGGGACCCTGGATCGAGCGTCGGGCGTTGTATGGAGACGCGATCATGTGCATGGGCAAGAGCATCGTTCGGTACGGGGTGATCACGGCGTTGGCGGGAGGGGCCGCGGTGCTGATCGCGGGCCCGGATCGCGTGGGTGCGATCCTGCACCAGACGCGTGAGAAGATCAACACGACGATTGACGCGAACATCAAGGACCCGGTGGCGCTCCGGTCGCAGCTGCGTTCGCTGGAGAAGGAGTATCCGGAGCGGATCGGCGAGGTTCGCGGCGATCTGGCCGAGCTGCGCGAGCAGAAGTCGCAACTGGAGCGTGATCTTGAGGTGAGCCGGCGCGTGGTGGCCCTCGCCGACGCCGACCTGTCGCAGATCCAGCCCCTGCTCGCCAAGGCCGAAGCGCACGCGACGCAGGTGATCGGCGTGTCGACCAACCCGACGGTCCCGGTGGTTCGCGTGGTCTTCGGCCACGAGTCGCTCAGCATGGACGAGGCCTACGCCAAGGCCCAGCGCATGCAGCAGGTCCGCGGCGCCTACGCCTCGCGGGCCGGCGACATCGAGCGCGACCTGGGCTACATCGGCCAGCAGGAAGGACGCCTGGGCGAGCTGCTCACGCAGCTCGAAACCGAGCACGCCAGCTTCCAGACGCAGATCTGGGACCTGGACCGCCAGATCGATGCGATCGGCCGCAACGAGCGGCTCATCGAGGTCATGAAGGACCGCGAGGAGACGATCGAGCAGCACAGCCGCTACCGCGCCGCCAGCCTGGAGCAGCTCCAGTCGCGCTTCGCGGAGATCAGGACCAAGCAGGAGGCGACGCTGCAGATGCTGTCGCGGGCGCGGACGGGCGTGAACTATGAGGACCGCGCCAAGATCGAGATCGACGCCAAGGGCGTGACCGCCAAGCCGCAGACGTTCGAGCTGCGTCCGGCCCAGCCCCAGGTGATCGAGATCCGCCCCGACTCGCCCGAGGCGAGCGCGCCGACCACGCCCCGCGTGGACTAAGCGACGCCGGAACACAGAGGAACCTCACCGGACCCCCGGATCGCCGGGGGTCCGGCGTTTTTGGGGAGGGAGTCGCGGGGTCGAGCGTCGGATTGGGGCCGGGGCGACCGGGGCTTTCATGGCGGGAACGCTCCGGGGGCGATATTGTGTGGCGCTCGCGTATGGCCGCGCGGGCGGTGGGCCGGTCCGAACGGCAGCTCCCGGCCGAGCAAGGAGTCGTGACGCCCGTGCTACTGGATCGTCTCGTTGGGCTCTTCAGCGTGGACATGGGGATCGACCTGGGCACGTGCAACACGCTCGTGTCGGTCCGCGGGCAGGGGATCGTTCTCAACGAACCCAGCGTGGTGGCGGTGCGCAAGGGCACGAACCAGGTCCTGAAGAACGGCGAGGCGGTGGGCTGGGTCGCCAAGGAAATGCTGGGCAAGACGCCGGGATCGATCACCGCCGTGCGTCCGCTGAAGGACGGCGTGATCTCCGACTTCGAGATCACCGAGGCGATGCTGAGCTATTTCATCCGCAAGGTGAACGGGCGGAGCAAGATCTTCGGGCCGCGCGTGGTGATCTCGATCCCCTCGGGCATCACGGCGGTCGAAAAACGCGCGGTGTTCGATTCCGCCGAGCGTGCCGGGGCGCGCCGGACCTACCTGGTCGAGGAGCCGGTGGCGGCGGCGATCGGCGCGGGCCTTCCCTTCGCGGAGGCGACGGCGTCGATGATCGTCGACATCGGCGGCGGGACGACCGAGGTGGCGATCATGTCGCTGGCCGACATCGCCGTGTGCGAGAGCGTGCGCGTCGCCGGCGACGACATGGACGAAGCGATCATGAACCACATGAAGCGCACGTACAACATGATGATCGGCGAGCAGACGGCCGAGCGGATCAAGATCGAGATCGGGTCGGCGGCGCCCATGGAGAAGGAACTCTCGATGGAGGTGCGCGGGCGCGACATGATCAGCGGGCTCCCGCGGAAGGCGCCGATCACGAGCGAAGAGATCCGCGAGGCCCTGCAGGAGCCGGTGACCGCGATCATCGAGGCGGTGACGCGGACGCTGGAGCGCGCCGAGCCCGAACTGGCGGCGGACCTGGTCGAGAACGGCATCGTGATGGCCGGCGGCGGCTCGCTCCTGCGTGGACTGCCGAACGTGGTGCAGAAGGCGACCGGTCTGCCGACCAAGCTCGCGGATGATCCCCTGACGTGCGTGGCGCGCGGCACGTGCATCTATCTCGAGCACATCGAGGAGTGGAAGGACACGCTCGAGAACGATCTGGAGGTCTGACCGCCCGGTCGCTTTGCGCGACAGAGGGCACAGGAAACCGATGGCCCGCCCGCAGTCCCATGATTCCGGCGCCGGACGGACGCTCGCGCTGGTCGTGTGCGTGATGTTGGTCCTTGCGCTGGTGCCCGCGCGGTACTCGGGCTGGGTGCGCTGGATCGGCGGGCTGTTCGAGACGGTGCTGACCCCCATCTCGCATCCACTGTCGGGCGTGTCGCGCTGGCTTTCCAGTTCCGGCGGGCCGGGCACCGCGCCCGAGGTGCAGAGGCAACTGACGGAGGAGCGCGATCGGTTCCAGACGCTGTTCCTCCAGCAGCGCGACGAGAACACGCGCCTGCGTGACCTGATCACCGAGCTGCAGCGAGGCATGAAGCTGAACCCCGACCTGCCGGTGACGCAATTGGCCGCGCCCGTGGTTGGAGTTTCGAGCGACCTGGCGAGCGCGGTGATGCGCGTTCGCGCGGGGTCGTCGGAGGGCGTGGACAAGAACGCGGTGGTAGCGGCCGCGGGATTGCAGCTGCTCGGCAAGGTGATCGAGGTCTCGAATCGCCAGTGCGTGGTGCAGCCGATCACGTCGAAGGCGGCGGGGGGATTGATCGGCGTGGTGATGTTCGACGACGAGCATCCGGGCGCGCTCTGCCGCCTGAGCCCGACGGGCGATGGCTCGCTGAAGGGCGACGTGGGCGAGTCGGCGGACAAGAAGCCCGGCTGGGAGCAATCGGTGAAGATCGGCGCGACGGTGCGTCTGAGCGACACGGAGCGCTGGCCCAAGAACGCGCAGTACCTGGTGGTGGGGACGATCGAGCGGGTCGAGCCGAACCTGGCGATGCCGCTGCGCACGAACATCGTGGTGCGGCCGTCGCTCCGGCTGGAGCGTGTGAGCGAGGTGATTCTGCGGCTGTCGCGTGAGGCGGCGATCGAGGACGCCAAGTCCGGGGGGCGCCCATGAACTGGCTGCTTTTCATGCTGGTTTCGTGGGTGCTGTTCGGCCTGGAGCTCGGGCTGCGCGATGCGCTCAAGATCGGGCCGACGGGGATCGCGCCGAGCTTTGTGATGCCGCTGGCGGTGCTGGTGGCGGCGTCGGCGCCGCGGGCGCAGGCGTGGTGGGCGTGCCTGACGCTCGGGCTCATCACCGACCTCTTGAACGTGGTGGAGTTGAAGGACCAGGGCGAGGCGGTGGGCGTGATCGGGCCTTATGCGCTGGGGTACCTGCTCGGCGGGCACTTCGTGATGACGCTCCGCGGCATGATCTTCCGGCGAAACCCGTTCGCGATCGCTTTCCTGACGCTGCTGGCATCGGTGGTGTGCCAGAGCGTGGTGGTGGCGGCGTACACGCTGCGCGGGTTCTATGACCCGATCGTGTGGGACGCGACGGGGCAACTGATGCAGCGGATGGGCTCGGCGCTCTACACGGGCGGCGGGGCGATCATCCTGTCGCTCGCGCTCCTGCCTCTGTCGAGCATGCTGGGGCTGACGGCGGGCGCGCCGCGAAGATTCGTGGCACGATAGATGAAGAAGTCACGAAGTCACGGAGTCACGGAGAGAATCCGTGTGAGTCGTGAGTCGTGAGTCGTGAGTCGTGAGTCGTGAGTCGTAAGGCGGAACGAGCTACTCATTCGCAGCCTCCCGAATCCCGAATCCCGAATCCCGAATCCCGATGCCCGATGCCTGATGCCTGATGCCTGATGCCTGATGCCTGATGCCTTCTTCACCCACCGCATCTGATACGCTCACCGAATGGACCGATACTCCGGCCTGCTCGGCATCGCGACCTTCGTGCTCATCGGCGTGGCGCTCTCCAGCGATCGCCGACGAATCCGCTGGCGCCTGGTAATTTCCGGGCTGCTGTTGCAGTTCGCGATCGCCGCGGCGTGCCTCGGCGACTTCCTCCCCGGCGGCGGGCTGGTCGGCGTGATCGACGCGATCGCTCGCGGCTTCACGCGCGTCATCTCCTTCGCCGACGCCGGCACGGAGTTCATCTTCGGCAAGCTGGGCGACGCGGGCGGCTCGTGGGGATTCATCTTCGCGGTCAAGGTCATGCCCGTCATCATCTTCTTCGCCGCGCTGATGAGCGTGCTCTATCACCTGCGCGTGATGCAGGTGGTCGTCGCGGGTGTCGCGTGGGTGCTCCGCCGTGCCCTTGGCGTCACCGGCGCGGAGGCGATCAGCGCCGCCGCCAACATCTTCGTGGGCCAGACCGAAGCGCCGCTCATGGTCCGCCCATACATCGCCGGCATGACGAAATCACAGCTCATGGCGATCATGACCGGCGGGTTTGCGACGATCGCCGGGAGCGTGATGGCGGCGTACGTGGGCCTTCTCGGCGGCGAGACCGACGAGGGACGCGTCCTCTTCGCCAAGCACCTCCTCACGGCGAGCGTCATGTCGGCGCCGGCGGGGCTGGTGATGGCCAAGCTGATGTTCCCCGAGAGCGAAACGCCCCGCGATGAATCGCTGGGATCGTTGCTCAAGGCCGAGCGGACCAGCGCGAACGTGATCGACGCGGCGGTGGTCGGTGCGGGGGACGGATTGAAGCTGGCGCTGAACGTGGCGGCGATGCTGGTGGCGTTCGTGGCGTTGATCGCGCTGATCGACTGGCCCCTGCGGCAGATCGGCGACGGGTGGAGCCTCTCGCGCGCGCTGGGCGTGGTGTTCCGACCGGCGGCGTGGCTGATGGGCGTGCCCTGGGAAGAGAGCGGGAAGTTCGGCTCGCTCCTTGGCACGCAGGTGATCGCGACCGAGTTCAAAGCGTACCTGGACCTTTCGAAGCACATCGCGGACGGCACGATGAGCGGCCGCGCGTGCCAGATCGGGACGTACGCGCTCTGCGGCTTTGCAAACATCCCGTCGATCGGGATTCAGATCGGCGGGCTTTCGGCGATGGCGCCGGAGCGCCGCCAGGACCTGGTGAGGCTGGCGCCGCGTGCGATGTTGGCGGGCGCGCTGGCGTGCTGGATGACGGGGTCGATCGCGGGCGTGTTCATCGGCTGAGCGCGCGGGCGTCAGCGCACGATCGTGGGCTTGCCGAGCGTCGCCGAGAGCGCGGCGCCGATCGTCGCCAGCGCCATGAACCCGGCGGGAAGCCACGCCAGCGAGCCGATCGGCCCGGTGAAATCAAAGCCAACCATGAAGGCGTTGGCGACGCCCGCGGCGGTGAAGGCCGCGATGCACGCCACCAGGCCGATCGGCAGCATGAACCACGCCATCGTCACGATGAGCGCCAGTTCGATCAGCGAATCGAGTGTGCGGCTCTGGAATGACTCGAACGAGAGAAGGGCGCCGACGCAGGCCAGGGCGACAAACGCGAGCCAGCGCCGGCGCGTGGCCATGAGCGCGACCGAAACGATGAGGAGCGCGCCGTTGCTTCGCATGACGGCGTAGATGATGTTCCCCAGCACGCGCGAGACGCCGGCGCCGGGGCCGTCGATGAGCGCGCGCGTGCCGCCCACCGCGAAGAGCGCCGGCGGCTCGGCGCTGGAGAGACGAGCGCCCCACATCGCCGCGGCGGTCAGCGCCGCGAGCGTCGTGCCCACGCCCAGCCCGATTAGCACATGGCGCCCCACCAAGGGGTCGGTGAACCCGCCCCGGAGCAGGCGCGTCCACGACACCAGCGAACCCGGGAACACGCGCCGCGCCGCCGGCTCGAACGCGATGTAATAAAGCCACAGCGACATCCCCGCCCACAGCGCCGTCGAGAGCAGCTCGCCGTTGAAGAAGATCGCCGAGGCGTCGGGCGCGGCGTCGGCGCGGACCACCACCATCACGCCCGCCAGGAGCAGCATCCCGATCGCGGCCCGCATCGCACCCCGCCGATCGGCGCGCCCGGCCCGGAGGTTCAGGATCGCAAACACGATGCACGTCACGCTGAAGACCAGGATGCCGCCCAGCGCGCCGAGCGAAAAGATCGACGAGGCGGGCGCGCCCTTGGGAAGTTCCGCGCTCGGCGCGGGCTCCCACGCGTACTCCGCCGTGAAATACGCGAGCTTGGAATCGACGCTCCCGATATGCACCAGCACCGGCTCGCCGGGAAACTCGGCCAGCGTGCCGCGGAATGCCGCCAGATGATCGACGCTGATGGGTGGGCGACGCGTGGGGGCGACGCTCTCGAAGCGTGAAGGATCGAGCTCGGCCAGGGCGAACGCGGCGCCGGGATCGACCGGGCGTGGCGCCGTCCCTCCGGGAGCGCGCCCGCGCGGCGGCACGGCGATCAACCGCTCCAACCGCCCGCGCGTGTCGGTTCGGATGTACACCTCGCCGAGGCGCGACGGGAATGGATCGATCTCGAAGACGCGGTGTTCGCCGTCGGCGGGTTCGAGCGCGCCGGGCGACGCACGCAGCCAGAACCAGAACGGGCCGGGGCGCCGGTCAACGGCGCGCGCGCCGTCAGTGGAGACCGGGCGGCGGAGGAACGCGTCGCGCGGCTCGAAGCGCCGCACGACGTAGGGAAGCGATTGGTCGTGGCCGAGCGCGCGAATCGTCTCCAAAGCCCGATCGGCCAGGACATCCAGCGACTTTTCCGGGCGCGCGTGGGCCAGCAGGGAGCGGCTCGACGAAAAAAAGATCGCCGCCACCGACATGACGAGGACGACCGCCGCGACCAGCCACGCTTTGGCGTGCGGCCAGCGATCGCTGGAGCCCGAGGCGGCGACGAGTTCGGGTGATGGCGTCTCGCCCGCGGCCAGCGCTGCCGCCAATGGATCGCCCCCCGGCAACGCCGCGGCGATCGCGAGCGCCGAGCCCGGGCGCTGGTTCGGGTCGTGCTCAAGACAGTGGAGGATCACGCGCTCCACGGCGGGATCAAGATCGCGGACGAGCGAACTTGGGTCCGCGGGGCGCGTCTGCGACTGGTGCAGGCGCGAGAGTTCGTCGATGGAGGCGGCGTGGATCGCGGGCCTGCCGGTGAAAAGCTCGTACAGGACCAGGCCGAGAGAGTAGAGATCGCTGCGGCGCGTCACCTCGCGCCCTTCGAGCTGTTCCGGGGCCATGTACGCGGGCGTGCCGGCGCGGATGGAGGCGGCGTCGGTGAAGTCCTGCAGCAGGCCGGCGACGCCGAAGTCGGTGAGGCGGACGTTGCCGCGCCCGTCGAGCATGACGTTGGCGGGCTTGAGATCGCGATGGATCACGCCCTGCTCGTGGGCGGCGGCGAGCGCGAAGCAGAGCTGTCGCGCGATCTGGACCGATTTTTCGTGGGAAGGACGCCCGAGGCGGCGGAGCACGGAGGCGAGGTCCTCGCCGTCGATGTACTCCATGCAGAGGAAGGTCACCGGCGAGCCATCGGGCCCGGCGGCCTGCGCGATGTCAAAGACGCGGCAGACGTTGGGGTGCGAGACCTGGCGCGTGAGGCGGACCTCGGAGCGGAGACGATCGAGTCGGACCGGGTCAGCGGCGTAGTGCGCCGGGAGAAGCTTGATCGCGACGGAGGTGCTGAGCTGGAGGTCGTCGGCGCGCCAGACCTCGCCCATGCCGCCCGCGCCCAGGCGATTCACGATGCGATATCGCTCGGCGATCAGCACGCCCGGCGCGAGAGAAGGTTGCCCAGGCGACGCGCCGGGCGACACGATGGTCGCGGCCCGGGCGATGGATGCGTGCGCGTGCGAGGGCTTCGAGCCGCCGGCGCCGGGCGTTGTCAGTGTTGGATCATCGCCGGGTTGGCTCGGGCGCTCGGGCACGCGCGGAGCATAACACAGGCGGAACGAGAATGGCCCGCGTCGTCGGGTCGGACGGCACGGGCCATGAGAGAGAGAATGAGGAGAGATTGCTGCTGTGTGGTTGGACTCCTTGAACAGGCGAAAGTTTCCGGGATCGTGGTGAAGATCAGCGTTTGCGGCGGAGGGCGGCCAGACCGCCGAGCAGGGCGAGGGAGGCGGCGCCGGGGGCGGGGACGATGTCGAACTCCATGCGGTCGAAGCGGACGTCGAAGTCGGGACCGAAGTAGGTGACGGACTGGGCGACGCCGGAGAACGGGATGGTGGCGAGCTTCCAGGTGTTGAAGGTGCCGTTGGGATCGCCGCCGTTGGTCTGGGCGTTGGGGTTGATGGTGAGCGAGCCGAGGTTGAGGCCCGTGCCGCTGGGGCCGGACCAGACATCGATCTGGCAGGACTGCTTGGCGGAGTAGAAGGAGGACCACTGGCCGTTGAATCCGGCGGGGACGTTGATGATGCCGAAGGCGACGCCGGTGATGTTGGCGAAGTACATGGAGCCCATGCCGTCGGGTTCCCATGCGGTGTCGCCCCAGAAGCCGACGTTGGAGGTGATATCGGAGTCGTTTCCGGCGAAGAAGCCCGGGTCGAAGAAGACGCCGGAGTTGTTGATGGCGCTGCCCATGGAGCCGGTGCCGCCGGCGTAGGCGTTGAGGATCAGCTCGGTGTCCTGGAAGCCTTCGAAGGAGAAGGTGGTGGCGGCGCGTGCAGCCGAAGGAAGGACGGATGCGGCGAGGGCGGCGGCGAGAACGAGCGAAGCGGTGCGGTGCATGACTGGAACTCCTGGTGGGAACGGGTGTTTCGTGTTTGCGTGCCGCAGTGTTGCGGCAGTGGGAAAGCGACATGCGTGAGAGAGAATCACGGAGAGAATGAAAGGAAGTGGCGAAGTGGCGAAGTGGCGAAGTGGAAGGCCCCTACCCCATTGGTCACAACCCTCGTTCCGTTGCATTCTCACCACTCCCAACTCCCCACTCCCGTTCTTGGCTCCCGCGACTCAAGATCCACGGCTTGAAACAAGAATGGCCCGCGTCGTCGGTTGGACGGCACGGGCCATGAGAGATTCAGAGAGAAGAGAGACTGCGGCGTGTGGTTCGGTGGGATTCTCCTGCTTGAGGTGAGAGACCTTGGCGGGTGTGGTGGAGAGTTCGCTGAGCGTGTGGTGCGATTGGCGTGTGGTGGGCCGAGGTGTGGTGAGTTATCGTTTGCGGCGGAGGGCAGCCAGACCGCCGAGCAGGGCGATGGAGGCGGCGCCGGGCGCGGGGACCTTGCCGAAATCCATGTGGTCGAAGCGAACGTCGAAAGACGGGCCGTTGTAGGTGACGGACATGGCGGTGCCGGAGAAGGGGATGGTGGCGACCTTCCAGGTGTTGAAGGTGCCGTTGGGATCACCGCCATTGATCTGGGCGTTGGGGTTGATGACGGTCCAGCCGAGGAGCGAGCCGGTGCCGCCCGGTCCGCTCCAGACATCGATGCGGCACTGGGCTTTGGCGGCGTAGGAGGTTGACCACTGGCCGGTGAAGCCGGCGGGGACATCGATGACGCCCCAGTTGGCGGGCGAGAGGACGTACATGGTGCCCATGCCGTCGGGCTCGTAGGCGGTGTCGCCCCAGTAGCCGACGTTGGCGGTGATGTCGGAGTCGTTTCCGACCTGGAAATCAGGGCTGAACATGACGCCTGAGTTGCTGATAGCGCTGCCCATGGAGCCGGTGGCGCCGTTGTAGGCCTGCAGGATCATCTCGGTGTCCTGGAAGCCTTCGAAGGAGATGGTGGCTGCGTTGGTGGAGGCGGCGGCGAGGCAGAGAGCGAGGGCGGTGTGACGGTGCATGACGTGAACTCCTGTGTCGTTGCGTATGGCTTGTGCCGCGGTATTGCGGCGAGGGGAAAGCGACACGCGCGGGCGGGAGTCACGGGGAGAACACGAAAAGTGTTGGGTGAGCGGGGGGGACGGGGGACGCGGAACTGGCACCCGCCCGCGAGGGCGTGGGTGAATTGGCCCGAGAGGGCGTATGGCCGTCCGGGCGTTGCTGTTATTTGTCCGACTTGTCGCGGGCGTCGACCTGGGCGCGGACGCGCATGCGTTCGCGTTCGATGACGGGCTTCCAGCCGGAGTCGTTCTCGAGCATGACGGCGCGGTCGAGGGCGTCGAGAATGGTGTGGTCGGCGCGCCCCAGCTTGCGGGTCTGGAGCGACATGCCGCGGAGGGAGGGGAGCCAGTTGGGGTCGCGTTCGAGGGACATCATGTAATATTTGAGGGAGTCCTCGGCGTGGGAGCGCTCGCCGTAGAGGAGGCCGAGGTTTTCGTAGGGTCGGGGGTCGGCGGGCAGGCGATCGGCGGCCTGCTTGAAGGCTTCGGCGGCTTCGAGGGCCTTGCCCTGCTTCATGAAGACGAGGCCGAGGTTGTTCCAGCCGGCGCCGGCGGAGGGTTCGAGCCGGAGGGCCTCGACGTAGAGGTCCTGGGCCTCGGTGAGCTTGTTTGCGTTCTGGGCCTTCTGGGCCTCGGCGAGGAGGCGCATGGCCTCGGCGCGACGGGCGGAGGCGTCGTCCGGCGCGGGCGGCGTGGCGTGGCCGGCGCAGGCGACGAGTGAGGCGGAGGCGAGGAAGCAGGCCGCGAGCGTGGAGATCGCGACGGCGCGGCGGAAGGGGGAGCGCCGGGACAACGGGCGGACGATCACGGCGCGGGAGCGCTCCGTCATGGATTGACCCTTTCCCAACGCGAGAACTGCACGGAGCTGAGGTTCCATTGGTCTTGTTCGATCCTGAGCGTGAGGGCGTGGAGATCGAGGCCCGGGATTTCCTCGAGCGAGAGGTCGATCCAGCGGAGCAGGGCCGCGAGGTCCGGGTCTTTGACGTTGGTGAAGGACGTGATGACGCGCTTGGTGGGCTGGCCGGCGCGGGGTGTGTCGCGGGTGGTGGGGACGCCGGGGGAATTGACGAGGCCGGCCTGGCTGGCCTGGGCCTGGATTCGGCTGCCCAGGGTGGTGATGGAGTCGCCGGCCTTGGGGCCCTGGTCGCCTGAGGCGCGGGCGGCGACTTCGCGCCAGCGCGTACCGAGCTCGATGAAGCGTTGGCGCTGATCGGCGGCGTTGCCGAGCTGCGTTTTCGCGGCGTTGAGGCGTCCCCAGGCCAGGAGCAGCGCGCCGGCGGCGACGATCAGGAGGACGCAGGCGAGTGCGACGAGGTGGATGGGCCGGTTGGCGCGTTCGGTGCGCGCGGCGCGGGCGGCCATGATGGCGCGACGCTCGTCGGCGCTGAGTTCGCTCTGGTTCAGGGCGGCGGCGTTGGTCACGAGGTCTTCCCTCCAGTGGAGGGCTTGGCGGGGACGGCCCACTTGGCGGTGAACTCGCAGCGCACGCGAGAGGACGGCGAGGGAGTCGTGGGCGTGGGCGTTCCTCGATTCACGGGCGCGCTGATCTCTTCACGGAACTGGCGCGTCCAGGCGCCCAGGGCCGAGCCGCCCACGCGCGAGAGGGCGTCGTAGAGCTCTTCGGCGCGTGCGAGGTCGGCGACGATGACGACGACCTTGGCGCCGGTGACGGGGGTCATCGAGACTTCGGTGAGTTCGACGTCTTCGATGCCGACGACGAGGCTGATGGTTTCGAGCTCCTCGCGGACGGGCATGGTGGCCTCGGCGGCCTCCGGGGGCGCGAGTTCCTTTTCGCGTTTGGCGATCTCGGCGTGGAGATAGTCGAGTTCGAGGCCGGGGACGGGCGCGGTGGGGAGCTTGAGCGTGGCGAGTTCATCGCGCCAGGACTTGTCGAGGGCGGTGGCCTGGCCGGTGAGGAGGGAGGCGTGCTGTCCGACGCGGTATGCGGCCACGCCAAGTGCGGCGGCGAGCGCGGCGACGGCGCCGGCGGCCCAGAAGTAGAGGCGGCGATGGTGGCGGCCGGGGCGTGCGGAGAGAGAGGGCAGGCCGCCCGTGCCGCGGGTGGCGATGGACTCGGTGGGGTCGTGCCCGGCTTCGCGGGCGTGGTCGATGGCGGCGGCGCAACGCGAGAGGGTGGCGCCGATGGGATCGGGATCGACCGCGAGGTCGACGGCGGCGCCGGGCCAGGCGCGGCCGATGGCGGCGCCGAAAGAGGCGGAGGTGTCGCCTTCGGGGTCGGGTTCTGGGATGACGACGATGACGCGCGAGGGGCTGAGGCCGAGCTGGGCGGCCCAGGCGAGCCAGTCGGCGGCGAGGCGCGAGGCGTCGCTCTCATGGAGCTTGGGGGCGTTGGCGTTTCCGGCGGCGACGCGGGACGAGCCGCCCGCGAGCAACTCTCCGTGGCGCGACCAGACCCAGTGGAGGCGGGGCGCGGCGGCGGGCTCGATGAGCACGATGCCGGTGGTGATGGTGGCGCTGGAATCCGAGGGGGAGGTTCCGGCGGCGGGGTCCCAGGCGCGGGCCATGGCGTGCCAGAGCGAGCAGGCGGCGCCGACGCCCAGGCCGCGGGCGTCGAGCGCGTCGACGAGGAGTCGGCCCGCGATGTCGGAGCCTGCGAGGACGCCCATGCGACGCCGGAGGGCGGCGGTCGGCTGAGATTTTTTCGCTGTGCGGGGGCTTGGGGTGTCGGGGGCGAGGGGTTGAAGAGCCGACTCCATGGGGTTGGAGGCGTAGACGGAGAGGACGCCGGCGGCGCCATCGGCGCCTTGGAGGGCGGAGCCGGCCAGGGCCATGGCACGGACGACGGAGGGATCGGCGCTGGGCGTGTTGACCCAGGCGCAGGTGAGTCCCTCGGTGTCGAGGCAGAGGAGATCGAGGGCGCGATCTTTGGGAGAGTCTTTCGGGAGGTGCTCGCCGAGCCAGAGGGCGGCGGCGGACATGTCGAGCTGGTCCGAGCCGGTGGCGGGGAGCTCGAAGAGTTCGTCGGAGCGCTGACCGACGAGGCGCACTTGGCGCGTGACAATGCCGCGTTCGGCCCGTTGAAGATACGCGACGCGCGAGCTCACGGGTTTCGGCCTCCGGCCTTGGTGCGATCGCGGAGGGCTTTCATGCGGGCCTCGGCTTCCATGCGGCGGCGCTGCATGTCTTCGTTGCCTCCGGCTTCGGCGGCGTCGTCGGGAGAGGGCGGGACGGCGGGAGCGGCGGCGGCGTCGGTGATGGTGGTGACGGCGGAGGCGGTGCGGGCGGATTTTTCGACGCGGCGCTCGCCCTGGGCGTCGCGGATGACAACGCCCTCGGCGTCGATGGTGACGACTTCGAGCGTTCCGCCGTCGACCATCGCGATGGACTTGCCCTCGGCGATCATGCGTTGCTTTTCGCCGACGCGGAGGAGGGCGATCTTCCGCGTGGGTTCGAGGACGGCGCCGAGGTATTTGATTTCGGTGTTGTTCGGTTGGTTGGGGTTGGGGACTTCGGTGGGCTCGGGTTGGGGCGCGGCGGGCTTGGGCTTGTTGGAGACCAGGGCAAGCCGGGCCGCGGCGGCGTTCATGTCGTGGGAGGGCGTGGGCTTTCCGGCCTGTGGGTCGGCGGGCGGCTTGATGTCGGGCCATTGGATCGGCCCGGGGGATGCGGGGGCGTCGCCCAAGCCGGGCAGGCGAAAAACGAGGGCGGCGAGTGCCAGGAGGGCGGCGGCGATCGCGGCGAACTGCGCGATTCGCCTGGCGTGGCTCGCTTCTCTCTGGGTCAGGCTCCGCCCGCTCATGGTCACTCCTTGACGTGCCGCGATTCTGGTGAATCGATGCGGCGTCGGGCGATGGTTCGCCCGTTATTGCCATCAGTCTATCGAACTTCGAGCTTTGTCCACGCGAGGATGGAGGTTCGGCGGGCGCCGGCGTCGCCCTGGCCGCGCTGGACCATGTTTCCGATGACGGCGTAACCGCCGTAGCGGGCGACGGCACGTCCGTCGGGGGTGCGGGCTTCGAGGATGGCGCGGAAGAAGGTGGGATCGACGGCGACCATACGTGTGATGGCGTCGCGTTCGTTGTTTTCCAGGCCGATGCCGTTCAGGGCCTCGCTGAGGTCTTCGGGCGCGATGGAGGTTCGCCCGCGCAGCTCGATGAGGGCGGCGGCGAGATCGGACTGTTTTTCGGGCGAGACGTTGGCGTTGACTATGGCGGCGATGACCTCGGGGGGAGCGCTGCCGAGGCTGACTTCGATGGGACCGAGCTTGCGGGTGAGAGATGGAAGTCGTGGGCCGGCGGTGGCGGCGAGTTCGTCGAAGGCGCGGCGCGGCGCGGGGACGCCGGCGGCGGCGAGGGTGGCGCGATCGGCGTTCATGGTGCCCTGGGCGTCGAAGAGTCGGAGGGAGATGACCGTGCCGTCGGCGAGGGTGACGTCGAGGGCCTTGCCGGATTCATCGAGGAGTTCGCGGACGGGCCTGTTGCCGCGGGTGCGGAGCCAGTAGTCGATGATCTCCTTGGCCCCGCGTCCGAAATGGTGCTCGCGGTATTCGTCGGCCTGGCGCTTGACGGAGAGGGCCTGGGCGCTCTGGCGGTCGAGGAGTACGCCGATCATGACGCCGGCGATGGCGGTGAGCATGACGACCATGGGGAGTGCGAAGGCCTTGGAGGGCTTCATTGGTTGCCCCCCGTGCCCGGCGTTGCGGGGGTTTTCGGCGGCTTGGGCTTGGGGCCGCCGGTGCTGAAGGGGGAGCCGCCGCCGGCGTTGGCGGGCTGATTGGGGGCGTTGGGTTGGTTGGAGTCGGCGTTGTCGGCTTCGGTGTTTTCTTCATCCGCGCCGTTGGCGCCGCGGGCCTCGCTCCCGTTATTCCAATCGACCTCGAACATCCACTTGCGCCAGAGTCCTTCGACGGTCTCGATCTCGATCTGGATGTAGCCGGGCAAGTCGCGTTCCCAGGTGGCGGCCAGTTCGTCCTTCATCTGTGAATCGTCGAACATCTGGACGTGGAAATAAACGAGGCGGTCCATGAGTTCGACGGGGGGCGGCGGGGGAGCGCCGACCGGCGTGCCGTCGTCGCCGAGAGAGGGCAGAGGTCGCCACCAGAGGGAGTAGGTCTGGGGTCGGTCGGGCGAGCGATCGCCGGGGACGGTGGGGTCAAGAGTTGGGCGGAGTTCAAGGACGGCGCGGAAAGCCTGGGAGACGCCAGCGCGGGACTGAGAGAGCTTGGACATGGCTCCCGAGTCGGAGTCGTTGTCGGCGAACATGCTGTCTTCGCTCTCGCGGAGCTTGGCATAGGCGAGGTCGTCGGCTTTGGAGCGGACGGGGATGGGCGAGCGGGAGACAACGAGCTCGACGCGCTGGGCGAGGCCGGCGCCCGGGCCGCCTTGGCCTGTGTCGCGCCGGCGGAGGAGCACGCCCGAGAGCTGGGGATCGCGCGAGAGGATGAGGCGGGGGGGCGGCGGCGGGGCGGCGGGGACGGACGCGGCGTTCGGATCGCCTTCGGTGTTTCGGCTATCGCGCGCGAGGCGCGTCGACATAAGGAGATTGGAGAATGCGCGGCTCAGCACCTTATGGAGCCGTTCCGACTCGGTCACGCGCTCGAACTTCGCTCCGGCGAGGCGGTCGCTGCGCTGCAGGGTCATGAGCACGCCCAGCGCGCCGATGAGGACGAGCGAGCCGATCGACGAGGCGAGGATGACCTCCAGGAGCGTGAAGGCGCGGGCGTGGGTGGGCGGGTGATGGCGGGGGTTCACGAGCCACCTCCGGGCGTGCGGAAGGTGGGCCTGGAACCGGCCGGCTTGGGAGCGGTCCTCGGAGTGGCGCGGTTGGGATTGGCGGGCTGGGCGGGTGTGGAGGGACGGGGGCCGGCGGGTGAGGAGCCCCCGCCTCCGGTCATGTCATCGAAGAGGCGTCGGCGTCCGGCGTCGCTGTTGATCAGTCGATCGAACGCGTCGGGATTGCGATAGGCCATGGGGTACATGATGCGGGTGAGGGCGGCCTTGGGCATGGGCGAATCGGGCTCGAAGGCCTGTGAGCCGCCCGATTCCTCGCCCAGCCAGACGCGCACCGAGACCTGCTTCACGCGATCGAGCATGGAGCGGCGGGTGTCCGCGGCCTCCCTGGTTGCATCACCGGTGGTGGTGACGGTGACGGGGTCGATGGTGAGCGCCCAACGGAAGCGATCCTTGCCGTATTCGAGCGGGAGTGTTGAGTCGGGGAGCTGCTCGGGGTCGTCGAGGTATTGGAGGATGATGCGATTGGCGAGTTCGTAGGCGGCCAGGGTGCGTTGTTCGTGGTGCTGGCGTCCGAGGACGAAAGAGAGCGCACCGAAGACGGCGGCGGCGACGAGGGCGAGGAGCGCCGAGGCGAAGAGGGTCTCAAGGAATGTCAGGCCGCGGCGGGAGGGCATGGGGAGGGCTCGGGGACGGGGCAATAGGGAATGGGGAAAGAGATGGAGAGCAAATGGCAAACTTCACGAGCTGACGTGGGATCAGAGTTTGATGGATACTTCCAACCGACTCACGACTCACGACTCACGACTCACGACTCACGACTCACGACTCACGACTCACGACTCACGACCTACTGCGGCTGCTTGTTCATGGTGAAGTAGTCGATGTCGTCGGGGGTGCCGGGCTGTTTGTCGGGGCCGGGGGAGCGCAGGGTGAAGTCCTGGCCGTTGAGCCCTTGGGGGGAGTAGATGAGATCGGAGCCCCAGCCGTCCTTGGCGGGCTTGGCGGAGTCGAGGATTTTGGCGGCGTAGAGGGAAGCGATGGCGGGGGGGTAGGCGCTGTTGTCGAGGTGGTAGGTCTTGAGGGCGTTGGAGACGATGTCGAGGGTGGCCATAGTGGCCTTGGCTTTGGCTTTTTCGCCGCCGGCGGTCACGCTGTAGGCGACGATGCCCGAGAGCACCGCGATGATCGCGACGACGAGCATGAGTTCGAGGAGCGAGAACGCGCGGGCGTGGATTCGATTCTTCTTCACGGCAGGCATCTCCATTCGGGCTCTTTCCCGTCAGGCTTCTTATTGAACATTTCCCGCCATTTTGATCAGCGGGGTCATGATCGAGAGCACCAGCGTCCCGACCATCAGGAACATCATCACGATCAGCGCGGGCTCCAGCGCCGCCATCAGGCGTGTTGAGCGCCGCTCAAGGTCCGCCGTCGCGTCGTCCGCGAGGGTGTCGAAGGCCTCCTGCAGATCACCCGCGCGTTCCGCGGCGATGAGCAGGCGGCGCGTCGTGAGCGGGAGCGCCTCGACCTCCTGGATCAGCGAGCGCAGCACGCCGCCCTCGACGAGGCGGGTGCGGAGGCGGGTAAGTTGCTTCACGAGCACCGGATCGCTCACCGCGCCCGTCGCGGTCGCGAGCGAATCCGCCAGTGTGACGCCCGAGCGGCTCATCGCGGCCATCACGGTGAAGAAGCGTGCCGACTCCTGGGCCTCGAGCACCGGACGGACAAACGGCAGGCGGCGCGAGAGCGAGACGATGGCGGCGACGATCAGCGATCGCGCGACGACGGCGGTGGTGATGAGGAGGCCGAACGCCGCGAGCACCCAGGCCCACTGATCGCGCATGAAGGTGCCGGCAGTGATGAGGAGCTGGGTGAAGGCGGGGATTTCGCCGCCGGCGTTGGCGATGGCGCTGCCGATCTTGGGGACGACGAACATGAGAAGGAAGGTGGTGACGATGACGCTGATCGAGAGCACGATCGCGGGGTAGATGATGAGCGTGATTGCCTTGCCCGCGATGGCGAGCTGGCGGCGCGTGGTCGTCATCAGCTGGCGGGCGGCGCCCGCCAGATCGCCCGATCGCTCCGAGGCGCGGTACACCGCGACCGTAATCGGGTCGAAGACCTCGACGGTCTGGGCGGCGTCGGCAAAGCCCGAGCCCGCGGCGACGAGTTCGCGCATCCGCTCGATCCGTGGGCGAACGCTCGGCGCGACCGCGGAGGCGGTGACTTCGAGCGCTTCGACCAGGGGCACGCCGCGAGAGAGGAGCTGGGCGAGTTGGAGGTGTACCTCGGCCTGATTCTTCAGCCCGACCTTGGACGAGCTAGATCCCGCCAGGCCCACGGGAACTGTCCACACGCGGGTGGGGACCATCTGCTCGCGCCGGAGTTGTTCGGCCAGGTGGCGCTGGTCGCGGGCCTGACGGACCCCGATCTTCCGTCCGCCGGAGAAGGTGGTGGCGAGAAAGAGGTGGGTGGCGGGTGTCGACGGGGAGCCGGCGCGCCCCGGCGGAGCCGCGGACTGTGGGGACCGGGATTGGAAAACCCCATCGAAGGCCATATGCAAGAGGATACCTCATGGCGAGGGCGGCGGTTCAACGGAATGGGGGGTGGGGGCGCCAAGTTGCGCGGGAGTGACGTGGCGGGCGGACCAAATGGCTCAATCGCAAATGGCCAAATGGCCAAATTGAAGGGCGGGAAGGGAGGGGCTAGATGGGCCGGCTGCCCCGGTTTGGGGACGTTGGATTTGATTGACCTTCGGGGTGGGGGGGGACACCATTGAAGAGGCCCTGGTCGGGAGTTTGTGCCGGGGCCAGAAAGGTGAGAACTATGTCAACGGTTACGCGCGGAGCCCCGAAAACGGCCCCGGTATCGGTTGAACTTCCTACCGGAAAGCGGGGCACCATGAGAGCGTTGTTCAAGCATCACGCGGGCACGGAACTCAAGTTTGACGCCGCCCGGCCCAAGCCGGTGTGCGGGGCGCGCGACGTGCTCATCCGCGTGTCGAAGGTCGGTATTTGCGGCACGGATCGGCACATCTGGGAGTGGGATACTTGGGCCGCTGGGCGGATCCCGGTCGGCATTGTCACCGGCCACGAATTCGTGGGCGTGATCGAGGAAGTGGGCTCGGCCGTCACCAAGTACAAGCCGGGCCTGCGCGTCAGCGCCGAAGGGCACACGACGGCGTGGCTGGACTACAACGCGCGGACGGGCAACGCGCACATCGCGGCCGACACCCGGATCATCGGCGTCGATCGCGACGGCTGCTTTGCGGACTATGTCTGCGTGCCGGAGGAGAACGTCTGGCCGGTGCATCCGAACATCCCGGACAAGGTGGCGGCGGTGCTCGACCCGCTCGGCAACGCGGTTCACACCGTGATGGCGGCGGGGGTTTCGGCCAAGACCGTGCTGATCACGGGCGTGGGGATCATCGGGCTGATGGCGGTGACCGTGGCCAAGGCCGCGGGGGCCAGCCGGATTTTCTGCACGGACATCGATCCTCGCCGCCTGGCTCTGGCCAAGAAGCTCGGCGCGGTCGAGGTCTTCGACGCGCGCCAGGGCGATGGTTGGGTGGGCGAGGTCCGCAAGGCCTGCCGCGGCGATGGCCCGGACGTGCTGCTGGAGATGTCGGGGGCGGCGTCGAGCTTTGACCTTGGTTTCCGCGCGCTCCGCAACGGCGGGACGGCGGCCCTGCTCGGCATCCCCAGCAAGCCGCTGGTCTTCGACTGGAACCAGCACGTCGTCTTCAAGGGCGCGACCGTCCTTGGCATCAACGGGCGCAAGATGTTCGAGACCTGGTACCAGATGGAGTCGCTCCTGCTTTCGGGGCGCCTGGAGCTGGACGACATCATCACCCACGAGATGCCCATCGAGAACTTCAAGAAGGCGTTCGAGACCATGATCTGCGGCGATGGGATCAAGGTCGTGATGAGCGTGAACGGCTGACGCGGGGACGGCGGAAACGCCGCTGGTGCGAAGTCCGATCCAGGCCGGGATTTGCCGAAGGGCGAATTCCGGCCTGTTTTGTTGGGAGGATTGGTCGCTCTCAATTCGTGTCAATTTTTCATTGTTTGACAGTGCAGTCAAAGACGGATACTCTCAATATCCGAAAAATTGACAGGATTTGACATGCACACCGAACGACCACCAACGCTCAAGGAACTGTTCGACAACGCGACGATGGACGCCATCACTCGCGTTCGAGCGTTGCAGGATCGAGTGGCAGACTTGCAGGCCGAGTATCGGCCATGGCACAAGGTCAAGTACATCGCCAGCGAACGCGGGATTGATCCGAAGGATGCGTGGTTTGCGGTCAAGCTCAGGCGTCCTTGGACAGAACTTCCCTTCCGTCAGACCGGTGGAAACCCGTTTCATTGGTGCGGTGGCAATCACCTGATCGAGCCGCTTCATCGCATTGATATCGCGGTGGGCGGAGGAGGAGCATCATCGTTGCACGCACCGGATGGGGTTCTGGCCAGCCCAGAGCACCGGGCGAGGCTGCAGATTCGCACCATGATGGACGAGGCGGCCGAGTCCTCGATCATTGAAGGAGCTGCGACAACGCGCAAGGCAGCGGTTGAAATGTTGCGGTCACAGCGGCCACCGCGATCGACCGGCGAGCGGATGGTGGTAAACAACTATCTGGGCATGCAGTTCATAAAGAGAAAACTCCGTGAAGACCTGACACCGGAGCTACTGCTGGAACTCCAGGGGATATTGACGGAGGGAACGCTGAAGGATGCGGGCGAATCGCGCCGCTGGCGTCGCCCGGATGAAAACGTGAATGTCGTCGATGTTCGCACCGAGGATGTCATCCACACGCCGCCTCATGCGGACGAAATTCCCGAAAGAGTTCGGATGCTCTGCGGCTTTGCAAATCAGCGGCACGAGGGCTCCAATTTCATCCACCCCATCGTGAAGGCAAGCATCCTGCATTTCATGATGGGCTATGACCACCCGTTCGTCGATGGAAACGGCCGGACGGCCCGAGCAGTGTTTTACTGGGCGGCGATTCGTGCGGGATACTGGCCGTTCGAGTTCATGCCGATTTCCGAACGGATAAGGGCCGGTGCTTCACGCTATCCACAGGCGTATCTGGATTCGGAGCTTGACGAAGGCGATCTCACCTATTTCATCGTGTACAAGCTCGATATCATCGAACAGTCACTGGACCTGTTTGCGCGACGGCTCCGCCGCGAGGAAGAGAAGATCCGGCAGGCCGACCTACTCATCAAGGTCTCCAAGAAGCTCAACCTGAGACAGCGGCTGCTGCTTCAGCACGCGCTCCGACGACCATCGACCCGCTATACGCGACTGAGCCACAAGACCTCCAACGGGATCTCACTCAATACGGCGGCGACCGATCTTGAAGGACTTGTGCGTCTGCGGCTCATGGCAAAGATCTCGGACGGAAATGAACTCGTCTATGTACCGTCGCCAAATCTCCGGGCACGTCTGGCGAAGCACGGCTTGTGATTCACTCCGGCACTACCCTCCCCCATGCTCCGCATCGCCGTGCGAATGCTCCTGGGCGACCCCACCAAGTGGATGGGCGTGGTCTTCGGCGTGCTCGTCTGCACGTTCCTCATCACGCACATGCTCAGCATGTTCCACGGCATGATGGAGCGCAGCTACGCCCTCGTCACCGACATCCCGCAGGCCGACGTCTGGGTCATGGACGCCGCGGTGCAGTACGCCGACGAACCGATCGCGATGCCGGAGACGGCCTTGGATCGCGTCCGCGGGATCGGGGGCGTCGCCTGGGCCGTCCCCCTGCACACCGCGACGCTGCGGGCGCGCCTGTCGAGCGGCGCGTTTCAGCCCGTGCTGCTCATCGGCGTGGACGACGCGACGTTGCTGGGCGCGCCGGAGCACATCATCAACAATTCGCCGTGGATCCTGCGCCAGAACGAGAAGGCGATCGTGGACCACACCAGCGCCGGCACGCTCCTGCGCATGCCGATCTCGCCGCGCGAGGATCTGCCGGGATTCCAGGAACTGGACCTCTCGGGGCCGACCAGGCCGCTCCGCGTGGGCGACGAGCTGCAGATCAACGACCATCGCGTGGTGGTGGGTGCGTTCGCCGACCTGGGCACGAGATTCCTGTCCAAGCCGATCGTGTACACGACGTATTCGCGCGCGGTGGCGATCCATCCCAAGGAACGGAACCTGCTGTCGTTCGTGCTCGTGAAGGCCGCGGACGGAGAGGACGCGGCGGGCCTGGCGCGCCGCATTACGTTGCTGACCGGCCTGCGGGCGCGGACGGCGCGGGAGTTCTGCGACGACACGTACTGGTACTACGTCGAGACGACCGGCGTGGTGAAGCGGATCGCGATGATCGTGGGGATCGGGGTGGTGACGGGCGTGGCGGTGAGCGCGCTGCTGTTGTATTTGTTCACCAACGAGAACCTGCGCTACTACGCCGTGCTCAAGGCGCTGGGCGCGTCGAACTGGCTGGTGTTGCTGATGGTTTCGACGCAGGCGGCGTTGGCGGGCTCGACGGGGTATGGGCTGGGGATCGGGCTTTCCAGCGCGATCGGCACCTTTGCCAAGTCGGACGCCATGCCGTATCGCCTCATGGCGTCGACGATGGTGTTTGCGGCGTGCGCGGTGCTGCTGGTGGGCGTGGTGTCGGCGACGCTGAGCGCGCGGAAGGTGGTGAGGCTGGAACCGGCGATGGTGTTCAAGTAGGGAATCGCCACCGACGCCGATGAGAAGACGCGAATTCCGCCGCCGGCGATTCGGGCTCGTCCGAGCCCCACGGTTTCGCCGTTTCGCCCGTGATCGTCGTTCGTGACGTGCCGCCGAGACCGCGGGCGGCTGTTTGCGCGGCCTCGCGCGCGTTCCGGGCTGGCGCGGAGGGAAAGAAGCGAGCCAAAGACGGGCGGCTCGCGACGCCGTCGGATGGAGAACGGCCTTGCGACGCCAGGGCGCGCGGGAGGACGAGGCGGGTAGACACGGGTCAATGGTCGCTGGACGTCGTGTCGTGGTTGACGCGAGCGTCCCACCAGGTGGCGTTGTCGCGGCCGACGCGGCGCGGGCCTTCGACGGGGCGCTCCTCGTGGCACTTGGTGCAGTCGGCGAGCATGAGTTCGTTGCCGCCGCGGTGGCAATCGAGGCAGTTGAAGTAGGCGTGGTCGCCTTCGAGCGCGACGCCGGTGCGGGCGTGGTCAAAGCCCAGATCGCCCCAGCGTTTGGCGTGGCACGGGAGGCAGGCGCCGGTGACGGGGGTGGTGGGATATTCGTTGGGCTTGTGGCAGTCGTTGCAGGCGAGGGCGGCGTGGGCGGGTCGGAGCCACCAGCCGGTGCGCTGGGCGTGGTCAAAGGCCGGGCGTTCGCGGAGATCGTGGCAGGTGACGCAGCGGTCCTGGGCGTGGCAGTTGTAGCAGCTCTGCTGGCGGTTCACGAGGGGTCGCTCGGAGACGCCGCCGTGGCACTGGCTGCAGGAGTTGCCGGCGTGGCACTCGACGCACTTGATGCCGAAGCGTTCGGTGTGGTCCTTGTGGTGGAAGGTGACGGTGGGGATTCCCTTGTGGGCGGTGGTGTAGACGTAGGCGGCGTGCGCCTCGGCGCGGGGCTGGAGGTTGCCGCGGAGGCGGTCGGAGAGGGCGGGATTGGCGCGGAAGGTGCCGGAAACGGTGTGGCAGAAGCCGCAGGCGTTTTCGTGGGTCCAGTCGCGGTGGCAGTCGAGGCACTGGCGGTGGTAGGCGCCGCGCAGGCCCAGCTTGCCGTCGGTGGTGGCGTTTCCGGTGGGCTCGTGGCACTCGCGGCAGGGACGGACGTCGGGCTTGTCGGCGGACTTGGCGTCTTCGGGAAGCTCGTGGTGGCAGTTGCGGCATTCGCCTTGTATGCCGGACATCTCGACATGGACGCGGTGGTCAAAGCGGACGGAGCCATAGCAGCCCGGGACCTGATCGAGCATCACGACGTCGGGGATCTTCTCGACCCTGTCGAGGTTGATCGCGGTGGACGTGTGGGGCTGGGTCTGGGGCTGGGTCTGGGGCTGGGTCTGGGCGTGGGTTTGGCCGACGAGAAGCAGGACGAGGGTTGCGAGGGCGGCGTTCATGGTTCACTCCTTGACGCCGGCGAGCGCGGGGGTCTCGGCGGCGGGGACGGTGGGAGTGATGGGACGAGCGATGGTCTGGGGCGGCATGTCCGCGAGCACGGTCAGGTGAACGTCGTCGTGCGCGCGGGGCGCGTGATGCGCGTGATCGTCATGGAGCTGCTCGATGACCGGCAGGTTGAGGGCGATGGCGCGGTAGATCATGACGGTGAGGGCGATGGCGCCGAGGGTGACGGCGATCTCGCTGACGGAGGGGCGGTAGATCGCGCCCCGCTCGAGCGGGGAGTAGGCGAAGAGGAAGACGTTGAGGCGGTTGAAGGCAACGCCGAGCACGACCAGGGCGGCGCCGAGGAATTGCCAACGGGTCTGGGCACGCAGGCGGCGATTGCTGAAGATGAGGATGGGAACGACCACGCCGAAGAGGACTTCGATCGTGAGCATCTGGGTGTAGTAGTCGCCGACGAGGAGTCGCGGGAGCTGGCCGCGGAGCGCGAGGTCCGCGATCTTCACCGCGAGGTAGAGGGCGAGCGTGAAGGGGATGAAGCGACCGAGTTCGGCGAGGAGGTCGCGCTCGCCGGGGAGGCCGAAGGAGCGGTGGGCGATGATGGACTCGAAGATGACCATGGGGTAACCGACAGCGAAGGCGGAAAGGAGGAAGAGGAGCGGGAGGGCGGGGGTGTGCCAGAGGGCGTCGAGCTTGCCGTAGGTGATGACCATCAGCGTGCCGAGGGAGGACTGGTGCATGCAGGAGAGCATGATGCCGAGCATGATGAAGATGGTCATAAAGCGACCGAGGGACTTGTCGGCGAATCGGAGGGCGCGATCGACGGGCTGGTTGAGGGCGGCGAGGCGGCCGGGGAGATGAACGCGGCCGATGAAGCGCTCGCAGGCGACGGGGAGGAACTCGATGTAGAGAACGGAGAGGTAGCACATGACACAGATGGCGACCTCGAAGAGGACGGAGTTGGGCTGCCAGAAGGGGGGGAGCATGACGTGCCACATGGCCCAGAAGCGTCCGAGGTCGGTGGCGACGCCCAGCGCGACGAAGGTGTAGCCGAGCATGGCGGTGAGGAGGGCGGGGCGGACGAGCGGGTGGTAGCGCTCGCGGTGGAGGATGTGGGCGAGGAAGGCGGTGGTGAATCCGCCCGCGGCGAGGGCGACGCCGGTGGCGACGTCGATGCCGATCCAGATGCCCCAGGGGTAGGCGTTGGAGAGGTTGGTGGCGGCACCCAGGCCGAAGAGCATGCGGAAGAGCCACGCGGCCGCGCCGATCGCGGCGATCGCGGTGACGACCAGCATCCCGGGCGTGAAGTAGCGGCGGCGGGAGTCGGGCGCGGCGAGGGTGGGATGGTGGAGGATGGGGATGGAGATGGAGGCGCTCACGCGTGACCTCCCTTGCGGGTGAGGAAGTGGAGTGTGGTGAGGATGGCGGCGATGGCGAGCGGTCCGGCGGCGCCCTTGAAGATGGCGTGCTGGATGCGCTCGGTGCGTTCGGCGGGGCTCTTGTCGGGGAGCTTGGGCAGGCCGAGGTCGACGAGCTGCTCGAAGGGGCGCGCGGAGAGGTAGAGCCAGGAGGTTCCGCCGCCTTCGGTCTCGCCGTAGACGCGATCGACGTAGCGATCGGGGTGGGCGGCGATGCGTTCATGGGCGATGCGGAGGAGGTCTTCGCGCCGGCCGTATTGGAGCGCTTCGACGGGGCAGATCTCGACGCAGGCGGGGAGTTTTCCCTCGCGGGTGCGGTGGAGGCACAGCTCGCACTTGCGGACGCGCGGGGTGAAGCGGCGATCGTACTCGTAGGTAAGGCGTTCGAAGGGGCAGGCGATCATGCAGTAGCGGCAGCCGATGCACTTGGAGGCGTCGTAGGTGACGGGGCCTTCGGGGCTCTTTTCCATCGCGCCAACGAGGCAGGCGGAGACGCACGGCGGGTATTCGCAGTGCATGCACTGAACCTTGGCGAAAATCGGCGGGTCCGCGGGGCTCGGGTCCGCCAGGGGGTTCCGCGTCGCGTTGACGACGCAGAACTGGTCGGTGCGCGGGCGGCGAAGAGTCGCGAACACGGACTGGTCGTCGCACTCTTCGAGCTTGCCGTGCGGGTTGTTGTTGGCGTCGTTGCACGCCCACTCGCAGCGCCGGCAGCCGACGCAGCGGGAGAGGTCAACCAGCACCCCCATGCGCCCCTCGCTCAGTTTGGCGGCGCCGTCCGCGCCGCTGCTCGCGAGGGCTTTACCTCCGACCGTCAGCGCCGTGAGCGCGGCGCCAACTCTGAGAAATCCGCGGCGGCTCGTGTCGGTCGGGGCCTGAACGCTGCTTCCGCTCTTCGGGGTGATTTGACTGGAAGTGCGAGCGTTCATCGGAGTCCTCCCGAGCGATTGACCAAGCCGCCGAGGCGAAGAACGCGCGTCTAGCGGGTGTGAAGGACATGGCCACTGGCGGCGAAGACGCGCCACAGGCCGATCAGGAAGAGCGCCACGCCGGCGACGATGAGGAGCGCGGCGACGGTGCCCTGCATGACGAAGAGGACGACCGCCAGGAGCGGGAGGCTGACGATCATCGCGACGCCGAGGGCCAGTTCGCGGATCGCGTGGCGCCAGCGTGGGCTGAGGGTTGGCTCGATCATGTGCCACGCGGCGATGGTGACGGCGACGGCGACGCAGACGGCGAAGGCGGCGATGAGCGTGCCGCGCATCAGCACGGCGGCGATTCCGAGCACGGGCATGCAGACGACGAGCGCGAGTCCGAGGGCGGTGGGAGCGACGTACTCGCGGAGCAGCTTGTGCTGGGTGGTTCCGAGGTGTGCCATGGGAGGCTCCTCTGTGAAAGACTGGTGAGTGCTGGGAGTCGATGCAATCGCGGGGCCAAATCGGAATGGCCCGCGGGGAGTGGGGAACGCGGGTATGCGCGTTCGACGATGGGGTGGTGTTGTTGAAATCCGCAACGCGGTTGCGGAATTCAGCGCTGAGGACCACGGCCGCGGCGACTGGTGGCTGCGAGCGACGACGGCTCGATGGCAGGAACCGATTGCGGGGTGGATCGCGATCGCGTGCCGCGCGTCGGAGGAGCACGTGGCCGCGCTTTCAGCAAGGGGTTTGCACGAACGGAGACCTTGCGGGCGCGCGAGGTGTTTGTGATGAAACACTCAACAGCTTGGGTAGACGGCGGATCGGTCGGGGTCGAATAATACGGACATTCGAGTCCTCATGGCTGGTGCGCGATGTTTACCAAGCCCGGACTGCTTGCCCGTTCGCTGGAGTTGCGGCTGCTGGTGCCGCTGGCGATCACGATCGCGGTGGCGTTGGCGCTGCACGCGGCGATCGGGTATTGGGGGGTGCGCGAGGAACTCCGGCGCTTCATCAGGGCGGACCTGGCGCGTTCGACCTCGCTGATCCGCAGCGCGACGCACGACGGGATGCTCCTGAACCGGCTGGATGAAGTTCAATCGCGGATCGAGACCCTGGGCTCGTCGGAGGGATTCACGGCGATCCGCGTGTACGCCAAGGACGGGCGGATCGCGCTGACCGCCGACACGGGCGAACGCGGGCGGGTGGTGCCGATCACGAGCCATGAGTGCGTGGTGTGCCACGTCAACGGCGAGCGTGCGGGCCCGAAGGTGCTCCGCAACGCCGACATGCCGGTGCTGGGGGACGGGCACGAGGGACAGCGTTCGTTGAGCGTGATCATGAACGAGCGCGGCTGTTCGTCGCTGGAGTGTCACCCGCCGCCGGCGCACCGACCGGTGCTGGGGGTGCTGGACGTGCAGATGACGATGGCGCCGTTCGACGAGGCGATCAGCCGGGCGCGTCAGCAGCTGGGGACGACGACGATCCTGCTCATCATGACGGCGGGGTTGATCGTCGCGCTCTTCATCCGTCGGCTGATCCACGAGCCGGTGGAGCGGCTGCACGAGGGGACGCGGCGGATCGCGGGCGGAGACCTTCACACGCGGATCGAAGTGACGGGGCATCACGACCTGGCGCAGCTGGCGGGCGCGTTCAACGGGATGATCAACGACCTTCGCGGGGCGCGTGAGGAACTGGCCGAGTGGTCGCGGACGCTGGAGCGGCGCGTCGAGGAGAAGACACGCGAGCTCCGCGAGGCCCAGAAGCGCATGACGCAGGTGGAGACGATGGCGTCGCTGGGCAAGCTTTCGGCGACGGTGGCGCACGAGCTGAACAACCCTCTCAGCGGGATCTTGGCGTATGCGCGCCTGTCGCGCCGCGAGCTGGGCGAGCTGGCGATCGAGCCGGGGAGCGTGGCGCCGATCGACGGCTACCTGGCCCTGATCGACCGTGAATCGGTGCGCTGCGGCGAGATCGTGAAGAACCTGCTGGTTTTCGCGCGCGGGCAGAGCGTGCGCACGACGATGGCGAGCATCAACGAGATCGTGGAGAACAGCCTGATGCTGGTGCGGCATCACCTGGAGATGCACCGGGTTCGCCTGGAGGCGACGCTGCTTTCGGGCGATCCGACGATCGTCGCCGAGCGGGGGCGGGTCCAGCAGGCGGTGCTGGCGCTCCTGATGAACGCGATCGAGGCGATGCACGGGCTGAAGGATCGCGAGGCGGTGCTGCGTGTTCGGGTGGAGGGCGATGACGAGCGCGTGGTGCTGAGCATCGAGGACACGGGGGTCGGCATCGAGCCCGAGCTTGTGCCGCACATCTTCGAGCCGTTCGTCACGACCAAGGGCGAGACGAGCGGGGTTGGGCTTGGGCTGGCGGTGGTGTACGGCGTGGTGCACGGGCATGGCGGGGAGATCACGGTGCGATCGACACCGGGGGTGGGCACGGCGTTCACGCTGTGGCTGCCGCGCCGGCGCGGTGAGGCGTCGATCGAACTGGCGGCGGGCGAGGGAGTTGTTTCCGGCGCTCGACCTCAGGCTGTCGCGGCGGGTACGGGTGGATCCTGTGAGAGGGGTGGCGCATGAAGCCCGAGCGTCCGGCGATTTTGGTGGTGGACGACGAGTTCAGCGTGCGTGATTCGCTGAGCCGATGGCTGGGGAAGGACGGATTTGAGGCCGTGCCCGCGGCGAGCGCGGAGGCGGCGCTCGGGCTGGCGGGGCATCGCGGGTTCGACGCGGCGGTGGTCGATGTGCGCATGCCGGGGATGGACGGCCTGGAGCTTCAG
Source organism: Phycisphaerales bacterium (assembly GCA_020853815.1). Lineage (GTDB taxonomy): Bacteria > Planctomycetota > Phycisphaerae > Phycisphaerales > UBA1924 > JABWBC01. Next base: position 52,372 of record JADYYE010000047.1, read on the forward strand.
GCGGCGCTGCACGCGATCGACCCGGCGATGGAGGTGGTGGTGATCACCGCGTTCGGCTCGGTGGAGACGGCGGTGCGGGCGCTGAAGGACGGCGCGTTCGACTACCTCACCAAGCCGATCGATCCCGCGGAGCTGAGCCACCTCTTGAAGCGCGCGGTCGAGAAGCGGCGCATGGCCAGCGAGAATCAGAACCTCAAGCGCCTGATCGACGAGATGGTGTCGGTCGACACGATCGTGGGCGAGAGCGACGCGATCCGGGGCGTCATCGAGCTGATCGGGCGAGTGGCGCCGACCGACGCGACGGTGCTCATCACGGGCGAGAGCGGCACGGGCAAGGAGCTCATCGCCCGCGCCATCCACGCCAACAGCCCGCGGCGCTACGCGCCCATGATCCCGGTCAACTGCGGCGCGATCGCCGAATCGCTGCTGGAGAGCGAGCTCTTCGGGCACGAGAAGGGCGCGTTCACCAACGCGACGCAGCGCCGGCGCGGCAAGATCGAAATGGCCGACGGCGGGACGCTTTTCCTCGACGAGATCGGCTCGATCCCGGAGCGGATGCAGGTCGAGTTGCTGCGGGTGCTGGAGGACAAGAGCTTCACGCGCGTGGGCGGGCAGGACCAGGTCCGCGTGGATTTTCGAGTGATCGGCGCGACGAACGAGTCGCTGGAGGCCGCGGTGCGGGCGGGGAAGTTCCGCCAGGACCTGTTCTATCGGATCAACGTGTTCACGATCGAGGCGCCGCCGCTGCGCCGGCGGGCAGACGACATCCCGCTCTTGGCGCGTCACTTCGTGGAGCGATTCGCACGGCAGATGGACCGCAAGATCACGGGGATCAGCCCCGAGGCGATGCGTCGCCTGGAGGAGCACGACTGGCCCGGCAACGTGCGCGAGCTGTGCAACGCGATCGAACGGGCGATGGTGGTCGGTCGGCCGCCCGAGATCAGGCCCGAGGACCTGCCGCTCACGGCGCCCCGTGCGGCGGTGGTGATGCCAGCGTGCGACGACTCGCTCGAAGAAATCGAGCGGCGCCACATCCAGGGCGTGCTGGAGCGCACGGGATGGAACATCGCTCGGGCGGCCCACATCCTGCGGATCGATCGCGTGACGGTGTACAACAAAATCCGCAAGTTCGGGCTCGGCCGCGACGGCGCGGCCAAACAGCCCGCCGGCGAGGGCGCGTCGGCGAGATAGGAGCGGAGTCGTCCGTGGCGTTCCGAGGAGTTCAACGGGTCATCGCGACACGCTGCTTCCGCGGAAGCTGGCGATCGCCCTAAGACACGTGGCACGCTATTTCAAGGAAAAGTGCCTCAGGCCCGCGAGCTTGGTCATCAGCTCGCCGCGGAAATCCGGGTGCGAGATGCTGATGAGTGCCTCGCCGCGCTGGCGAAGCGAGAGCCCCCACAGGTTTACGGCGCCGTATTCGGTGACGATCCAGTGAACGTGCCCACGGGTCGTGACGACGCCCGCGCCGGGGAGCAATTCGGGCGTGATGCGAGAGAGCTTGCCGCCAGAAGCGGTGGAGGGGATGGCGATGATCGCCTTGCCTCCGGGGCTGAGGGCGGCGCCGCGGATGAAGTCCATCTGCCCGCCGATGCCGGAGTAGATGCGGTGCCCGATCGAATCCGCGCACACCTGCCCGGTGAGATCGATCTGAAGCGCGGAGTTGATCGCGACCACCTTGGGGTTGCGCCGGATGATCGCGGTGTCGTTGGTGCGATCGCACCCGTGGAACTCGACGATGCAATTGTCGTCGACGAAGTCATACAGGCGACGCGAGCCCGAGCAGAACGACGTGACGATCCGCCCCGGGTGCACTTCCTTGTGCCGGTTGGTGATGACGCCCGCCTCAACCAGGTCGATCAGTCGATCGGAGAACATCTCGGTGTGAACGCCCAGGTCGTGCTTGTTTCCGAGACTGGAGAGCACGGCGTCGGGGATCGCGCCGATGCCCATCTGGAGCGTGCTCCCGTCCTCGATCAGATCGGCGACGATGCGCCCGATGCGCGCCTCGACCTCGGTCGGATCGCCCGGCGGGTGATCGGGCAGCTCGCGGCTGGAGCGGAAGGCGCAGGCGACGCGGGAAAGCGGGACGGCCGTGTTCCCGTGCGTGCGCGGGAACCGATCGTTGATCTCGGCGATCACGATGGGCGCGGTGTCGACGGCGGCACGGGCCGCGTCGATCGACGTGCCCAGCGTGCACGACCCGTGCTTGTCGGGCGGCGAGAGCTGCACGAGCGCGGCGTCGATGCGGATGCGCCCGGAGGTGATGACGTCGGGAATGTCCGACAGGAACACCGGGATGAAGTCGGCGCGTCCGTCCTGGATCGCTTCGCGTGCGTCGGGCCCGGTGAAGAATGAGTACGACGTGATCCGCCCCGCGACCTCGCGTGCGAGGAACGCGGCCGAGCCCTCGGTGTGCAGGTGAAAGACGCGGACGTCGCGCAGGTCGGCGCGGGCGGCAAGCGCGCTCAGGAGCGGCGCGGGCGTTGCGGCGCTCCCGTGAACGAAGATGTTCATCCCGCTGCGGATGAAGGAGACGGCCTCTTCGGCGTTTCGGACGATGTTCATGTGCATCCTCCGGGCAAATGAGTTTTTGATCAGTCTAGCGCTCGACATGGAAGAATCCGCGCGCGACACGAAAGACTGTTCGATATCGGCGGACTATGCTGAAATGAGCGCGACGGAACTCCGCCGGGGCGCGATCTTCCGAGCCGTGCCGGCCGCGCCCGCGAGGTGCACGATGCTCCCCCGTACCTTCGACATCTGCGAATCGTTCCCGAACGTGGACGAAGCCCAATGGCGCGCCCTGGTCGAGCAGGACCTGAACGGTGCGCCCTTTGAACGCAAGCTCGTCACCCACACCTATGAAGGGCTTTACGTACAGCCGCTTTACACCGCGAGCGATTGGCGCCGCGCGGGCGACCCGTCGGGCTTCAGCGGACTATCACCCTTCACGCGCGGCTCGCTCCCGCTCGATCATCAACTCCGCGGCTGGGACATCCGCCAGCAGCAAGACCACGCCGACCCGCGAGTGCTGAACGCGTCCATTCTCGAAGACCTCGCGGGAGGTGTCACCTCGATTCTCATTCGCTACGACGCCGCGGGACGGGCCGGGCTCGATCCCGATGACCCGGGCGCACGCGAACTCGCGGGCGTCGACGGCGCGATGATCGCGAGCGCGGACGATCTTTCCGCGGCGCTCCGTGGCGTGGAGCTCGGCATGATCTCCGTCGCGCTCGAAGCCGGCGCCGCCTTCATTCCCGCGGCGGCGCAGCTCAGCGCCGTGTGGGAGTCGGAGACGACCGAGCCCGCAAAGTGCCGCGGCGCATTCAACGCCGATCCGCTCGGCGTGCTGGCGCGCGAGGGGCACCTGCCCTGGCCGATCGCGGAGGGGCTCGCGCGAGCCGCGGACCTGGCGGCGTGGACCTCCGCGCGCTTCTCGAATGTCACGGCGATCCGCGTGGGCACCGCTCCGTATCACCACGCCGGCGCGACCGCGACCCAGGACCTGGCATTCTCGATGGCGACGGCGCTGGAGTATCTGCGCGCGATGACGCGCGCGGGGCTGAGCGTCGACCAGGCGGCGGCACAGCTGCTCTTCAGCTACGCGGTCGGGACGCACCAGTTCCTGGCGATCGCCAAGCTCCGCGCGGCGCGACGCCTGTGGGGGCGCGTCGCGCAGGCGTGCGGCGTCGGGCTCGAAGGTCAGCGGATCAAGATGCACGTTCGACCCAGCAAACGCGTGCTGACGGCCCGCGATCCTTGGGTCAACATCCTGCGCAACAGCGTGTGCGTGTTCGCCGCCGCATTGGGTGGCGCCGACGCGATCGGGTCCGAACCCTTCGACGCCGCGATGGTCGCGCGCAGCCCCGAGCGGCGCAGCGGCACGCTGGCCCGCCGCATCGCGCGCAACACGCACCTGATCCTGCAGGAAGAGTGCCACCTGCACCGGGTCGTCGACGCGCCGGGAGGGAGCTGGTACCTCGAGCGATTGACAGACGAAATCTGCGAGCGTGCGTGGGTGATCCTGCAGGCGATCGAGTCGCGCGGCGGGATGGCCCGGAGTCTCGAGGACGGCTGGGTCGCGCAGCAGATCGACACCGCCGCCCAGCCGCGTTGGCGCGATATCGCGACGCGAAAGGAGGCCCTGCTCGGCGTGAGCGAGTTCCCGAGCGTCGGCGAGCAGCGCCCCGAGCCATGCACCGTGAATCTCGAATCGCTCAGGCGTGAAGCCCGCGAGCGTGCGGCACGCCGGCGCGCCAAGCCGCTCCAGACATCGAGCGCCGGTGCGGTGTCGCCGGCGCGCGCCGACGCCATGAGCCAGCAGGCGTTCAATCTCGCCGCGCAGGGCGCGACGATCGGCGCGATCACCGCGATCCTGGGCAACGGCGGGCCGCCCGCGAGCATCCACGCGCTCGCGCCCCATCCCTTCTCCGAAACGTTCGAGCATCTTCGCGATGCGGCGGACGAATACGTCGCGGCGTGCGGGCGTCGCCCGCGCGTAGCGATCGTCAGCATCGGCTCACCCGCCGACCATCTGGCCCGCACCAACTACGCCAAAGGCTTCTTCGAGGCGGGCGGCTTTGAAGCGCACGCCGTGTCTGGAAACGCGGACCTGGCGCGGAGCGCGTCGGAGTTCGCCCATTCCGACGCGAGCATCGCGGTGATCTGTTCGAGCGACTCGCTCTACGCGACCATCGTCGCGACGCTGGCGCCGCTGCTCCACGCCGCGGGCGCGCGCACCGTGATCCTCGCGGGCAACCCCGGATCGAGCGAGCCCGCCTATCGCGAAGCGGGCGTGGACCGTTTCATTTACATGCGCTGCGATGTCGTCAAGACGCTGTCCGAACTCCTCGTGCAGGAAGGAGTGTCGCTGTGAACGCCGCTCAACCAGGCGCGATCATCCCGAACTTCGCTGATATCCCCTTACACGCGCCGGGCGCACCCGTCGACGAGCGGACCTGGACCGACGCGGTGCGTCGGGCGACGGGTCGCACGCCGGAGCAACTCTCGTGGCGCACGCCCGAGGGGCTCGTGATCAAGCCCGAGTATCACGCGAGCGACCTCGACGCGGTGCGTCATCTTGCGACCATGCCCGGGCTTCCGCCGTTCGCTCGCGGGCCGTACGCGACGATGTATGTTCTGAAGCCTTGGACCGTGCGCCAATACGCCGGCTTCAGCACCGCGGAGGCGAGCAACGCGTTCTATCGCGCCAACCTGGCAGCGGGCCAGAAGGGTCTTTCGGTCGCGTTCGACCTCGCGACGCACCGTGGCTATGACAGCGACCATCCGCGGGCCGCGGGCGATGTTGGAATGGCAGGGGTCGCGATCGATTCTGTGCTCGATATGGAGCGATTGTTCGAGGGCATCCCGCTCGGACAGATCAGCGTGTCGATGACGATGAACGGCGCGGTGCTCCCCGTGCTCGCGATGTACATCGTTGCGGCGGAGCGCCAGGGCGTGAAGCCCGGGCAGCTGTCGGGCACGATCCAGAACGACATCCTCAAGGAGTTCATGGTCCGCAACACATACATCTATCCTCCCGCGCCGAGCATGAAGATCATCGGCGACGTGTTCGCGTTCTGCGCCGCGAAGATGCCGAAGTTCAACAGCATCTCGATCAGCGGCTACCACATGCAGGAGGCGGGCGCCACGGCGGACATCGAGCTGGCGTACACGCTCGCCGACGGGCTTGAATACGTGCGCACCGGCGTGGCACGCGGCCTGGATGTCGACGACTTCGCGCCGCGTCTCAGCTTCTTCTGGGCGATCGGCGAGCACTTCTTCATGGAGATCGCCAAGCTTCGGGCGGCACGCCTGCTCTGGGCGCGCCTCATGAAAACGTTCAACCCCAAGAACCCGCGCAGCCTCTCCCTCCGCACGCACAGCCAGACCAGCGGCTGGAGCCTGACCGCCCAGGACGTGTACAACAACGTGGTGCGCACCTGCGTCGAGGCGATGGCCGCCACGCAGGGGCACACGCAGAGCCTCCACACCAACGCGCTCGACGAGGCGCTGGCGCTGCCCACGGACTTCTCCGCGCGCATCGCGCGAAATACCCAGCTGTTCCTGCAGATGGAGACCGATACATGCCGCGTCATCGACCCTTGGGGCGGCTCGTATTACGTCGAGCGCCTCACGCACGACCTGGCCTGCCGCGCGTGGGCCCACATCATTGAGATCGAGGACCTGGGCGGCATGGCCAAGGCGATCGAGGCCGGCATCCCCAAGCTCCGAATCGAAGAGGCCGCGGCCGCCACGCAGGCCCGCATCGATTCCGGCTCGCAGACGGTCGTCGGGGTGAACCGATTCAAGCCGCAGCGCGATGAAGCGATCGACGTGCTGAAAATCGACAACACCGCCGTCCGCGAGGCGCAGGTCGCACGTCTGCAAGACCTGAAGAGCAAGCGCGATGCGTCCGTCGTGAGCCGGGCGCTCGACACGCTGACCAACGCGGCCAAGAGCGGCCAGGGGAACTTGCTCGAACTCGCGGTCGACGCCGCACGCGCGATGGCGACCGTCGGCGAAATCTCGCTCGCGCTCGAAATGGTCTTCGGGCGACACGAGGCCGTCGTACGCTCGATGCAGGGTGTTTACATGAAAGAGTCCGCTGAAAAGGGAACGATCGAAAGCATCCGCGCCCGCGTCGCGTCGTTCGAGAAACGCGAGGGACGCCGGCCGCGAATCCTCGTCGCCAAGATGGGGCAGGACGGGCACGACCGCGGACAAAAAGTCGTCGCGTCCGCCTACGCTGACATGGGCTTCGATGTCGACATCGGCCCGTTGTTCCAGACGCCCGAAGAGGTCGCAAGACAGGCGATCGAAAACGACGTCCACGTCGTCGGTGTGTCGTCGCTCGCCGCCGGGCACCTGACGCTCGTGCCCGCGTTGCGCGCGGCGCTCGATCAGGGCGGGCGCGCCGACATCCTCATCGTCGTCGGCGGCGTCATTCCCCCGCAGGACTACGACGCGCTCTACGCCGCCGGCGTCTCCGCGATCTTCGGCCCCGGCACCGTCATCAGCTCGGCGGCGGCGCGCGTGCTGGATGAACTCGAGCGAACCGAGCAACCCAAGGCGCGTACGCATTCCGCGGAGGGGCGATGAGCAACCCCGCTCCCCGCGAGGGCGAGGCCCCGCGCTTCGGCGTGTCGGTCGCCAGAGCGGGCCAGGGCGCCAGCGCGTCGGCATCCGCACGCCCCGCGCGCCAGGAACTGAGCGTCGATGACTTCGCCCGCGGCGTGCTCGCGGCGGATCGGTCCGTGCTCGGGCGCGCGATCTCGCTCGTCGAGTCCACCAAGCCCTCGGACGAGGCCGTCGCCCAGGAGGTGCTCACGCGACTGCTTCCCGGCACGGGACGCGCGATGCGCATCGGCGTCACGGGCATGCCCGGGGCGGGAAAGTCAACGTTCATCGAGAAACTCGGCTCGATGCTCACCGAGCGCGGTCATCGCGTCGCGGTACTGGCGATCGATCCCTCCAGCCGCGTGTCGGGCGGCTCGATCCTGGGCGATCGCACGCGGATGGGCAGGCTGTCGAGCGATCCGCGTGCGTTTATCCGTCCCTCCCCCAGCGGCGGCACGCTCGGCGGCATCGCGCGCAAGACACGCGAGGCGATGTTTGTGTGCGAGGCCGCGGGGTTCGATATCGTGCTGATCGAAACCGTGGGCGTGGGGCAGAGCGAGACCGCGATCGCGGACATGAGCGACGTCGTCGTGGCGCTGGCGATCCCGGGCGCTGGCGATGAACTGCAGGGAATCAAGCGCGGGTTGCTCGAGCTGGTCGACCTCATCGTGGTGAACAAGGCCGAGGGCGAGAATGCCGCGAAAGCGCGAACGGCGGCGGCGGAATACGCGGCGGCCGCCCGCGTCATGCGAGGCGATGACGCGCACTCCGCGGTCTCCGTGCTGACGTGCAGCGCCCTGACGGGCGACGGCGTGTGGCGCGTCTTTGAGGACGTGCAGTCGCGATTCGAACGACTTCGAGCATCGGGCGCGATCGAGGCGCGCCGACGCGCCCAGGATCGTCATTGGCTCCGCGCTCTCCTGCACGAGCGGCTGGATCGCCTGCTGCTCGACCTCCCCGGCGCCAGGGCCGCCATGACCCAGGCCGAGGGCGATGTGATCGAGGGGCGAACGCCGCCCGTGCTCGCGGTCGAGCGAGTGATCACGGCGCTGCGCGAGGAGCTGCGTGCCGCGCCGCAAACCCATATTGACGGACACTGAACACGGGCTCTCCGCACGCCGTCCGAATGAAATGCGAAGCGGATCGTCGTGGGCGACGAATCGTTGAAAACCACTACAAACAACGACGAGTTCAGGGATTCTGCGGAGCGGTGGCCTATCATGCGATCGGCCACGGAGTTGGCGATTCGGTTTCGAATTCTCTGCTCCGCCAAAGCACTCGCACGGAATGCGAACGGTCGGCCGCCTGACTTGGGAGATCTTCCATGATCCAGGCCCAAGGCGTCAATCACATCGGGATCGCCGTCCGGTCGCTGGACGCGCAGCGGGATTTCTATGAGCGGGTCCTCGGCGCTCGGTTCGAGGGCGTGCAGACGGTTCCCGATCAGAAGGTTCGCGTCGCGTTCTACGCACTCGGCCCGATCGAATGCCCCGTCCGCCTCGAACTCCTCGAACCCACCAGCCCCGATTCAACCATCGCTCAGTTCATCGAGAAGCGTGGCGAGGGTCTGCACCACGTCGCCTACACCGTTGGTGATCTTGCCGTCCGGCTGGAGGCACTCAAGGCTGGCAACATCCGTCTCATCGACGAACGCCCGCGCGCCGGGGCCCACGATTCGTCGATCGCGTTCCTTCACCCCAAGGCTTCCATGGGCGTGCTGACCGAACTCTGCCAGCCCGCCGTAGTGCATTCCCGCGAGCCTTGACCAGACCACGGTCAAAGCCCCGCGCTCCGCACCGAGCTCAATCACTCTCCGCGTTCTTCGTGAGAAAGGGTCATTCGTGAGCAACGCCACCACGCCGAACACTCCCTCCGCCGCGCCCGTTATGCCCCCCAAGGCTCCGACCCCCATCTCGATGGCCGAGCGTCTCGCCGAACTCAAGAAGCGCCGCGACGTGCTGATGCTGGGCGGCGGCGCCGACCGCATCGCCAAGCACCACGCCGCCGGAAACCTCACCGCGCGCGAGCGCATCGACGCCCTGCTCGACAACGCCTCGTTCCACGAACGCGACGGCTTCGCAAAGCACCGCTGCACCACCTTCGGCATGGACGGCAAGGACTTCCCCGCCGACGGCGTGGTCACCGGCTCGGGCACCATCGACAAGCGCCTCGTCCACCTGGCCAGCCAGGACTTCACCGTCGGCGGCGGCGCGCTGGGCGAGGTTCACGGCGACAAGATCGTCGAGATGATGAAGATGAGCCAGAAGACCGGCACCCCCTTCATCTTCATCAACGACTCGGGCGGCGCCCGCATCCAGGAGGGCATCGATTCCCTCGGCGCCTACGGCCGCGTCTTCTATCACAACACGCTTCTCTCCGGCCTCGTGCCCCAGATATCGCTGATCTGCGGCCCGTGCGCGGGCGGCGCCGCCTACAGCCCCGCGCTCACCGACTTCGTCATCCAGACGCGCCGGGCTCAGATGTTCATCACCGGCCCGCAGGTCATCAAGCAGGTCACCCGTGAAAACGTCAGCGCCGAAGAGCTCGGCGGCGCCGAGGCCCACATGCACTACTCCGGCAACATCCACTTCATCGCCGAGGACGACAAGCACGCCGCGGCCCTCTGCCGTCGACTGCTCTCGTTCCTCCCGTCGAACAACATGGAGGACCCGCCGCGTCTGGCTTTCCCGGGCGACATCGGCACGGACGACTCGATCGGCGAGATCCTCCCCGCGGATCCCCGCCGAACCTACGATGTCCACAACGTCATCCAGCGCTTGGTGGACAACGACGATTTCCTCGAGGTCCAGGCCGGCTTCGCCGGGAGCATGGTGATCGGCTTCGGACGGATCGCCGGGCGCAGCGTCGGCATCGTCGCCAACAATCCGGGCGTCAAGGCCGGCTCGCTCGACATCGACTCCAGCGACAAGGCCTCGCGCTTCATCCGCTTCTGCAACGCCTTCAACATCCCGATCCTCACGCTCGTCGACACCCCCGGCTATTTCCCCGGCGTGCAGCAGGAATACGGCGGAATCATCCGCCACGGCGCCAAGCTCCTCTTCAGCTACTCCGCCGCCACCGTGCCCAAGATCACCATCATCCTCCGCAAGGCCTTCGGCGGCGCCTACGTCGCGATGGCCAGCAAAGACCTCGGCACCGACGCGGTCGCCGCCTGGCCGACCGCCGAGATCGCCGTCATGGGCGCCGAGGCGGCGGTCGAGGTCATCTTCAAGCGTGAGCTCGCCGAGGCCAAGGACCGCGCCGCCAAGCGCGCCGAACTCACCGACCTGTACCGCAGCACCTTCTCCAATCCCTTCGTCGCCGCGGGGCGCCGCATGGTCGACGACATCATCGCCCCAGGCGAGACCAAGAAGTACATCGCTCGCGCGCTCGACGAACTCCAGACCAAACGAGAACTCCGCCCCGAAAAGAAGCACGGCCTGATCCCGCTGTAGCCGACCCACACACCCGCGCATCCGCGCCCGCGATCTCCATTCACCCCCTCCTCCGCACAGCCATGCCAACCACCCACGCACCACCACGACACTCCATCCCGCCGCACCACCTCAAAGCGATCCAGGCGGTCGTCACGCTGGTCGCCGGCCCGCGCGCCACCATCACCCACGTCCGCCCGCTCAGCCAGCCGGTCCACACGTCGAAGCTCTCGCCGTGGCAGCAGTCGGCTCGCCGGGCTTCGATGGAGTATCACGATCCACGCCCGGCCAGGCGCGGCTGGCGCGCGGGCCCGTGAACCCGAACGAGAAGCCGATCACCTCAACGATCGCCATCACGCCCGCAGTCCCGCACACCAAGCTCGCACGCGAGAGAACGACATGAAGCTTCACGTCACCATCGAGAGCCAGACCTACGAAGTCGAAGTCGACGTGGTTGATCCCAACGCGTCTCTCGCCTCGGCCGACCTTCGCGTGCAGAGCGCCCCCGTCGTCGCGCCGCCCAAAGCGCCCGCCGGACGCATGATCATGCCCGGGATGAACGGCAATGGAAATGGCTCCAAGCCCGCGCCCCATGTGCAGCCCACGCTCGTCACGACCGAGGCCGCGCCCGTGCTCGTCGGCCCGCCCGAGCCGCCGTTGCCGCCCAAGCCCGCGTGGCACGGTCTTGGTGTCGGCGCGCCGGGCGAAGTCTGCAGCCCGATCCCCGGCATCATTACCAACGTGAACGTCAAGGTGGGCGACGCTGTCAAAGCCTACGACCCCATCGTCGTGATCGAGATCGCCCGCAAGTACGTGAGCGATGATCGCCCGATGACCGGCACGGTGCGAGCGCTCGTCGGCGGCACCGTGAAAGACCTGCTCGTGCAGAAGGGCGATGCCGTCGAAGCCGGACGCGTGCTCGCCCGCATCGCCTGATCGCGTGGGCCACCCGGATCACCCGCCGATCGCCGACATCGTTCGCTCGGGCTGCGCGAAGCGCGGCGTCGCGATGCCGTGCCCTTCCTGCTTCGTCCACGTCGCGTCGATCAGAAACTCCGCGATCGCGTCGTCGCCCGCCGAATCGCGGCGCAGGAGCGAGCGAAGGTCCCACTCGCGCGTGCTGAACAGGCACGCCCTGACCTTGCCGTCTCCGGTGATCCGCAGGCGGCTGCACGCGCCGCAGAACGGGCTGCTCACCGGCGCGATGAAGCCGATCCGACCCGGCGCGCCATCGCCGAACGCGAACGTGCGTGCCGTGCTCGACGCCTCGTCGTCGCCGCATTCGACCAGCGGGAATCGCTCCTCGATCGCACGGCGCGTCTCGCCCGCGCTCACCCACTTGGACGAATCCCACGCGCGCCCCGAATCCAGGGGCATGTACTCGATGAACCGCATCTCCACGCCGAATCGGCGCGCCAATTCCGCCAGCGCCGGCGCTTCGTCGTCGTTGAGCCCGCGGATCAGCACCGCGTTGAGCTTCAGCGGCGTGAGCCCCTCGCCCAGGCACATCGCCACGCCCTCCAGCACGTCCGCGGGCGTGCAGGTCGATCGCGTTAGTCTTGCGAAACGCTCGGGGCGCAGCGTGTCGATGCTGATTGTGACGCGCGAAAGACCGGCGGCCTTCCACTCGCGGAGCGCCGCCCGCGACAAACGCGAGGCGTTGGTGATCATCGCGATCTCGACCGGCGCGGCGGCGCGAATCCCCGCGATGATCTCGGTGAGCTCGGGGTGCAGCGTCGGCTCGCCGCCCGTCAGGCGGATCTTCCGAACCCCCAGCGACGCGGCCACGCGCGCGACCCGCACGATCTCGGGCGTCGTCAAAAGCGACTCGCTCGCCATGAAGCGCACGCCCGGGTCCATGCAATACACGCACCGGAAATTGCAGCGGTCCGTGATGGAGAGGCGCAGATCGCGGATCACACGCCCGTGCGAATCGACCATGCGTCGAGCGGCCCGCACTTCCGCCGGCGCGGGCGGCGGCGGGGCGATCGAGTCCTCACGCGACGCGGCGCACGACACCAACTGCGGCAAGCTCAGCCGCGAAACCGCCATCGCACCTTCGCCCGGACTCTGAATCACACGTCACCCGCTCAGCCGACCACTCGACCACTCGACCACTTCTTCTCTTCCCTCGTGCCCCGTTCCCCGTGCCCGGCACCCAATGCCTCGTGCCTCCGACCTCTTCTCTTACGCCCCCCGCTCAAACTGCTCGTGAGCCCAGCACCACGCGGCCACCGTGCTCGGAAATCCCACCGTGTTCATGCCCAGCAGAATTGCCTGCTCGATCTCCACCTCGCTGGCTCCGTGCTGCATCGCACGCCGAACGTGGCTCCGCAGCGCCGACTCCAGACCCGCCCCCACGCAGATCCCGATCTTCACCAGGGAGAGCGTCTTGGCGTCCAGCGGCCCGGCCTTCTCAACTGCCGTCGCCACCATCTCGTGCGACTTGCCCAGCACCGGGTACTTGGTGATGAACGCCTTGTACGTCCCCGGCACGCCGCCCTTGGCCCTCTTCTTACCGCCGCCCGACTTCTTCATGGCTGCTCCTCGCGTGGTTGTTGCAGCATACCGGGAACTCGTTCGGCCTTTCACCCCGCCCAACGCCGTCCCTGCCCCGCCCATCCGCCCGCGTTTCAGCGTATTCAACTTTCGCGCGACCGGCCCCGTGCGGCCCGCCCGCGCCTATCCGCGCACACTCACGCCGAATCTGACCTTCCTTCGCCTCTCCGTGTCCTCCGCGCTCTCTGTGGTAGATCTTCTTCCACGCGAACGCGATCAAGCCCCCTCCGGCCCGTGCAGGTTCGCCGACCCGCCCGCCTCGGTCGCCGCCGCGAACGACTGGTCATACGTCAGCCGCCCTTCCAGCACGGGCACCGTCACCCGCACCAGGATGGTGTAGACAAGCAAACCGCCCGCCCAGATCCCCAGCGTCACCAGCGTCTCGTTCAGCGTCGGCAGGTACTCCACGATCTCGCCCAGCGGCGTCGGCACGAACGCCGGGACAATCATCCCCATCCCCTTCTCGATCCAGATCCCCACGATCAGCATCACGCACGCCGCCTGCAGCACCCGCAGGTTCCGGCTCACCGGCAGGTACAGCAGCACCAGCGCGATCATGTTGAGCGCCACCGCGCCCCAGATCCAAGGCACCAGCGCCGATCGTCCGTTCAGACCCAGGAACAGGTAGTGCGCCGAGGCGCCGTGGGCCGAATCCGTGTAGAACTCCGTGAACGCCTCGGAGCCGAGCAGGAACATGTTGATCGAGAGCGCGATCGCCACCACCACGCGCAGCGTCATGAACGCCTTGGGCGCCACCGGATAGCTCGTGAAGCGGTTCAGCACCGTCAGCGTCAGGATCAGGAACGCCGGGCCCGCCGAGAACGCCGACGCCAGAAAGCGCGGTGCCACCACCGCCGAGTTCCAGAACGGGCGCCCGCCCAGGCCGCTGTACAGAAACGCCGTCACCGTGTGGATGCTGATCGCCCACACGATCGCGACGAACACGAACGGGATGTAGAAGACCTTACCGGGCTGGCGCTTCCGGTACGCGCAGTAGACGAGGTAGCCGCAGATGTGCAGGTTGAGCAGCAGATACCCGTTGAGCACCAGCACGTCCCACGTCAACATCGATGTCGGGAAGTTGAACTTCATCAGCAGGTGGTGGAACCGATCGGGGCGCCCCAGGTCAACCGTCACGAACAGCATCGCCATGATGATGGCGGCCACCGCGAACAGCTCGCCGAAGATCACCAGGTGGTGCAGCTCGCGATTCTTGAAGATGTAGACGGGGATCACCAGCATCACCGCCGCCGCCGCCATCCCCACCAGGAACGTGAAGTTCGCGATGTAGAACCCCCACGAAACCTGGTCGGTCATGCCGGTCGTACAAAGGCCCTGCATGACCTGGCGGCAGTAGGCCCACACGCCCGTCAGCACGAACGCCGTCAGCACGAACATCCACGCGTAGTACCGCCGGTCGCCCACGAAGCTCAGGCGGAAGCAGCGCCACAGGAATTGCAGATAGGTTTTCATGCACGGCCTCCGTCCCGCCGCGACGCCGCCGACGCGAACTCCGTCGCGCCGAGCCCCGGCGCCGCCCCGAACGCCTCGCCCTCTTCACGCCTCAGTTGTTCGCCGATCGCCAGCGCCTCGGGGTCGAGCGCGTTGGGGTACCGCTCGTCGAAGTAGTAGAAGAACCGCGGGAGCGTGCCCACCTCTTCCTTCAGCACAAAGACGCGCTTGGTCTTGATGATCTCGAACACCTCCGACGAGGGGTCGAGCACGTTGCCGAACTTCCGCGCGCCCGTCGGGCAGATCTCCAGGCACGCCGGCATCCGCCCTTCCCGCGTGCGGTGCAGGCCGAAGTGGCACTTCTCCATCACGCCCCGCTCGCGCGGGCGGTTCGAGAGATACGCCATGTTCGGGTTGATCTGCTCCTTGGGAACGCTCGGCTCCGCAAAGTTGAACCGCCGCGCCCAGTACGGGCACGCCGCTTCGCAGTACCGGCACCCGATGCACCAGTCGTAGTCGATCACCGTGATCCCGTCGGGCTCCTGCCACGTCGCCTCCACCGGGCACACCTTCACGCACGGCGGGTTCGCGCACTGATGGCACTGCACCGGCAGATAGAAGTGCGCCGCGTCCGGCACCTTGGGCCGTTCGTAGTGATGGTTGCCCTTCTCAAGGTCCAGCGTTCCCCGCGGCATCTCCACCACGCGGATGTACTGAATCTCCGGCGAACGCGACTGGTTGTTCTCCGCCACGCACGCGTGGACGCACTTCCGGCACCCGATGCACCGCGACAGGTTCAGCGCGTACGCGAACTCCACGCCGTCCATCGCCCGCACGTCTCGCAAGTGAGGCCGGACCTGGTACCGCTCCTCCACCTTCGCCCGAATCCGCGTCAGCGCCGCCTCCATCTCGTTGGGCGTCATCTCGCGGTAGTGCTTCTGAAGGAACTGGTCCACCGAGATTGACGGATTGCTGATGAGCTCGCGCAGCGGGCTGAGCGCCGCCGCCAGCGCCGCCATCCCGCCCACCGCCGACGCCCCCGTGCGGAGAAAGCTCCGCCGCGAGACATCCGGGCCCGGCGTCGCGGGCCCTTCATGAATACGCAAATTGCTCATGGGTGCCCTCCCGCGGGCTTGGAATCAGGTGGCGCCGCCGCGGCCGGCGTGGCGGGAACGGCGGTCTTGGGCGTCGCCCGCTCCTCGCGGATCCGCCGCAGCCAGCGCTGCAGTGAGTTCTCGTTCTCGCGATGATCGACCTCGCTCGGCTGCGCGCCCATCCGCAACGTCGACGGCCCCGCGAGCGGCGCCAGCTTCGGATACTTCGGTGCGTGCGGATCGTGGCACTCGTTGCACGCCAATCGCGAATGCTCCGACGACGACTTCACCCACGAGCCCAGCGTCTTCCCGTGCGTACCGCGCTCCCAGTCACGGAACACCGTGCCGTGGCACTGCGCGCACAGCTGCGGAGCCTCGGCAAATGGAACGGTCTCCGCGTCGCGGAGCGTCAGCCGCTCACGGTCGCTCGGGTCGTGGCAGTTGACGCATCGATCGTTCAGGCCATGCACCAGCTTGATGGTCGTGTGAAACGTCGCCGCCGCGCCGCCCGGGTTCTGACTCTTGAACACCTGGTGGCACGCGTTGCAGTTCTCCGGCTTTCCCTCCACGAGCGTCAGCGGCGGATCGGACAACGCCACGCGCCGCGGACCCACCACCAGCGCCGACCGGTCAACCGACGCCGGATCGCCCAGCGGCACCTCCGCCCGCCTCGGGGCGGCATACAGCCCACCCGCCAGCACCAGGAACGCCACCGGCAACACCCATCCCGTCAGACCCGATTCCTGGCCCGTGGGAGGCGGTTTCGTCATAGGAGAGGTGTCCATGCGGATTTTCCTGTTTGGAGAGCGCCGGCAACCGATATTGAGAGTAGGATATCCACTGTTCGGCCCGGCGGTAGGCCGTGGATGAGGATTTTCGGAAAGCTCGCGCGGGAGTCAATGGACATGGCGGTCAGCGGGATCGTGGTGACGCTGTCAGACGATCGAGCCCTCGCGCAGGCCGCACTGGAATCCCTCTCGACCGATCCACGACTCACCCTGGGCGAGCGCTTCGACCGCCGCCTCGCCGCCGTCGCCGAAACTCCCGGCGTTCGGGATGACCGCGACCTCTGGGACGACCTCAACGCCATACCCGGAGTCGTGCGCGTCGACGTGACCTTTGTCGCGCTCGATGAACCCGCTTCCCTCGATGCACCCGTTTCACAGAACCAACCCGGACCGAGCCGCTGAGCCCCTCTCAGATGGAGATCTCCGATGCTGACGCTTGATCGTCGAACCTTCGTGAAGTCCGCGGCCATGACCGCCGCCACCACCGCCGCCGCCGCGGGTTCCGCCAAGGCCCTCGCCCTCCCCATCCTGGGCCAGCCCGAGGGCTCCACCCTCAAGTGGAACAAGGCCCCCTGCCGGTTCTGCGGCACGGGCTGCCACGTCATGGTCGGCACCGAGAACGGCCGCGTCGTCGCCATCCAGGGCGACCAGAAGGCCGACGTCAACAAAGGCCTCCTCTGCGTCAAGGGCTACCACGTCGGCCTCGCCCTCTACGGCAAGGACCGCCTCACCACGCCCATGCTCCGCAAGGACGGCAAGCTCGTCCCCATCTCCTGGGACGAGGCCATCGCGACCATCGCCAAGAAGATCGCCGACAGCCCCAAGACGTTCGCCCTCTACGGCTCGGGGCAATGGACCGTCGGCGAGGGCTGCGCCGGCAACAAGCTCATGAAGGCCGGCCTCGGAAGCAACCACATCGACGGCAACCCGCGCCTCTGCATGTCCTCCGCCGTCACCGGCTTCCTGTCCACCTTCGGCGTCGACGAACCGCCGGGCGCGTACGACGATCTCGACGTGTGCGACGTCGCCATCATGTGGGGAAACAACATGGCCGAGATGCACCCCGTGCTCTTCTCGCGCCTCGTCGATCGTCGCGCCCGCGGCGAAAAAGTCATGGTCATCGACATGACCACCCGCCGCACCCGCACCAGCGACCACGCCGATCACGTTCTCCTCTTCAAACCCCACGGCGACCTGGCCATCGCCAACGGCATCGCGCACCTGCTCATCAAGAACGGCACCTACGACAAGGACTTCGTGCAGAAGTTCTGCAACTTCCGCCAGCTCGGGCCCAAGCCCGACGAGAAAACTCCGCCCGACATGCTCGGCGCGCCCATGACCTTCGAGGAATACGCCAAGGCGGTCGAGCCCTACACCCCCGAAAAAGTCGAGGAACTGTCGGGCGTTCCCGCCGACAAGATCCGCCTCCTGGGCGAGCTCTTCGGCAAGCGCGAGCTCAAGATCAACAGCCTGTGGTGCATGGGCATGAACCAGCACACGCGCGGCACCGCCATCAACTGCCTCGTCCACGCCATCCACCTCCTCTCCGGGCACTTCGGCAAGCCCGGCGACGCCGCCACCAGCCTCACCGGCCAGCCCTCCGCCTGCGGCACCGTCCGCGAGGTCGGCACGCTCTGCCACCTCCTCCCCGGCGGACGCCTCGTCGCCAACGCGGACCATCGCAAGCAATCCGAAGAGCTTTGGAACGTCCCCGAGGGGCGCATCGCGCCCAAGCCCGGCTACCACACCGTCGAAATGTTCAAACGATTCAACACGCCCACCGACCAGGGCGGCGACATCACCACGCTCTGGGTCCAGGTCACCAACCCCGGCCAGACCCTCCCCAATCTCGAGCGGAACTTCCGCAAGAAGAAGGGCCTCGCCGACAAGTTCCTCATCGTCTCCGACGTCTACCCCACCGCGACGACCGAGCTCGCCGACCTCATCCTCCCCAGCGCCATGTGGGTCGAAAAGAACGGGATGTACGGCAACAGCGAACGCCGCACCCAGCAGTGGTTCAGGCTCGTCCCGCCACCCGGCGACGCCCGCGACGACTGCTGGCAGCTCATCGCCGCCTCCCACAAGCTCCTGGAAATGGGCGTCGAGGGAATGAAGGGGAAGGACGGCAAGTGGATCTTCCACACGACCGACGCCGCCGGAAAGGAAGTCCCCATCTGGGACTGGGCCCACTACTACGACGTGAACGTCGACGAACGCCTCTTCGAGGAATACCGCGCCTTCACCACCATGAAGCACAAGAACCTCGCGCCCTATCAGGAATACGTGAAATCCCGCGGCCTTCGCTGGCCCGTCATCCAACAGCCCGACGGCACATGGAAGGAAACCCGCTGGCGCTTCGCGGAGTTCGATGATCCGAACGTCGCCAAGGGCAAAGGCCTGCAGTTCTATCACTCCGTCACCAAGGACGACAAGGCCCTCATCTGGTTCCGACCCCACGAGTTCCCGCCCGAGATGCCCGACAAGGACTTCCCCTTCTGGCTCTGCACCGGGCGCGTCCTCGAACACTGGCACACCGGCACCATGACCCGCCGCGTGCCACAGCTCCATCGCGCCATGCCCCGCGCCTACGTCGAAATGAACCGCGACGACGCCACCCGCCTCGGCATCCGCAACGGCGAACTCGTCACCATCAAGAGCCGCCGCGGCGAGCTCGACCTGCCCGCGTGGATCGGCGGTCGCGGCGATCCCAAGCCCGGCGAGGTCTTTGTCCCCTTCTTCGACGAGACCAAGCTCATCAACCAGGTCACGCTCGACGAGTACGACCCATACTCCAAGCAGCCCGACTACAAGAAGTGCGCCGTCACCATCGTCCGCAAGGCATAGCCCGACATCCTTCCCGGCGCGCTCTTCCGCGGGCGCGCCGGGTTGCACGCTCGCCGTTCAGCTCCGCGAGGATCGAACCATGGAACAGACCACTCGCTCCACCCGCGTCGGCATCGTGACCATCACCGGCGCGTTCGCCCTGGCCGCCGGAGCCGCCGTCGCGTCCTTCACGCAGCCGCCCACCAACCCCCTCGCCAACGTGCCGGTTCCGAAGTCGCCCCAGGCCGCCTATGCGCCCGCGACCGCGACTCCCACTCAGGCGGCTCTTCCGTGGAAGCTCAACAACCCCGCGCCCAACGTCGTCCCCGACAGCCGCGCCAACCCCGCCGCCGTCGCCGACAAGTTCAATGCGCGCATCCGCTCCATCGAGCAACGCGCCAAGCTGCGCGCCTTCGAGGGCGCGCCGCCGGTCGTGCCCCACGCCACCACCGACATGAACGTGCAGACCTGCCGCGCCTGCCACGGGCAGGGCCTCCGCGCCGGCGACAAGACCGCCCGCATGATGGCCCACGCCTCCATGACCAGCTGCACCCAGTGCCACGTCGAGGCGGAGAACTCGTTCCTCCCCGATCAGCCCGTGCCCCCAAGCACCTTCGTCGGCTACCGCTCCAGCGGCTACGGCGGAACCCGCGCCTGGGCCGGCGCGCCGCCCGTCATGCCCCACCCCGTGTTCATGCGCACCAACTGCGTCGCCTGCCACGGCGAGTTCGGCTACGACGGCTGGCGCCCCGACCACCTCTCCCGCACCAACTGCTTCCAGTGCCACGCGCCCGCCGCCGAATACGAACAACTCTCCCCGACCTTCAACACCCCCGACGTCCCCGATGGAACCAAGCCCCCGTCGATTCCGTGATGCGTCGATTCCGTGATGCGTCCGAACGGGTCGGTTTCCTTCGCCGCCGGCCGCCGCGGCGCTCCGGGGCAACCAGCATCCGCCCGGTGTACCATGGTCGCCTCGGCATCCAAGGCAGGATGCGTGGAACGATCGTGTGCCGGTGAGTCCGAAGCATCCCGAAGCCAGCCAGGCCCGTTCGCCCGGACCCAAGGACATCCCTGCGTACGAACGCCTGCTCGGGAGCCGCCTCTTCGCCAACGCCATGGCCCGGTTCGTCGTCTCCGCGCTCATGATCGGTGGGTCTTGGATCGCCCGCTCGGCCCTGGGACCGGAAAGCCTGGATGCCCGTGCCCTCACCACCATCGGTCTGGTCGTCGCCGCGTATAACCTCGCCTTCCTCTGGCTCAACGGGCGCCCACGTGAGTGGGACGCCGCCCGCGCCCTGGAAATCCGCCGCTCGCTCGCTCGCACGGCGATCGCGCTCGACTTCTTCGCCCTCACGATCACCGTGTGGTTCCTCGGCGGGGCACGCAGCCCCTTGCTCGCGATCTACGTGCTCCACATCGGGATCGCCTCCATTCTCCTCCCACCACGCTCCGCCGTCCTGTCCACCATCCTCGCGGCTTTGCTCCTCACGAGCCTCATCGTCCTTGAGATGACGGGCGTGCTTGTCCCGCCCAGCCCACGCGGGATGGACCCCGGTGCTGGCCCGCTGGCCCCGGGCTTCGTGGTCGTCGTGCTCTGCGTCTACCTCGGCATCTTCGCGTTTATCATGGCGACGCAGACCCAGCTGGCGGAGACGCTGCGCCGCGCCGAGATGCTCGCCGAGAAGCGGGCCCACCAGTACGAGGCGCTCAGCCGCATGCGCCGCGATTTCCTCCACGTCGCCCTCCACGACGTCGCGTCGCCCATGGCGACCGCGGAATTGCTCCTGCGTAACCTGCACGACGAGCTGTGCGGCCCGCTGGAGCCACGTCAGAAGGAACAGCTCCAGCGCGCGATGCACCGCGTGGCGGGCATGCGCCACCTGGTCCGTGACCTGCAGATCCTGGGCGAGCTCGAGACCACCGACCTCCGCGATCACAGCATCGAGATCCCATTGGCGTTCCTCCTCACCTCGGTGATGGACGACCACGCCGACGCCGCCAGGGCCAAAGACCTCACGCTCGAGATCGAGCCCTCGGAGCACGTCGCGATGGTGTTCGGCGTGCCGCGCCTGCTCCAGGAATCGCTGACCAACTACGTGGACAACGCCATCAAGTACACTCCGGCCGGGGGGCGTATCACGGCCCGCGTGCGCCCCGGCGAGTCGCCCGCGACGTTCCGCGTGGAGGTGAGCGATACGGGCGTGGGCATCTCGCCCGAGGACCAGACGCGCCTGTTCTCGGAGTTCACCAGGCTGGGGCGCGGGCATCCAGCGGTCAAGGGCGTGCCGGGCACGGGCCTGGGCCTTTCCATCGTGCGCCGGATCATCGAATCGCACGCCGGGCGCGTGGGCGTCGCCAGCGAGCCGGGCAAGGGAAGCACGTTCTGGCTCGAGCTCCCCGCGTGTACGGGGAAGGAATAGGTTGTCGTCCGCGGTCTACTCGGCGAAGTGCGCCCGAACGATCGCCATCAGCCAGTCCTTGCCGAACGGCTTCTGGACCACGCCCGCAAACCCCAGGTCGCTCGCGTTGGTCGTCGTGGCGAGGGAATCGGCGACCGAACTCATGAGGTACACGGGCGTCTTCGAGCCCGTGCCGCGCACCTCGCGCATGAAGTTCACCCCCGAGTCGATCTCCTCCATCATGAGATCGACGATGACCAGATCGGGCTTGTGCTCGCGGAAGGCGCGGAGGCCCGCCTCGCCGTCGGGGGCCTCGACCATCCGCAGCCCGTTGGCCTCGAGCAGCTGGCGCACCGCCAGCCGATAGTCCGCGTCGTCGTCGATGTACAGGATCAGGTGTTCGCGTTCAGCCATGAGGCACCGTGGCGATCGGAGGAATGAGTGGGCGCGTCGGTGACGAGCGATTCGAGCATGCCGGACGCGATGCACGCGCTCAACTGGTGAATGGCCATCTGCAGATTGGATCGGGCGCGATCCGAGAGTATTTCGACGAAGGGCTCGAACATCTCGCCGCGGATCGCCAGGAGGTACGCCCGCCCGCGCCAGCCCAGCGTCCGGCACGCCAGGCCAACCACGGCCTCGGGCGGCAGGTCGTGGCTGCTCAGCGAACCCGTCGCTCGACCCAGCAGCCGCTGGAAGCTGAACGGCGACGGCCCGGAGAATGACGCGTCGACGAAGATGACCGTGTCGTGCTCGGCCAGATCGGCCGCGTTCTCGACCGAGGGCTGGTAGTTCCACATCGCGGTCACGCTCGAGATCGACAGCTGCTCAAAGCGGTCGGCCAGCGCGGGGCCAAGCCCGTCGTCCCCACGCGCGGGGTTGCCGATCGCCAAGAGCAGGATTTTCCCGGCGTCGCTCATGGCTCTCTCACCTTGCGATCGATCAAGTTGCCATCGGGCCCCATGATCTCCGCGATCAGAGGCATCTTGCCCAGCGCGTGGGTCGCGCAGCTCAGGCACGGGTCGTACGCGCGGATCGCGACCTCGATGCGGTTCAGCATCCCTTCGGTGATGGTGGGCTGCCCGGAGATGCAATCCTCCGCGACGCGCCGCACCGAGCGGTTCATCCCCTCGTTGTTGCTGGTCGTCGAGACGATCAGGTTGCACATGGTGACGAGGTCGTCGTCGCCCACGCGATAGTGATGGAAGAGCGTGCCGCGCGGCGCCTCGATGACGCCGACGCCCTCGCGGGCGCGCTCGCCCGTCACGACCAGGTCGGTCCCCTGCAGATCCGGATCGCCAAGGAGGCGCTCGATCATCTCGATCGAGTGGAGCACCTCGATCATGCGGGCCCAGTGGAAGGCCATCGTCATGTGGTTGGGCCGCCCGTTCGTCAGCGCCTTGAAGTCCTTGCGGGCGGCCTCGGCCTCGGGGGTGTCGATGAAGTCGCAGGTGTTGACGCGCGCCAGAGGGCCCACGCGGTACCACCCGCGCTCCTCGCCCAGCGAGCGGATGAACGGGACCTTCATGTACGACCAGTTGCGCACGCCCTCGCGGATGACGCCGAGGTACTCGGGGTTGGGCACGTGGTCGAAGATGGTCCCGCCGCCGGCGTCGATCGCACGCAACCCGCCGTCGTAGAAGTCCATCGCGCCGTCGCGCCGGATGATCGAGAGGTAATTCGACTCATGCGACGCGAACGTCTTCACCAGCTCCATGTTCGTGAGCGTGTATTTCCGCGCCAGCTCCACGGCGTCGCGCGACCACTTCTTCATCTTCTCGACGTCGACCAGGAGCGCGTCACGCTCCGCGATCGAGAGGTTCTTGTTGATGCCCCCGGGGATCGCGCCCGTGCCGTGGATCTTCTTGCCCGCGGTGGCCTTGATGATCTCCTGCCCGTACTTGCGCATCATGATGGCCTGGTACGCCAGGTCGCGGTCGGCGCCGATGATCCCGATGACGTTCCGCGTCGCGGGGTCGGAGTCGAAGCCGAACAGGAGGTCCGGGCTCGCCAGGTGGAAGAAGTGCAGGCAGTGGCTCTGGAACATCTGCCCGTAGTGCATCAGGCGGCGCATCTTCTCCGCCGTGGGCGTCAGCTTCGCGCCGCCCACGATGTGATCGATCGCCTTGGCGGCGCACAGGTGGTGGCTGACCGGGCAGATGCCGCACAGACGCTGCACCGCGACCGGCATCTCCCAGTACGGCCTGCCCTGGATGAAGCGCTCGAACCCGCGGAACTCCACGATGTGCAGACGTGCTTCCGTGACGCGGTTGGCCTCGTCGAGGTGGATCGTCACCTTCCCGTGCCCCTCCACGCGGGTGACGGGCGAGATCTCGATGCGGCGCGTGTTTGAGTGCGTAACCATGCGCGGCGGCCTCTTTCGATCAGTCGTACTTCACAAGCGGGTAGGGGAGGTTCACGGGGCTTTCCGACAACAGCGCGGTGACCGCGGCCCAGATCGTGTCGGCCGAGGGCGGGCAGCCGGGGAGGGAGTAGTCCATGTGCACCACCTCGTGGGCGGGGCGCACCTTGTCGAGCAGCAGCGGGAGCTCGATGTCGCGCGGGATCACGCCGTCGGGGTTGTGCGTGCTCGGGCCGTCGACATAGGCCTCACGCAGGCACTCCTCGATCTCGACGAAGTTGCGGAGCGCCGGGATGCCGCCCATCGTGGCGCAGTCGCCCACGCTCACGAGGATGTCGCAGTTCCGCCGGAACGCCCGGAGCACCTCGACGTTCTCCTCGTTGGCGCAGCCGCCCTCGACCAGGCCGATGCGGCATCGCTCGGTGAATGTCTTGATGTCGGTGATCGGGCTCTTGTGGAACTGGATGACCTCCGCCAGTTCGAGCATCCGCTCGTCGATGTCGAGGATCGACATGTGACAACCGAAGCAACCCGCGAGCGAACAGGTTGCCAGCCTGGGCTTGCTCATCGGGCTTCTCCTTGGACGGGCTTCCCGCCGCCGGGTTCTCCGCCGCGGACGGTCAGGCTCGCCCTGGTCTCCACGCCCGTGCCGATCGGCTCGCGATCGAACTGGCGCTGGCCCACCGGCGTGCGATACGCCGTGCGCTTCTTCAGGATCGCGCCGACCGGGCACGCGTTGACGGCCTGGTCGGTGAGGTCGAGCCCGGTGTCGCCGAGGCGAGCCTCGGCGTTCACCGCGAGCGTCTTGTGGATGCCGCGCTCGATGAAGCCGAAGACGCTCTTGCCGTCCAGGTCGCGGCTGGTGCGCTCGCAGCGCCCGCACAAGATGCACCGGTTGCGGTCGAGGATGATGTCCGGGTGCGACGCGTCGACGTCGCGCTTGGGCCACAGATAGGGATAGCGCGGCGCGGTGATGCCCAGGCGGTAGGCCAGCGCCTGCAGCTCGCAGTTGCCGCTCTTCTCGCAGAACATGCAGAAGTGGTTGCCCTCGACGAAGAGCATCTCGACGATCTGCCGGCGCCACGAGCGAAGCTCGTCGGTGTCGTTGTCGACCACGATCCCCGCCGAAACCGGCTGCGTGCACGCGCTGGCCGGGCGTCCGTTCACGCGTACCGTGCACACGCGGCAGCCGCCCACCGGGTTCAGCCCGTCCTTGTGGCACAGCCTGGGGATGTAGACCCCGCTCGCCTCCGCCGCCGCGAGGATCGTCTGCCCCGCCCGCGCGGTGAGACGCTTCCCGTCGATCGTGAATGAAACGGTCTCGCTCACGTGCGGACCTCCCGATGATGGATCGACCGGCGCCCCGCGATGCGTTCGGCCTCGCGCACGGACTCGTTGAGATCGAACGAACGCTGGTACCCGTGCGGGTCGTGGCTCACCATCTCGTCGTACACATGCCGGAAGCCCTTGATCGTGAAGAGCACCGGGTTCGCCGCCGACTGCCCGAGCCCGCAGCGGCTGGTCTGCTTGATCGTCTCGCCCAGCTGCACCAATTCCTCGATGTCGCCCGGCTCGCCGCGCCCGGCGCGGATGCGGTCGATCCGCTCCTTGAGCAGGCGCGTGCCGACGCGGCACGGCGTGCACACGCCGCAGCTCTCGTCCACGAAGAAGTCCATGAACGCCGACACGATCTCGGGGATGCTCCGGTCGGGCCCGAAGACCATGATCGCGCCGCCGGTCGAGAGATCATCGAAGTCGATCGTGCGGTTGTAGCTGGCCGGGCCGACCATCCGCCCGCTGGCGCCGCCCACCTGCACCGCCATCGCCTCGTCGGCGCCGCACATCTCCAGCACCCCGCGGACCGAGATGCCCATGCCCACCTCGTACACGCCCGGCAGGCCGCAATCGCCCGAGATCGACAGGAGCTTGGTCCCGCTGCTCTGCGGCGTGCCGTGCTCGCAGAACGTCGCCGGACCCGCTTCGAGAATCCTCGTCACGCACGCCAGCGTCTCGACGTTGTTCACCACCGTCGGGCAATCGAGATAGCCGCGCTGCGCCGGGAAGGGCGGCCTGGTCCGCGGCTCGCCGCGTCGCCCCTCGCACGAGTTGATCAGCGCCGTCTCCTCGCCGCAGACGTAGGCGCCCGCGCCCATCTGAATGCGGATGTCAAAGTTGAAACCCGCCCTGCCGCAGATGTCCTTGCCCAGCAGCCCGTCGGCACGCCGGCGATCGAGGATGTGCTCGAGGAACCGGCGCAGGTACGCGTACTCCGCCCGCAGGTACAGGATCCCCTCGGACGCGCCGACCGCGTAGCCCGCGATCGTCAGCCCCGCGAACACGCGGTCGGGCATCTCCGTCAGGAGCACGCGGTCCTTGAACGTGCCGGGCTCGCCCTCGTCGGCGTTGCAGATGACATACTTGGGCGAGCCCTCCGCCCCACGCGCGAACTCCCACTTCATGCCCGTCGGGAACCCCGCGCCGCCGCGCCCGCGCAGACGCGCCGTCTTGACCGCACGGATCACCTCCGCGGGCCTGATCGCGACCGCCTTGCGGATCGCCTCGCCGCGCGCCTGCTCGCTGAACACGATCGGTCCGGCCTTGCGAAGGTTGTTCTCGACCATCGAGCGCACCAACGGGTGCGCGTTGTTCCCCGAGCCGAATCGCTGCACCAATCGCTCGGGGCGCGGGTTCTCGCGCAGCGCCCGCACGATGCTCCGCGCCTTGTCGCTCGAAAGGTTGGTCACGACCACATCGTTCACGAGCGCCGCCGGACCCTGGTCGCACATGCCGAGGCACGCCGTCCGCTCCAGCGTGAACACCCCGTCCGGTGTCGTCTGGCCGAGCGAGATTCCCAGCGCCGTCTCGAACCCGCGCCGGACCTCCTCGTACCCCGCCATGCGATCGATCACGTCGTCGCACAGGCGGATCACCACCCGCCCCTTGGGCTCGGTCGACAGAAACGAATAGAACGTGACGAAGCCCTCGACCTCGACGCGCGAGACCCCAAGCCACGACGCGATCGCGTCCACGGCCCGGGAGTTGACGCACCCCAGACGCTGCTGCACGCCCCGCGCGATGTCCATGAGCCGCCAACGCTCGCGACCGTGCTCCCTCGCGATCTCTTCCACCACGCGCCCGACCGGATTTTCACCCATTGGTCCCCTCGTTCCTTCGGGGCCTTCGTCGCGCTCATACCATACGCGCGCCGGTAGACATCGTCCGCATCGCCGAGCCGACTTTGCGCCCCTTCGCCCCATGACGCGTGATGGACGCAATGATCCCGCGGCTTCAAGTGCGTCCAACCCCGAGTGGCAAGTTCATGCACGAACTCCCGATCGCCCAGGGTATTCTCGAACGTGTCCTCAAGGCCGCCGCCGACGCCAATGCCGCCCGCGTCACGCGCATCCACATCATCATCGGGGATCTTTCCGGTGTTTCCGCCGAGTGCGTCGAGTTCTACTGGGACTCGCTGAGCCGCGGCACGCCCGCGCACGGCGCGACGTTTCACGTCCGTCGCGTTCCCTTCGAGATGACCTGCCTCGACTGCGCCAACGCCTTCAACCCCGCGGGCGAAGCCCTCGCATACGATTGCCCCGCCTGCGGGAGCGCCCGCGTCCGCACCACGCACGGGCAGGAATGCTGCCTGGAAGCGATCGACATCGAAACGCCCGACGACGCGACGCCGGGCCGCGACCCCGCCACCGAACCGAGGGCGACCCCATGAGCGTTCGAGTTCCTGTCGTTGAGGCCATCACCAAGGCGAACGACGAACTCGCTCGCCTCAACCGCGCCAAGCTCGACGCCCGCGGCATCCTGGGGCTCAACATCATGGCCTCGCCCGGCGCGGGCAAGACCTCGATCATCGAGTGCATCGTGCCCAGGCTCTCGCGCGACCTCCGCGTGGGCGTGATCGAGGGCGACATCGCCACCAGCTTCGATGCCGAACGCGCCGCCGCCGCCGGCGCCACCGCCGTGCAGATCAACACCGGCGGCTCATGCCACCTCGAGGCCCAGATGGTCTCTCAGGCCCTCGACCAGCTCCCGCTCGACGCGCTCGACCTCCTCATCATCGAAAATGTCGGCAATCTCATCTGCCCCGCGACTTTCGCCCTGGGCACCCACCTCAACATCCTCGTCGCCTCGGTCCCCGAGGGCGACGACAAGCCCTACAAGCACCCGCGCATGTACCGCGGCGTGCAGGTCCTCATCATCAACAAGATCGACCTGCTCCCCTACGTCCGCTTCGACCTCGATCGCTTCCGCCGCGGCGTGAGCGCCCTCAACGAGGGCGTGCGCACCTTCGAAGTCTCCTGCACCAGCGGCGCGGGCATTGACTCGCTCGTGGATTGGGTGCGATCCGAGGCCGTCGCCCGGCGCGCGAGCACGGCGCGAGTGGAAGTCCGACCCTGATCTACTTGGTCCGCCGTGGCATGCCCTCGGGGCGACGCCGGTAGCGGGCCGAGTTCGGTCCACCGACCACGCGTCGCGGGTCGTCGCTGATGCTCGCGACATGCCGGGTGTCGTAGCCGGCAAGATCGATCGCCGTCCAGACGCGCCACTCCGTCGCGAGGCCGCGCCGCTTGGCGATGACGATTGCTTCCGCGAGTTCGATCACGTCGCCACCGCAGAGGTAGTGAGTTTCGAGATCATGGATCGAGAGCTCCACGCCCCCGGTCTTTGCCAGGTCGCGCGCTCGCTTCAGCACGCGATACGGCACGCGCCTCAGGAAAAAAACGATTCTCTCCGAGAGCGAAATCACGAGCACATCGTAAGCGGGTCGGAGTTTCACCGTTCCAAGACGCGTTCCCTCGCGCGTGTCTTACAACGCCAACCTCGCGCCCGCCTCGATCTGCTTGGGAAGGTGCTTGCCGACGAGGTCACCCGGCTCCAGCGCCGTCAGGGGCGAAAGCTCCAGCACGCAGTCCGGTGTGCCGTCGGCCTTCCGCGCGATCTTCACGCCCGCCGCCTCCAGCCACGCGGCTGCCCGCGCCGTCTGAAGCTGCGCGCAGCTCTCCACGCTGTCCACGCCCGTCGCGTTCTTGATCGGCGCGAACTCTTCCAGCCGATCGGTCTCGTAGACGATCGGCTTGCGGGCAAAGGCCAGCGCGTCGAACACGAAGCGCTCGAGCTTCACGCCGTTGTTGCTCGCGGGTGTGATCGCGTTCCCGGTCGCGGGGTCGACGCACGAGATCTTCTTCTCCGCGCGGTGGTACGGCAACGAGAACGCCGGATCGTGGTTCAGCTTCTCGATGAACGACACGCCGATGACGTGGATCGCGATCGAGCCGGCGAGGAACTTCAGGCGTCCGTCCGCGCCGCGCTCCTTCGAGAGGTCCGCCGGCAGGTCGGAATACTCGATCACGTCGAGCTTCCGGTTCGCCATGCAGAACACGCCCAGTTTTTCTTCCGGATACGCCTTTGGGATCATCTTGCTCGACATCTCGCCCGACGAGTCCGGGGCCGTCGCGTGCAGCCCGATGAAGACCGGGTCGACCACGCGGACCAGCGGGTTGTCCACCTGGAAATAGCTGAGGTGCTCCACGCCGCGTTTCTTCATGTCGGCCAGCGCGCCCGACACCGCCAGCGCCTTGAGCGAGCCGCCGTGCCCGTCGGGGTTGGTCGCGATCTCCGAGGTCGACGCCATCAACATCCGCCCGTCGCGGATGTCGAGCGACGGCATGACACCCTGGGAGAAGAACATCACGTCCTGCGGGCGCAGCCCGAAGAAGTGGTGGTCCTTGAAGAACGCGACCGTCGCCTCGTGGTTGAGCGGGCTGGTCATGATGTACCACGGGATCGCCTTGCCAGAGCGGCGCTCGGTCGCGAGCAAGCCCTCCGCGAAGATCGCAAAGAGCGGCTTCTTGCTCACCGCGCCGCCGGGGAAGCACCCCTTGGGCCCTTCATAGCCCAGGCGCGATCCCTGCCCGCCCGCAACGACGAATGCCGCGACTTTGCCCGCGCTGATCAGCGTCTCGCCTGCTTTCTTATACGCCGCCCGGTCCCAGCCCCGCCCCGCGCGATGGTCGTGGGCATAAAACGGCGCGGGCGCAAGGTCCGGCGCGAGCACAAAGCCCGGCTTCTTTTTCACATACTCGTCGACCAGCTTGGGCAACCCAGCCAGGTCGATCGCCGCAAGCTGAGCGAGCAGCGCCCCTCGCCGCGTGTCGTCGAGTCGATCGATGAAGTTCAGCACATGGGCCTGTCCGATCTCGGCAAGGCGTGCGCGGAGCGTCGCGAGGTCGTGGGTCATGCTGGTGGAAGTGGTGGGGCTGGTGCTGCCCATGCGGGTCTCCTCGGGGCCGATTCCATCCGCGGGCAAGCGGCCGCGGGGTCGATCGTAGGGTTTCGACCACACTACAGTCGGGCCCATGCCCAACCCGATCCTGTCGCCCTCGCGTCTCCCCGTGATCGCACCTTCGATTCTGTCGGCGGACTTTGCGAACATGGGTCGCGACGCGGGCGGCGTGCTCCGGGCCGGTGCCGACGCGCTGCACCTTGACGTCATGGACGGGCACTTCGTTCCCAACCTGACGATGGGCCCGGACCTTTGCCGTTGCCTGCGCCAGGCGCTGCCCGACGCGTTCCTTGATGTCCACCTGATGGTGACCGACCCGGGGCTGTTCGTGGAGCCCTTCGCCAGGGCGGGCGCGGGCAACATCACGTTCCACTGCGAGGTCGTGACCCGAGACGCCGCGGTCGCACTGGCCGCCCGAATCCGCGCCCTGGGGCTGTCGGTCGGCATCGCCATCAACCCGCCCACCCCGGTCGAGAAGATCGAGGCCTTGGCCGACCTTGCCGACATGCTGCTGGTCATGTCGGTCAATCCTGGCTACTCGGGTCAGGCCTTCATGCCGGAAACGCTCGCCAAGACCCGGCGCCTCCGGGCCGCTCACCCGACCAAACGCATCCAAATGGATGGCGGCGTGACCGTCGGCAATTGCGCCCAGGTTCGTGCCGAGGGCTGTGACGTGATCGTCGCCGCGACCGCGGTCTTTGGCCGTTCCGCCTCCGAGCGCCCCGGCATCATCACGACCCTCCGCGGCGCATGATCTCCCGTCGCGGGGCGGTCAACCCTCCAAGTAAGCGTCCAATAACAATTGTGCGGAAAATGGAAGGTATCCGATAGGTGTTTGATTACCGGCCGTTGCCCCGCGCCGCCGTCTTGCTAGACTCTTCACCGTTGGAGACGCCTGTGGCAGCACGACTCGACGAGGTATCGCCGAGCGGGTTGCTTGATGGACGGCCTGTGGAACAGGCCGAGCTGTATGGGTAAGGCCACACATGCCGCGGTCTGGCTGGTTCGCGCCGGTGCGACCGCGTGGGAACGCGAAGGACGTGTTGCCGGCGCCGCCGATCTGCCCTTGTGCCCTTGCGGCAAGGACGCGGCTGCCCTGCGTGCCCGGCAACTTCGCGGTCAGGTCGTGGAATTGGTCCTGTGCGGCCCCGACGAAGCAAGCAGAGCCACCGCCGAAGAGGTCGCCAGAGCAGTCGACGCCAAGGTCAAGGTGATCGACGAGCTGGCGGAGGTCGGCCTGGGTCTGTGGGAGGGCGTCCGAGAGAAGGACCTGGAAGAACGTTGCCCCACCGCGTACCGCCGTTGGAAGGAAGACCCCGCCAGCGTCTGTGCCCCGGAGGGCGAGTCGATCGATGAGGCGAGGGACCGAATGGTGGCGGCTCTTCGCCGGCTGATTCCCCGGTACGCACGCGCGACCAGCACCATGGTCGTCGTGCTGCGCCCGGTTGCCTTGGGGCTGGCCCGCTGCTTCCTGAGCGGGCGGCCGACGTCGGACCTCTGGGAATTGGCATCCCAGGGCGCCGGCGTGGAGCGTTTGACCGTCGACTGCGTCACACTCCGGGAGAAGCTGGGCATCGCCCCGATGAACCTCCCGACCCCGGAGTCCCGCGCGGCCGCCGCCCGGTGAGTTGTTTGAATTTGAAGCACGGAACCATCCGGGCCCGCGCCCGGCGATTTGGCAAGGGATGCTGAGCATGAAGACGACGGCCAGGACTTGGCAGGATGTCAAGACTCACCGCAAGAGCGCGATCCCGGAGGGGCTGTGGCTCCGCTGCCCGGGCTGCGCCAAGATGGTCTACCGCAAGCACCTGGAGGCGAACCTCCATGTGTGCCCGGAGTGCTCGCATCACTACCGCATCGGGGCCGCGGAGCGCGTGAAGCAGCTCGCCGACCCGGATTCGTTCCAGCCGATGTTCACCGAGCTGGCCCCGACGGACCCGCTCAAGTTCAAGGACCTCAAGGCCTACAAGGACCGCCTGCTCGCCGAGCAGGTGAAGACCGGCGCGATCGACGCGATCAAGGCGGGGCGCTGCTTCATCAAGGGCCGCGAGGCGATGCTCTGCACCCTCGACCTCACCTTCATGATGGGCTCCATGGGAAGCGTGGTGGGTGAGACCATCACCCGCGCCATCGAGGAAGCGACCCGCACGCGCCTCCCGCTCATCATCGTGAGCTGCTCCGGCGGCGCCCGCATGCAGGAATCCGGCCTGTCGCTCATGCAGATGGCCAAAACCTCCGCCGCCCTCGCCCGCTATGACGACGCCGGCGGCCTGTTCATCAGCGTCCTGACCGACCCGACCACCGGCGGCGTCACCGCCAGCTTTGCCATGCTGGGCGACGTCATCCTCGCCGAGCCCCAGGCCCTCATCGGCTTCGCCGGCCCGCGCGTTATCCAGCAGACCATCCGCCAGGAACTCCCCGAGGGCTTCCAGCGCTCGGAATTCCTGCTCAAGTGCGGAATGGTGGACCGCGTCGTCGCGCGGGGCCAGCTCCGCAACGAGATCGGCCGCCTGATCGACTACTCTGGCCGGTGATGCCCACGTTCCAACCAGGTCCCGAGCGAGGTGAGGGGTGAGCACTCCCGCCCCACGCGATGTCGCGCGCCCCGAAGCGCCCGCGCCACCGGTGCCCGCCGGCCCCGCGCCCGGCCCGTGGCACGCGCTGCTGGCTGGCCTGGCTCACGCCGGCCTCTTGCTCCTGTCGTTCCCGCCCGTGTCGTGGTGGTGCATGTCGCTGCTCGCCGCCGCCCCGCTCGTGTGGCTGGCATCGCACGGCGCCGGCGGTGGCGTGCGCCGCCCCAAGCTCTCGTTCCTGGCGCTCATGCTCGGCACACTCCCCGCCTGGGCCATGCAGAACTCGTGGATGATCGACGTCACCGCGCTCGGCTACCCCGTCCTCTGCCTCATCCTCGCGTTCTTCCCAGCGCTGTATGTCTCGATGCTCCGCGGCGCGTCACGCTGGATCCCCATCGCCATCGCGGCCCCCGTCCTCTGGGTGGCCATCGAGTTCTTCCGCGGCGACCTCTTCTTCGACGGCTACTCGTGGTTCCTGCTCGCGCAGCCGGTGATCGATGCGCCCTGGCTGGCCGCGGGCGGCGCGTGGATCGGGCTCTACGGCGTCTCGGGACTGTGCGCCGGCGTCGCCACGTCGATCATTCTCTTCATGCAGCGCCGCGCCAAGGCGGGCATCGCGACGCTGCTCTCGATCGGTGCGTTCATCGGCCTGGCGGCGAGCCTTGCCCCGCCCGGCGCGGGCGCCAGCGAGTTCGTCGCGGGCATCGTGCAGTGCAACGTCCCCCAGAACAACAAGCTCGCGTGGAAGCCCGACCAGCAGGTCGAGGATTTCAAGAGCCTGGCCGATCTCTCGCGCACCGCCGCGGGGAACGACGTTGATGTCATCGTCTGGCCCGAGACCATGAAGCCCGGCATGACGCTCGACGCTGAATCCCTCGCCGCCGAGCGATCGGCCCAGCTCATCTACAAGCTCGCCAACGGCGACCGCATGGCCAGCACCGAGTTCGCCGACGCAACCATCGACCTTTCGCGCGAGCTCCCGCCGCCGATGATGGTCGGCGAGGACGCGTTCGTCCGCTTCCGCGTCGAGCACAACGACAAGGGCATCGACATCAAGTATGACCACCGGTACAACAGCGTCTTCATGCTCCGCGCGGGCGATGTTTCCCCGGTCCGCTACGACAAGGTGCGGCGCACGCCCTTCGGCGAGGTCATGCCCTACATCTCCGCGTGGCCCTGGCTGGAGAAAAAGCTCCTCGACCTCGCCGCCCGCGGCATGAGCCTGGACCTTTCCGCGGGCAAGTCGCTCACGGTTTTCGACCTCCCCATCAAGTCATCGCCGTCCCGCGTGGCCCGCGCGATCACGCCGATCTGCTTTGAAGTCACCGAGGCGTCGCTCTGCCGCCGCATGATCGCGGGCGAGCGCGGACGTCGCGCCGATGTCTTCGTCAACGTCACCAACGACGGCTGGTTCGGCCGATCGAAACTCGGGCGGATCGAGCACCTGCAGCTCTCGCGCTGGCGCTGCCTTGAGAACGCGACGCCCATGGTGCGGGCGGCCAACACCGGGCTCTCCGCCGCCATCGACGCTTCCGGCGCGATCGTCCAGGTCGGGGTCGACGGACAGGCGTGGGCCATCAACACGCCCGGCGTGCTGACGGCCCGCGTGCGTTTGCCCGAACCCGACGCCCCCCCGACGGCGTATGCCCGGGGCGGGTGGCTCCTCCCCTGGATCTGCCTGGCGGCGGGCCTCGGGATGACGCTTCTTGACTGGCTCAGGGGCTCGAAGGTGGGGCGACGCGCGTCGCTTGGCCGATCAAGCTCCTAAGACCGCCTCACCCCAGATTTACTCGATCGATGCACACGACGGAGCGTGACATGACCCGTTCAGCCTCCCTCGCCTCTGGATCTTGCCTCCTCGCCCTTGTCCTCGCAGCGGGCGCTCTGCCCGGCTGCGGCTCGGGCGGATCGACGACCACCACGGCCACCAAGCCCGCGAGCGCCGAGACCAAGCCCGCCCAGTCCGCCGGCGCCCCAAATGCCACGCCGCCCGCCCGCTCTTCCGCGTCGCTCGTCAGCAGTTCCGAGCTGCGCGAGCGGGCCTTGGAGGTGATCGAAGACGGCTCGCGCAGCAGCGCCGCCGAGGTCCGCGCCAACGCCGTCGAGGCCGCGGGCTTGGCCGCCCGCCGTTGCGAGAGCGTGATCGCCAGCGGTCTGAAGGACGACAACGTGGCGGTTCGATCGGTCGCCGCCATGGCCGCGGGCCGCGCCAAGGTCGAGGCGCTGGCGCCCGCGCTCAACCCGATGTTGCTGGATTCATCGCAGTTTGTTCGAGCCGCCGCGGTGATGGGGCTGGCGCGGATGGGCAAGCCGGTGGACCAGACGCCGCTCTCGACGATGCTGCTGACGGATTCCTCGCCGCGGGTTCGGGCGCACGCCGCGTTCTGCCTGGGCGAGATCGGCAATCGCTCGGCCCTCGGCCTTCTCCGCCAGGCGGCCCGTTCTAGTGTCCCGCGCGCCTCCGACACCGAGATCAAGCTCATGCAACTCCAGGTCTCCGAGGCGATGGTGAAGCTCGGCGACGACGAAACCGTGCAGAGCATCCGGGCCGCCCTGTACCCGTCGCGCCCCGAAGAGCTCGAGGCCACGGCGCTGGCGGTCCAGATCCTGGGACAGGTGCGTGACAAAGGCTCGAGCGGCGCGATGATCCACCTCGCCGAAACCAAGGACGCCGCGGGGCGCCCCTTGCCCGCGGAGATCAGGCTCGGCATCGCCGGCTCGCTCGCCAAGCTTGGTTCGCCCCAGGGCGGGTTCATCGCCGACGAGTTCGTGTCGGACCAGAATCCGCTCCTCCGGGCCCAGTCCGCGGCGGTCTACGGCGAAATCGGTGACCAGGCCTCCCTCGCCCGCCTCTCCGCCATGCTGGGCGACCCCGACGAGCGGGTCCGCATCTCCGCGGCCCGGGGAGTCCTGACCGCGCTCTCGGGCGGGCGTGCCTCCGCGAAATAGCCCGGAACGAGCCTGTCGATAGCGAATCTCGCCCGAACGCGAATCGGACAATTTCGGCGAAAGAGAAGGAAGGAACCGGTCAGGATTTGACACGAACCGGGGTTCTCAGGTATCAATCTGGGCCCCAGCGCGCCGGTGCCGGTCCCCAGGAAGGGACCGAGAGCCCTACAGTGCGGCGGGCGCAACCCGATAGGAGCCGAGTGTGCACATTCTGACGAAGGTCCTTGTCTTTGTCGCCGCAATTTTGGCGGTGTTTTTGTCGGCACTGACGATTTCGTACGCGTCGAACGCGCACAAGATTACCCAGAGCCTGTCCGACGCCCAGTTGGAAGTCCTGGCCGCCCGCGCTTCGCTCGCCGAATGGGGCACCCGCGAGGCCCGCTGGAACTCGGAAAAGGAAGAGGCGGTGTCGCGCTTCGCCAAGGCGGCCGCGGACCTCCAGGTCGAACTGAGCCAGCTCCGCTCCGAAAACGCCAACCTCAAGGCCGGCAAGGCCCAGGCCGAGGCCGCCCGCGAGTCGATCGCTGGCAAGATCGCCGAGCTGTCGGAACTGGCCAAGAGCCAGCAGACCCTGCTCGCGACCTTCAGCGGGCAGCTGGCCAGCGCTCGCAAGAGCGAACTCGACCTCCGCTCCCAGGCCCTGGGCCTGGAGAGCAAGCTCTCCGACATCCAGAGCCAGAACGAGGTGCTCGACAGCACCGTTCGCGCCCTGCGTGAGCAGCTGGCCGAGGCCAAGCGCATCCAGGACAGCGGCGGCGCCGCCACCGCCAGCACCGGCGGCGCGGCCGAGCCCTTCGTCTACACCGGCGAGCTCATCCAGGGGCGCGTCGAGCAGATCACCGCCGATCCTTCCACGGGCAAGACCCTCGCCAAGATCAACGTCGGCACCAACAGCAACATCCGCGAGAACATGAAGCTCTTCGTCATCCGCGACGGGAGCTTCGTCGCCAATCTGATCATTGAGAAGACCGACCTGCAGTGGGCCATCGGGCGGATCGACACCCTTGGGCGTCCCGTGACCGTGGGCCAGGGCGACCTGGTCTGGAGCCGCACCAACTAAGTCCGCTCGGGATAGGAGCTCTCGATATGAGTCAGTTCGGGATGCAGCTTCCGGGTGGCCGCGCCAAGCGCGCCGCGTCGCCCGACATTTTCACGGCCATGGCGTTCATCGCCGTCGCGTTTCTCACCGCCGCGTGCGCGATCATGTGGCAGGCCGCGGCCCACGTCGGCAAGGGCGGCAACCCCTTCGAGCCGCAGACAGCCGGCCAGATCGAGATCGCGAAGCAGAACTGAACGCGCGCAGAAGAGCCGATCGCACCGCCGATCGCGTCGCCGATCACGTCGCAGGTGACGCCGGCGACCACTTGGCTCCGGTGTGGCTCTCCTCCGAATCGCAACGTCCGATGCACCGGCCGCGGAAACGCAGTCGGACTTGCATTTGAGCCGCCACCCTTGCGCCCCGGCGCGCGGGTCGAGACCTGATCCCATGCGCTCGCGCGCCGACCGTGCGAGATCGCGAACGGCGGGTGTCGGAGGTCAATCGATGCTCCCGTCGCCGTCTTTCGACGCAAATCCGCGGCGGTCCCTCATCGACCTCGCATAGGGGGAATCGCTCAATTGCTCGCCGCACCGCGTGCCGCGGGGTGCCGCGCGTGCGACTCTCGCGACACCCGCGGTAATTCGCCTTTGGAATCGTCCCGGCGTGAGATAGAGTAATTCCGGAGCGGCGGGTGCCGTACCTTGGCGCGACGGAGGATTCGGGATGAAACGCGTGGCGATTGTATCGGCGGCGGTGCTTGGTTCGGCCTTCGGTGCGGTGCTCCTGGTGGCGGGTCCTCTCAATCCGCCGGCGGGCGCGGTGAGTTCGACCTACAAGACGCTCACCGAGGTCGAACCCCGGATCGCGATCAACGCGACCAACACACCCGGCGACGCCGACAGCGTGTTCAAGATCACCCAGCCCGGCTCGTACTACCTCACCGGCAGCATCACGGGCGCCAGCGGCAAGCACGGCATCGAGGTCGCGGCCAACAGCGTGACCATCGATCTCAACGGATTCGCCCTCGTCGGCGTCGCAGGCTCGCTTGACGGGATCGGCTCCAGTTCCTCCATCGCTCGTGTCGCCATCGAGAACGGCACGATCTCGGGATGGGGCGATGAAGGCATCGACATGGGGACCGCGTCCACGGTGCTGGGCGCCAGGGTCGAGCGCGTTCACGTTACCTCCTGCAGCGGCGACGGAATTTACATGGACACTCGGGCCGTGGTGCGGGACTGCGTCGTCCAGTCGGTTCTCGGCAACGGCATTTCGATTGAGAACGTGGGAGTTGTTGAGAGTTGCATTGTCTCAGGGAGCACGCTGAGCGGGATCGTGCTCCAGTTGGCTGGGGTCATCAAGAACTGCGTCGCCTATCGCAACACGATCGATGGGATCAATCTGGCCGCCGCCGGGGTCGTGTCGGGGTGCGATTCTCATGACAATGGCGGTGACGGAATCGAATCCGCCGGCGCCGGCTATGTGACCATTCTCGACTGCACCGCGCACGAGAACGCGGGAGACGGCATCAGGGTTGGAGCCGGCGCAATCGTTGAAAACAACCAGTGCGCCTTCAACGTGGCCGCCGGGATTCACACCACCGGCTCCGACTGCAGGATCGAACGGAACAACTGCATGGTCAACGCGCGGGGCATCGACGTTGACACGATCGGCAGCGTCATCATCAGGAACACATGCAGCGGCAACTCCACCAACTGGGATGTTGTCGCCGGCAACGTCATCCTGGTCGTGAACGCGACAACCGCGGGCGCGGTCAGCGGCAATGCTGGCGGCACGGCCCCCGGCTCCACCGATCCCAACGCGAACTTCTCGTATTGAGCCCGAGCCTGGTTCTCGGCCGTCGCCCGCGGGTCGGACTCACCGCCCGGGCCGTGGATCGATCGGGCGCCGCGGATGGGGCTCGAGCCGGGCCGGCGGGCCTGTGATCCGGGCCGAGTCCGAGCAGGTGTTGCGGCCAGCGCGTCGCAGGGGTCGAATGGGGGGGCTGGTTCGGGTCGTACCGGGTGTGCCGCGGGGGACTGATTCCGCACCTCCGGCGGCACTTGACAGCGGCCCGGAGCGGTCTACATTCACTCTCTGCCCACGCCGGGCGACCGGCGGGGGTGGTCGAAGGGGCGGTAGCTCAATTGGTTAGAGTACCGGACTGTCGATCCGGTGGTTGCGGGTTCGAGTCCCGTCCGCCTCGCTTCAAAACGCCTCCGGCACCTTGTCGGGGGCGTTTTCGTTGCAACGCGGCGCATCGCGTGCTTCCCGGCCAATTTTCCCGCCCGATACCCCCTCGCAAAATGAAAGCCGCACGGCCCCCGGAAGGGGAAACCGTGCGGCCTTGGAGAGAAAACGCCATTCGCCCCGAACCCAATGCCGCCCGTTGATCGGGCGCCTCCCGGGGCCCCGCGTCTCTCCGACGCGGGCGTGTGTCTCGTGAGCCCGGGTTGAAACCAACGCTCCTTGTGCGTCGCCCGAACTCTCGCGGAAGTCAGACCCGGCGGTCCAGCGCGCCGTTCTGGTTCGAATCAGCCTCGATCACTTCTTCGGGGCGGGCTGTTCGGCGGGCTTCTCGGTCGGGGTCGCCGCGCCCGCGGGCGGCGTGTCATGCACGAACCGCTTCAACGCCTCGCGGTAGTGCGACAGCGCCTCGTCCTTCCGCCCGCGCTGCTCCGCGATCTCGCCCAGGTAGTAGTGGCACAGCTCCGGGCTGGGGTTCAGGTCCAGCGCCTCGTTCAGCAGCTTCTCGGCCTCGTCGAGCCGCCCGCGCTTGAACAGCGCCGCCCCCTTGATCTGCTTGGCCCGTCGATGGTCCGACTGAACCGCCAGCACCTTCTCCACCATCGCGTCCGCCTCGTCGTACTCCTTGGTCATGATCGAGAGCTCCGCGAGGTCAAGCATCGCCTCGCGGTCGTCGGCGTTGAGCGCCAGGCCTTTCTTCAACTCCGCCTTGGCCTGATCGAGCTGGCCCTTCTCGCGCATCAGACGCGCCAAAGAGCGGTGCGCCGACGCCGCGCTCTTGGGCGACGACTTCTCCGTCGGCTTGGCGGCCAGCATCTCCCGGAGCTGCTTGTCGTCGATCTTGCCCAGCGCGTGGCGGACGTGCGCGTCCAGCAGCGTCTTGTAGTCGTTCCCGTGCAGCGAGATCACGTTGCCGAGCTTCCCTTCCTTGTTCACGATGATGGTGGTGGGGAAGGCGATGAGCCCGAGCTTGCCATAGAACGCGCGGTCGGCGTCGAAGGCCAGGCTCGCGGTGATGCCCTTCTCCTGGCGCAGCTTCTCGAAGTACGCCCGCTGCACCACGTCCGCCGTCAGGTGTACGAGCTTCACGGGCTCGCCCGAGAGCGCCGCGACCACCTGCTGCGAGTCCGCCGCCGCCTGCTCCGAACGCCTTTGCTCGGCCGACAGGCACACGTAGACGACGACCGAACCCTTCATCGCCTCGCTGTCGATCACCGTGCCGTCGATCGCCGCCAGCTTGCACGACGGCACCAGTTCGCCGCGCTTCACGTTGCGCAGGTCGTCCGCGGACGCCGCGAACGCGATCGACGCCGACAGCAGCGCCGCCGCCAGAACTCGGGACATGGGGTTGTGAGCATTCATGGAAACTCTCCTTCGTGCCGCGGCCTGGCCGCGCCGGTCGTGGGGTTACTTCTTGGGTGGTTCCTTCGACTTCTCATCTCGCGTGGGCGTGGGCGTGGGCGTCTCGTCGGCGTCGGGCGGGATCGCGCGAACGCCGGGGATCAGCCCCTCGCCCTTCCAGTCCTCGCCCGGCTTGCGCGCCGGATACGTCACGGGATTGACGCGGTTGTATTCCAAGGGCGCGTGGCACGCCCCGCCGCAGCTCCCGCCCTCCGCGTTCGCCTGATACTTCAGCGGGAGCTTCCACCCCGCCGGGCCGTACGGCACCGCGTCGCGGATGTGCTGCGTGCTCGACACGGCGTGGGCGTCATGGCACACGCGGCAGGAGCGCCCCTTCTTGTCGCGGTTGACGTGGACGAAGTGCAGGTTCATGTCGCCGTTGCGGAAGCCCGTCGCGCCCGTCGTCTTCTGATCCAGCACCAGGTGCCGATCGTGGCAGCTGAAGCACAGCGCGTAGCTGTTCTCGCTGAACGGGTAGTACATGTCGGAGGGATACTCGTCGTTGAGCAGGCGCTTGTGGTCCCCGCCGTGGATGTCGTGGCACTCCACGCACCCGCGCTGCGTGAGCGCGCCGTGCAGGCTCTTGCCCGTCTCGATCACCTTCTTCATGTTGACGAGCTTGGTCCCGTCCGCCATCGCGATCGGCTGGTTGTGGCACTCAAAGCACAGGTTCTTGGGCTCATCCTTCAGCAGCGAGGCCTGGTCGCCCGCGTGCGCGAAGTGGCAGTTGGTGCAGCCGCGCTTGGTCGTCACCGCCGCGTGCTGCGTGGTCGCGCTCCCCATCGTGTGCGCGATGTCCTGGTGGCATTCCGTGCACAGCTTCGCCGGCGCCGAGAGCAACAGCCCCGGTTCGTCGGTCGCGTGCGGATCATGGCACACGCGGCAATCGCCCAGCACCGGCGCGTGGACCACCGACTTGGTGTCGATCTCCATCCCCACCCGCACGTGGCACTTCAGGCACAGGTCGCGCCCCTCGTGGTTCAGCAGCTTGGGGAACTTCGACGTGTGCGGCTGGTGGCACGCGCCGCACGCCCCGATCGACGCCGGCCCGTGCACGCGGTCGTGCGCCCCCGTGATGTCCTTGTGGCACGCGGCGCACGAATCCGCGTAGTGCTCGCCGCGTAGGAAGCGCGGGCTCGTCCCGCCGTGCGGGTCGTGGCACCCCAGGCACTCCCCCTTGGCGAATGGATCGTGCGCGAACAGCCCCTCGGTCTTCTCCGGCGCGTGGCACAGCGTGCAGGTGTCGTGGCGGTCGCGCGCCGGCTTGAAGGCGTGCGTCGCGGGGTCGGTCAGCACATGGCACGCGTCGCATCCGTTCACCAGGATCGGCCCGTGCAGGTTCGGGCGGTTCTTGATCCCCGGGTGGCACTCCGCCGTCACGCACCCCTCACGCGGCGTCTCGGTGGTGGGGGGCTGGGCGGTCGAGCCCGTCTTGTCCAGCGTGGGATTCCGCACCTGCGACATCGCCGGCGACCCCAGGCTCGCCGCGCCCAGCAACGCCGCCAGAACAACCCATGACGTGCGTGCGTTCACTTGCTACCTCCCTTGAGCTTGTCGCCGGTCCCGCCCGGCAGGCGGCTGTAGCGCAGCGGCTCGTGGCACGCCCCCCCGCAACTCCCGCCGTCTTCCCGCAGCGTGAAGTCCATGGGCATGTTCCACCCCGAGCCCTCGAAGTTGATGACCTTGGCGATGAGACGCGGCTCGCCCACCGCGTGGACCGCGTGGCACGAAGCGCACCCACGCGACTTCCCGTCGCTCGGATTCAGGTGCACCGCGTGCAAGTTCCGCTCCCCGTCGCGGAACTCCGTCGCGCCCGGTAAGCTCGCCAAAAGCGAATCGTGGCACGAGAAGCACAACGAGAAGTTCCGCGCGTCGTACGGGCCCATCGGAACCTCCTGCGCCACGCCCTTGAGCAGGCGCGCGTGGCTCCCGCCGTGAACGCTGTGGCACCCCGCGCACTCCTGATGCCCCGCCACGTCGTGCGCCGCCACCCGATCGGCCAGCCCCGCCATCGACGCCACCGTCCGCCCGTCCGCGGCCTTCACTTCCTTGTCGTGGCACGACACGCAGATCGACGCCTGATCGGCCCGCAGCATGTTCGGATGATCCGACCCGTGCGGGTCGTGGCAGCGCGCACACCGCTCGCCCTTCAGCACCGCGTCGTGCGACACCGTCGCGCCCGTGATCGTCTCGCCGATCTCCCTGTGGCACGACACGCACAGCTCCCGCGCCTCCGCCGCCAGCATCCCCTTGTGCGACGCCGTGTGCGGCGCGTGGCACGCCAGGCACGAGCTCTCCACCTTCGCGTGGGAGTGCGGGCTGGTCTGCGTCCGGTCCGCCGCCGCCACATGGCACGAGCGGCAGTTGTCCTCCAGCGTCGCCGTCCGCAACAGCCCGCGCCGGTCCGATCCGTGCGAGTTGTGGCACAGCTCGCACGCATCGTCGGCGTAGGGCGTGTGCGTCACCAGCCCCTCGCTCCGCGGGTGGCACGCCGAGCAGGTGTCGCGCACCGTCCTGGCCCGGAGCAGGTCGTTCGTCAGCGCCGCGTGCGGATCGTGGCACTCCAGGCACGCGTCGTCCGTCATCGCCGCGTGCTGCACCGGCGTGTGCCAGCGCGTGTCGTGGCACGACGAGCACAGCTCGCTCCGCCCGCGAGCCAGCGGGTACACATGCCCACCCGTGTCGGGCGCGTGGCACGACGCGCACTCCCCGCGCGCGATCGGCGTGTGCAGCCAGGGCGTCGCGCCCCGCATCGCGTGACACTCCGCGGTCACGCACCCGTCCGCGAACGTCACCACCTTCGTGGGACGCGGCGCGGGCGTCGCCGCCGGAACGATCAGCGGCTTCTCCTGCATCGCCGCCGACCCGCCCAGATGCGACGCGTCAGCCTGGGGCGCGACCGCCGCCGGCCCGGCGCGGAACTTCCACCAGCCCAGCCCCGCGATCGCGCCCGCGCCCACCAGCGCGGCGAGCGTGATCACCAGCCGGGGCCTGGCCCGGTAGATCGCGTGAACTCGCAGCGAAATGGCCCGCATCGGGCGCATGTGGATCTCCGTTTACGTCAGGCCGCCGATCAGGATGAGCGCCAAGAGCAGGAGCCCGAACCCCACCGACGCGATCGCGATGAAGAGGATCACCGGGCGCTTGCCGGGGTCCGGCGCCTTGACGCGCAGGGCCTCCAGCTTCCCGCTCTTGACCAGCCGCTCGTACTCCTCCGGGCGGGTGTGCTTCAGCTCGTCCTCGGGCATCGTGCCCGTGAAGATCACCGGGTCGACCGGGAACGTGCCCGGGCGCAGGTGCGCATTGAAGAAGTGGATCGTGAAGATGAAGCCGATCGCCAGGAGCGCCTCGTAGCCGTGAACGATCATCGCCACGTTGAAGAGCCAGCCCGGCATGATCTTCGACGCCAACTCCGGGAACCACAAGAGAAGCCCCGATCCGCCGATGATCATCGAGCCGCCCACCTCGGCCCAGTAGTCGAACTTCTCCCAATAGGTCCAGCGATCCAGCCGCGGCGGACGCTTGCGGAACAGGAACCACGCGAACATCCCCATGATGTCCTTGGCGTCCTTCCAGCGCGGCGCCATCGAGTTGGGCCCGAACACCCACTCCATCACCGGCACCGTCCGCGTCATGAACCGACGCCCCAGCACCGCAAAGTGCAGCGCGAAGTTCAGCATGAGCAGGATCGCAAAGAAGCGGTGCCACAGCCCCGCCGCCTCCACGCCCCCCATCAGCGTCGCCATCGTCCGCGCCCACCCCTGCTCGCTGAAGATGAGCGGGATCCCCGTCGCCGTCAGCCCGAAGAACGTGATCGCCACCAGCGCGTGATTGACGCGATCGACGAACGTGAAGCGCGTGATGTGCGTCTCGGCGTGGTTGTGGTGGGCGCCCAGGCGGGCACGCTCGCGCCGCGCGCGGTAGAACCACAGGATCGTGTGAATCCCGAAGAACGTGAACACGGCGCTCATCATCACCATGAAGTACAGCCACACCCCGTGGAGCACCGGATAGTTCTTGGAGTCGCGGAAGTTCGCGTGCGGGTCGAACTGCACGAAGCTCCCGTTGGCCCCCGGGTGGCACGCCGCGCACGTCTGAACGAGATTCTCCTTCGCCACCTTCGACGCCGGATCCTTCAGCGGCAGGATGTCGTGCGC
Organism: Phycisphaerales bacterium; assembly: GCA_020853815.1. GTDB lineage: Bacteria > Planctomycetota > Phycisphaerae > Phycisphaerales > UBA1924 > JABWBC01. The sequence goes on from JADYYE010000047.1 coordinate 97,066, forward strand.
GCCGTGGCAGTCCGAGCACCGCGCCGCCCGCTCCCCGCCCAGCTTCGTCACCTGACCGTGGTAGCTCTCCACGTACGTCTGGTAGTACGTCCCGGGACGCCCCTGCGCCGCGTCCGGGCTGTCGTGGCAACGCCCGCACTCGTCGATGATGTCCTGCATGAACCCCGACCCGGCCTCCACCGAGATCCCGTGCGCCGTGTGACAGTCCGTGCACACCGCCGCCCCGCCCGGCTTCCGCGCGTTCTTCATCCCGTGCACGCTCTTCTCGTACACCTCCATGATCCCGACGTGGCAACGCCCGCAGGTCTGCGGCACGTTCCCGCGATGCACCTTCGACGACGGGTCCTTCGACGGCTTGACGCCGTGCGCCCCGTGACAATCAGCGCACGTCGCCGCCATCGGAAGCCCCGCCTTGTCGATCGCCCGCGCGTGCGTCGACCCCAGGTACGTCTCGATCCGTCCCTTGGGGTCCTTCGACGTTGGCGTCGGCGCGTGCTTGGCGTGGCAGTCGCCGCACAGGTGCAGCGAGTTGAGCTTGTTCGATCCCGCGCGACGATCCGCCACCTTCAGAATGTCGTGCCCGCCGTGGCACGACGCGCACGTCGGCGCCAGCGGGTCCTTGGCCTCCAGCGCCTCGTGGTGCGAGCTCCCCATGTACTCCGTGTACTCCGCGCTGTGGCACTTGGTCGCGCACGTCGCCTTCTCCAGGGTCGGCGCGTGCGGCAGCACCGCCGCGTCCTCGTGGCACTCGATGCACCGCAATTCCGCGTGAGGCCCGCCCGCCAACGCGTCCGCCTTCACATGCAGCCCCGCGCGCTTGGCCGGCTCCTTTCCCGTCAGACCCGCCACGTTCGCCGGCGTCGTCGGCGCGATCACCGCCGCGTCGTTCTCAAGCCGCGTCCCCACCATCGAACGCCGCTCCGCCGGGCCAAGCTCGCCGATCGCCGTCTGCCCGTGGCACTGCAGGCACCGGCGATCCGAGGTCGGGTTCGCCGGCGTGTTCTGGGCCGCCGCGGGCGCCGCCAGCCACAAAATCGCACCCGCCAACACTCCCTTCATCACCGAGCTGGCCGGCGCTCGCCAACAGGCCCACAGCCCGGCACGCGCGATCGTCCTGACGCGCCGCCCTTCCGCCTCGTCGCTCGTCGTCGCTCTGGTCTGGCTCGTCTTCATGGGTCGCCCGCCGATTGAGAGTGTTGAGGCCCGCCGCCGCGCTCGCGCCCCGTCAGGGCGCCGCCAAGAGTCGCGACGACATCGCGTAGACGATGAGCACCAGGAGGATCAGCCCCAGCCCGAACGCGATGAACCCCAGCGGGTGGATGACCTTGCGCCACTGCGTCCATTCGTCGCTCGATCGGATGCTGTCCAGCCGCCCCGCCGCCACCAGCCGGTCGTACCAGCGCTTCCGCTCGTGCAGCATCTCGGTCTTGCTGATCCGACCCGAGAAGATCACCGAATCGATCGGGAACTTCTCCGGGCGGAAGTGAACGTTGAAGAAGTGGAACGCGAAGATGAACCCCGCGGCGAGCAACGCCTCGTCGCTGTGGATGATGAGCGCCACGTTGATGACCCACCCCGGCAGGAACCGCGTGAACGTCTCCGGGAACCACATCACCAGCCCCGAAACCCCGATCATCGCCACGCCCCAGAACACCGCGAGGTAGTCGAACTTCTCCCAGTACGTCCACTTGTCGAACTGCGGCTGCGGGCCCTTGCCGAAGAACCACTTCTGATGCGCCCACCAGTCCTTCACGTCCTGCACGTGCGGGTACGGCAGATCAGGCCCGAACACCACGCCCACCACCCGCTTGATCGTCACCCTCCCCTTGGCCGCGTCCTTGAACTGCGCCCGGTTCACATAACCGCGACGGAAGAGACTCCCGATGTGCAGCGTGAAGTACGCGAACGTGATGACCGCCCCCAGCCGGTGCAGCTGCGCCGCCGCCTCCACGCCCCCGATCCACTTCATCACCTCGTGCGCCCATGCGGTGTAATAAAACTTCAGCGGCATGCCCGTCGCGACCAAGAGCAGAAAGCTCGTCATCACCAGCACATGCAGGAACCGATCGAACGGCTTGAAGCGGACGAAGTGCTCGGGGTCCTTGGCGCACGCCGCCTTGATCTTCTTGAACGCCTGGCGGTCGCGCACATAGATGTACGCCGAACGAGCCAGCCACAAGATCGTGTGCGCCCCGAAGAACAGGAACGTGCCCACCACGATCATCGTCATGAAGATGAAGGTCCAGTACAGCGTCGGGTAGAGCTCGCGGTTGGTGTGGTCGGCGTGCGCGATGTAGTCGGTGAACTTCGCCGTCGCCGTCGGGTGGCACTGCTGGCAGGTCTTCAGCTTGGCGTCGCCGAACAGGCGGCTCTTGGGGTCCTTGATCGGCACGATGTCGTGGTGCCCGTGGCAGTCATAGCACGCCGCCACCTTCGGCAGGCCCAGCTCCAGCGCCTTGCCGTGGAACGTCTCGCGGTAGTGCTCGATGCGGTCCTCGTGGCACTTGCCGCACCGATCGCCGCTGGCCAGCTTGAACGCGACCTGGTCCGGCTGGATGATCTCGTGGGCCGTGTGGCAGTCCGTACACACCGGCGCTTCTTTCTTTCCCTCCGCCGCCAGCTGCCCGTGGTAGCTCTGCTTGTAGATATTCAGGATGCCGACATGGCAGCGTCCGCACGTCTCGTACACGTTCGCGTGGTTGACGGGAGACCGCGGGTCGCTGACCGGATGCACCGCGTGGGCGCTGTGGCAGTCGGCGCACGTCGGCGCCGCCACCAGCCCCGATTGCGCGATCGCCTTCCCGTGCGCGCTGTGCAAGTACGCCTCGATGTGCTTGCGAGGCACGTAGCCGCTCGGCGTGTCCTTCAGGTGCTTCTCGTGGCACTCGGCGCACAAAAAGATGCTGTTCAGCCGGTGCTGCGGGCTCTTGGTGTCGCTCACCGCCACGATCCGGTGCCCGCCGTGGCACGACGCGCACGTCGGCGCCAGCGGATCACCCTTCTTCAACGCCTCGTAGTGCGCGCCCGACGGGAACGCCTCCGCCGCCTTGGTGTGGCACGACGCCGCGCACGTCTTGGTGTTCAGCTTCGGTTCGTGCGGCAGCTTGGCCGCGTCCTCGTGGCAATCCACGCACTTGTTCTCGCGGTGAACGCTCCCCGCCAGCGCCTCATGCGCCACGAACAAGCCCGGACGCGTCGCCGGTTCGTCCCCCTTCAGCAGCGCCGCGTCCCCCGGCTTTTCCGGGAACGCCTGCGAAGTGTCGTTGGGGTCCAAGAGCGTTCCCACCATCGACCGCCGCTCGCCCGGTCCCAGCGTTCCGATCTTTTCCTGCCCGTGGCATCGAAGACAGCGACGATTCGCCGCGTCGCGCTCCGCCGTGTCAACCCCCTGAGCCGACGACCCCCCGGCCGCCATCGCAACCACCAGCGCCGCCAGCCATCCAGTCACCCGTGCCCCCAGGAACCCCGTTTGAATCGTGTTGAGCGCCATGCGTCGCCCCGTACGCCCGCCGCCGCGATCCGCGCTCCTCGCGTTCACGCCGACCAGCCCAGAACGGGCCCGGCGCAAAAAGCGCACTCTGAGCCCGCACGTCCAAACAAAGTGCAACAGTCGTGCCACGCAGTTCCCGGCCGGCATCGGTCGAAAACCCGTGGCGACAGGCACTTACAGTTGTTCAATTGACGGACATTCTCACCGCTGGGAGATTCGCGCCCGCCGCAGTCCAAAAAGTGATAAACCCCGCCCGCCCGCATCCGCGGCGCCGCGACTTCACACCCTTCGCTTGGCTTCAGAAGCCCGAGTCCGAAGAACGGCACCAGGCGTCCGACCGTGTGGCGCACCGATCTCCCTTTCGTGCCGCGCGGTCTTCTTCACGCCGAACGCGCACTCGCATCTGCAAGACCACGCACCAAGGTGTGTTCACCCAACCACTTGACCACCCGACCACTCGACCACCTCTTCTCATCTCGTCTCTTCACATCGTCTCTCCGTCTCTTCTTCTCTTCCTCCCCCAAAGACCACGGGCCGAGGCGAAGCTCGAACGGAGCTCCGCATCGGCCCGCGGGGCGCGTCATCCATCCGCGTTCAATGCATCGACGCGCTCGGCGCCAGGTTCTTCACCAGCTCGCCGACCACCGCCTTCGCATCGCCGAACAACATCCGCGTCTTGTCCAGGAAGTAGAGCTCGTTGTCGATGCCCGCAAAGCCCGGGTTCTTGCTGCGCTTGACGGCGTACACCATCCGCGCCTTGTCCGCGTCGATGATCGGCATCCCATAGATCGGGCTGTTCTTGTCGTACCGCGCCGCCGGGTTCACCACGTCGTTGGCCCCCAGCACCAGGCACACGTCGCACACAGGCATGTCCTGGTTGATGTCGTCCATCTCCAGAAGGTCCGTGTACGGAATCTCCGCCTCGGCCAGCAGCACGTTCATGTGCCCCGGCATGCGACCCGCCACCGGATGGATCGCAAACTTCACGTCCACCCCCTTCTTCTTCAGCTGGTCGTACAGCTCGCGCACCTTGTGCTGCGCCTGCGCCACCGCCATGCCGTACCCCGGCACCACCACCACCAGGCCCGCCTGGCCCATCATCGCCGCGGCGTCCTCCGGCGTCTCGGGCTTGTAGCTCTTCTGCTCGCCGCCCGCCGCCTTGGCCTGCACCTGCCCGAACGCCCCGAACAGCACGTTCGAGAACGAACGGTTCATCGCCTTGCACATGATGATCGACAGGATCAGGCCCGACGAACCGTCCAGCGCGCCCGCCACGATCAAGAGCTTGTTGTCCAGCACGAACCCCATCGCCACCGCGGCCAATCCCGCGTAGGCGTTCAGGATCGCGATCACCGTCGGCATGTCCGCCCCGCCGATCGGCATCACCAGCATCCAGCCGAAGTTCAACGCCAGGAACACGATCCCGAAGAAGATGTACGGCGCGTACGCCGCCGTCGGCTGCACGATCAGCACCGCCCCGCCCACCACCGCCACCCCGAACGCGATCAGGTTGACGATGTTCTGACCCGGATACACCCACGGCCGCTGCGGGATCCACTTGACCTCCTGCAGCTTCGCCGCCGCGATCACCGAGCCCGTCAGCGTCAGATAGCCCAGCAGAACCTCGAGCACGATCGCCGCCACCCGGAAGCTGGTCAGCATCTCCGGCTCGTTGTGGAACCAGTACAGAAACTTCGCCGTTCCCACCAGGCCCGCCGCCAACCCGCCGAACGCGTGCGACAACGCCGTTCGCTGCGGGACCGCCGTCAGCGGCACGTTCGCCAGCCAGATGCCCGGCCACACCGACAGCGCCAGCGGGATGATGATCCAAAGATGCCGCGTCACGTCCGGCTTGGCCCACGTGAACAGCACCGCCATCGCCATCGCCGCCACGCCCGCGAACACGCCGCGCCGCGCCGTCTTGGGATCGCTCATCCAGTGCAGCGAGAAAATGAAGAGGCCGGCCGAGATCATGTAGGCCAGCTCGATGATGTCCTTCATGTTGGGCAACGACCAGCCCGCCGCCAGCGTGGCCGAGATCGTGTCAGAGATCGATGTCAGCGTTGTCATTTGGCCTGTCCCTCCGGCGCCGCATGGAACATCTTCAGCATGCGGTCGGTGATCATGAAGCCCGAGATGATGTTCGTCATCGACGCGAACAACGCGCACGCGCCCATCACCCGAACCCACGTCGGGTAGTGCTCACCGCCCGCGATCATGATCGAGCCCACCACCGCGATCGCCGAGATCGCGTTGGTCAGCGACATCAGCGGCGTGTGCAACAGACGCGACACCCGCCGGATCACCCCGATCCCGATGAACGTCGCCAGCATGAACGCGAACAGCATCGACACAAAGTCGAGCGGCTGCACCGCGTGCGCGCCGCCAACCCCGTCCGCAACTTGGCCCGCGCCCTGGACGGCCTGCTCCGCCGCCTGCGCGCCCAGCGCCCCAATCACCTGACCTACGACCGGAAGAAGCATCGGTGGCTCCTCGATAATCCAACCCGGCTAAACCGCCGCGGTCTGGAGTAGTTCCTTCGTCTTGGCGTGCGTCACCTCGCCCGCGTGCGCGACCGCCGCGCCCTTCAGAATGTCGTCGCTCATGTCCAGGTTGAACTTCTTGTCCTTCCAGAACGCCATCAGGAAGTTCAGCATGTTCCGCGACCACAGCGTGCTCGCGTCGCTCGGCATGCTCGACGGGATGTTCAGCGGCCCGAGGATCTTCACGTGGCTGTCCTCCACCGTCGTCCCCGGCTTGGTCAGCTCGCAGTTCCCGCCGCCCTCCGCCGCCAGGTCGACGATCACCGAGCCCGGCTTCATCTTCCGCACCATCTCCGCCGTGATCAGCTTGGGCGCAAACACCCCGCCGATCAGCGCCGTCGTCACCACCATGTCCGACACCGCGCACTGCTGCACCAGCATCTCGCGCTGCTTTGCCTTGTCCTCCGCCGAGAGCTCCTTGGCATAGCCGCCGCCCGCCGACGCGCTCTGCGCCAGCTCGATCCCGACGTACTTGGCCCCCACGCTCTCGATCTGCTCTTTCACCTCCGGGCGCACGTCCGTCGCGAACATCTGCCCGCCCAGACGCTTGCCCGTCGCGATCGCCTGCAGCCCCGCCACGCCCGCGCCGATCACGAAGATCTTGGCCGGGAAGATCGTCCCCGCCGCCGTCATGAACATCGGGCAGTACTTCGCCAATTCGATCGCGCCCAAGAGGATGCCCTTGTACCCCACGATGTTCGCCATCGACGACAGCGTGTCCATCGCCTGGGCCCGCGTGGTGCGCGGGATCGCGTCGGTCGAGAACGCCGTCACGCCGCGCTCTGCCAAGGCCAGGATCACCCGCGGATTCCGCGTCGGCATCAACGAGCCCAGCAGCATCTGCCCCGATTGCAGGAGATCGATCTCGTTCCGCGGGCCGTCCGTGGTCGGGATGCCGATCTTCAGCACCATCCCCGCGCCCTCGATCACCTTGGCCGGCGTCTGCTCGATCGTCGCGCCCGCCGCCGTGTACAGCTCATCGCTGAAGTACGCGCTCTCGCCCGCGCCCGCCTCGACGCAGACGGAGAACCCCGCGGCGGTGAGCTTCTTGACCGACTCCGGCACCAGCGCCACCCGTCGTTCGCCCGCCGCCGTTTCCCGCAACACCGCGAGTTTCATGTGGACCTCGCTGAACAGGACCCCTGATGCTCCCGCCCGAAACTCGCTGATCGGGGTCCGGGGCCGAGCGGCCTCACCCGATCTGTTTCGGACAAGTCGATCCGAATGTCTACGAGTATACACACTTCCCGCGCCCCGTCTCAACCCCACGCCCCGATTCCACGCGTTGAAGAAAGGCCGGCCCGACGCGCACGCTCGCTCCCAGCGCGGATACGTCCATCGTGCAATCACACGGCGAACACGTTGCGATCGAAAACACGGCCAACTCGGGCGGCCGCGACGCCGCTTCCATGAATTCAGGCACCCCACGCTCCCGCTTCACGACCCGTTCCAGGCCTGATTTGCCGAATGATTGACGGAATCATCTTCCCGTCGATTCGCGCTCCTGGCGTGCAAGCTCCACGCGACCGCGCCGGATGCGATCACACACCCGCCGCCGGCGGAGTCGCGGTGCGCCTAATTGTAGACTGTTATGTCTATTGATCCTGTTCATGGCTCGCTCGCGGCATTTATCGCAGGCCACGACGCGCCAACACCCGGACCGAGTGCGGACTCAACTCATGGGCGCCATTTGGAACCTCTGAGTATTTGGTGGCCCGCCTCTCCGAGGCGGTTTTTCAGCCGACTGGAAGCGGACCTCGCGGCTGAACTCGAATTGTTCAGAGGTTCCATTTGCCATCGCCGATGGTCGCAACGTCACCCGTGTCTCACGAAGAAACGATACCGCTCAGTGCCCGCTCGGCGCGGCGTGCCCGTCGGCCTTCTTCGCGGGTTTCGACGCCGGCTTCGCCGCGGGCTTGGCCTTTTCATGCCCACCACCCGGTGCTTCGTGCCCGCCGGACTTGGGCGCGGGTTTCGCCGCCGGCTTGGCCGCGGCCTTCTCGTGCCCGCCCTCTTTCTTCTCCGGCTTCTTCTCGCCGTGACCGCCTCCCTCGCCGCCCTCTTCCGCGTTTTCCACCACGTGGATCGCCGCCGCCGGAACAAACGCCGGCGCCGGCGTGTGCAGCACCAGCACATAAAACCACACGCACACGCCCAGGAACGCCGTCCACAGGCCCACCCAGCCGATCGTGTCGCGCGTGCCGCCGCTTGCATTCTTCAATGGCGACGACGCCAGCGCCAACGCCGACAACGCCGCACTCCCCGCCGCCGCCCCAACCTTCGATTTCAGCTTCGCCAGCGCGCTCGGCCCCTTCGCCTCAACCGCCACCGGCGCGGCCGACACCGCCGCCGCCTCAGCCGCAGCCTTTGAGACCGGCGCCGCCGGCTGCGCGACCGGCGCGGAAGTCTCCCGCGTGGCCGCGACGCCCTGAGTCGACGGTTCGCGATCCTCGATCGCGGCCGTCTCAGCATTGGCCCGCTCTTCTTCATGCTCGGTGCCCGGCGCGTCGGCGCTGCTCTCGCCGCCGTCGACCTTGGCCGCCGCCGCCTCCAGCTCCGCGTTCAGCGACTCGATCGTGCCGCCCGCGTCCTTGGACTCGCCGGAATCGGCGTCTGTCGCTTCCATTTCAAGCGACTCGACCGCCAGTTCCTCGCCAGCCCCTTGTCCGGCCGCGTTCGCGCCCGACAGAAGGCTGTCCAATTGATCCGCCAGCTCCGGCAATGGCTCTCCCGCCCCAGGCCCGTCCGCTTCCTCCGCGGACGCAACCGCAGCTTCGACGTCGGACGGCTCCGTTCCGTCCGGCGCGTCAACCGTGGCCGCCTCAGGACCACCTCCATCGGCGGCAGATTCTGCCGAGTTGATCGAATCAACAGGGATTTGCCCCAAGTCATTCTCCGGGGTCGAAGTTTGGTCTTCCCCTGTGTTCACCCGGTCCTCTAATGGATTGGCCCTAGACGCACCGGCCGCTTCTTGCGCTTCTGGCGCGCCCGATTCGGAAACCGGACCATCCCGGTCATCGGCGCTCGCCACGCCGGAATCCGAGATCGGGTCGTCCGGCAAGACCGGCTCGGCCGATGGTTCCACCCGCGTGGCGTCGATGGCATCCGCCCCAACCCCGCCGTCGGCGAGGGGAGCATCGTGCGCAATGGGCGGCGGCTCGGTCTTCTTCGGAACGGGTTGGCCGTCGTCCAAAAGCTCCGTCCCCGCAAAAGACGGCTTGGGCTTGCGGGCCTCGACCTCTTCGACGCTCACGGCGCCCTCATCCGTGATGACCTTTCCCGCGGCCATCTGGGCCAAGAGCTCGTCGACGTTCTCGTCGAGCGGATCGCGTTTCGGGTTGGAGTCATGCTTGCTCATGAGCGCACCAAAGCCTCATCGACCCGGCAGCACGATAACTCAAGCAAGCCCGGCACGACAGGGACGTACGCCTCAAATCACACCCCTTTCTCACGCAAATCAGGCCGATCCCCGAGGGGTATTCCCGGCCTGATAAGCTCCACGCGATGTCACTCCATCGCGTCCTGCTCGATTCCATCCCGGAACAGTCCGCCGTCATCGGCGGCGAAGAGGCCCACCACGCCCTGCGCGTCAAGCGCCTGGGCGCGGGTGACCGCATCGAGCTTCTCGACGGCCGCGGCACGCGCGCCCTGGGCGCCATCCGCCAGACACGAAAGCTCGGCAAGCAGGGCTGGGAGATCGAAGTCGCGATCGAGCGAACCGAGCGCGAGCCACGCCCGCGCCCCGCCCTCCATGTGTTGACCGGCGTCCCCAAGGGCGAACGCTTCGAGATGCTCGTCGACCAGCTCTCCCAGGTCGGGGCGGCGTCGTGGGCCATGCTGCGCAGCCAGCACGCCAGCGTCGATCCCAGCGAGCACCGCCTCGATCGCCTGGCACGCATCGCCGGCGAGGCGAGCAAGCAGTGCGGCCGCGCATGGTCGCTCACGATCGAACCCGAGCAATCGTTCGATGATGTGCTGCGTGAGCCCGCCCCGCTGGGCGTGGGCTCGCGAGTGTCGGCCCGCGTCGTCGCGCACATCAGCGGCGGCGAGTACCGCGCGACCGGCGCGGACGAGATCACGCTCCTCATCGGGCCCCAGGGCGACTGGTCCGAGCGCGAGCTGCAATCAGCACGGGACGCCGGGGTGCAGATTGCGACGTTTGGTCAGCACGTGATGCGGGTGGAAACCGCGGCGGCGGTGGCGGCCTCGTGTATCCTCTACGCCGAACGCGTCGCCAAAGGAGCACCCCGATGAAAAGGCTGATTGCTTCATTGCTGGTCGGAGTCGTGATGGCATGTGTCCCCCCGTTCGCGCGCGCACAGGGCGAGGCGAGCGCCGGCGCATCGGGCGTCGCCCGATCGAGCGATCCGCGCGAGCAGGCGCGGGCCATGGCCGTCAAGGCCGCCGCATGGCTGCGCACCCAGCAGGACGCCTCGGGCGGATGGAGCGTCCCCAGCGACGCCACCAAGGGCGGGCCGGTGTACCCCGCCATCAGCGGGCTGGCGCTGGCGGGGCTGGTGAGCGAGCCCCGCGCGAGCGCCAAGGACGACGCGATCGCGCGGGCCGTCGGCTTCATCATCAGATACCAGCAGCCCGACGGCGGTATATATGATAGAATATTGCCAAGTTATAATACCGCGATCTGCGCCGCGGCCCTGGCGAAGATCGACACGCCCCGGGCCAGGGACGCCGCCGGACGCGCCGCCGAGTTCCTCAAGCAGATCCAGTTCGGCGAGGCGGCCCTCGCCGGCGCGGGCGGGCCCGAGGCCGCGACGCCCGTGGGCCCCGAGCACCCCTTCTACGGCGGGTGGGGTTACGGCAACCGCGGACGCCCCGATGTCTCCAACACCCACTTTGCCCTCGAAGCGCTCCGCGAGGCCGGCGTCCCCGAGGCCGACCCCGCCTTCCAGCGCGCCATCGTCTTCCTGCAGCGCATGCAGATGATCGAGTCCACGCCCGACGGCACAAAGGTCAACGACCAGCCCTACGCCAAGGGGTCGACGCAGGGCGGGTTCATCTACGCGACCGCGGTCAACAAGGACTCGGTGGGCCAGGGCCAGAGCTTCGCGGGAGAGATCGTGGAGAGCCAGTCCGGGCCGCCCGGGTGCGAGGCGACGTTCACGCTCGACGCGAGCGTCAAGAGCCCCATGACGCGCCAGGACGCCGGCACGCGCCTGGACGCCGCGGCCAGGAGCGAGCCCGCGCTGGCCGAGGGATACATGCTCGTGCTCGGCCCGTCGGGCGACGGCAAGAGCTCGCGCGATCTCACGGTCCGCGCTCCCGTCACGGACACGGAGAAGTTCCGCGCCGTGATCGCCGGCGCGTTCGCGGATGTCCTGGGCGACAAGCCCGCGATCTCGGTGCGCCGGATCGATGCGTGGCAGGGCGTGAGCCGCCTGCGCGCGTACGGCACGGTGTCGTACGCCGGCTTCAAGAGCTACCTCTACGCGGGGCTGTCCAAGAGCGACCCCCGCGTGCTCGCGGTGAAGGACTGGGTGTCGCGGAACTACACCCTGGACGAGAACCCGGGCGTCGGCACGGACGGATTATATTATTATTACAATGTGTTCGCGCCGGCGCTCCAGGCATACGGCCAGGAGACGCTGCTCGTGGTCGCGCCCGACGGCGCGGAGTCCCGTCGCAACTGGCGCGCCGACCTGGTCGCCAAGCTCGCAACCCTGCAGGACGCGGATGGTTCGTTCCGATCGGTCGACGACCGCTGGCTGGAGGACAACAAGGTGCTCATCACGGCCTACGCCCTGCGGGCGCTGCAGCACGCGGCAAGATAGCGGGCCGCCACCTCGGCGCGCGGCGATGTCGCTCGCGGCGTCGCGGTCGTTGCGGCTCTCGCGTTGTTCGTCGGCGGGCGCGGATGGCATGCCGGCGTGCCCCGTGGAGCGCGCCGACACTCGGGCGGCCGACGGCGGGCTCCCGCAACCGGGCGGCCCGCAAGGATGCAAGTCGTGCTGCTCACCCGGCACTTCGAGGCGGTGCGTTGGCCGCCTGGATTCTGC